>NZ_RCWN01000001.1:1712500-2012500 GCF_003668555.1 Notoacmeibacter ruber | reverse complement strand
GTTGACCACGCGATATGACGCCGATCTCTGGAATATCACCCTGTTCTGGCATTTCATGCTGGTGACGATGGCAGCCGCCGCGTTCATGATCGGGGTCTTTCCGATCCTGGCAGGGGAGGTCTGAGATGAGCCGCATCACCCATGCCGAAGCGTCCCGGAAGGCCGTTCTGGAAGCCCGCCAGCAGCAGGAGGAAACACCCGAAAACAAGGAAGAGCGCCGCAGGTTCGCAGAGGAGGCATCCAGCCTCTGGCTGATCACGCTGTCACCGCTCGCATGGGCCATCCATTTCATCCTCAGCTATGGCGGCGCGGCCCTATACTGCGCCAGATTTGCGCCAGCCGAGTTCGATCCGGTGCCCTTCATGCGTCTTTCCATTGCCGGGATCACCGTGCTTGCGTTGGCCGTGATCGGCTACGTCGCATGGGTGTCCTGGCGGCAGTGGGACTATCTCGACGATTACGATTACGACCATGCCAAGGCTGTCGGCGAAGACCGCCATGAATTTCTGGGGCACGCGGCCTTTCTGCTTTCCATCATGAGCGCCATCGCGGTCATCTATGTTGCGATGCCGGCGATCTTCATGGAGACGTGCCGATGAGCGGGCGCAGGGGAAGAGTGACCTGCCTTACGATTGCTTTGCTGCTTCTCTGCCTTGTCTGGGCCGCGCCACTTCTGATGCCGTCGGCCGGCCGGTGGCCCTTCACCTTGCACATGGTCCGCCACATGGTGCTTGTCGCTGTCGCGGCACCGCTTCTGGTTCTCGCCCTTCCGCGTCTTTCCGGAGGATTGATCCTCTCTCCGCTCATCGCGGCCGTGCTGGAGTTTTTCGTCGTATGGGGCTGGCATTTCGGCACGCCCCACCAACTGGCGCAGACCTCATGGCCATGGTTCGTCCTTGAACAGGCCAGCTTTCTGGTCGTGGGTTATGGTGTCTGGGCCTCGTCGCTCAACGCAGCTTCCGGGCTGGCAGGGGCCGGCGGCCTCTTGCTGACGTCCATGCATATGACCTTGCTTGGCGCTCTCCTGACATTGGCGCCCAGGCCGCTCTACGCGGCGATCTGCTATGGCACGGAGCCGCTCGCCGATCAGCAATTGGGGGGCATGCTGATGCTTGCCGTCGGGGGCGTCGCCTACCTGGTTGGTGGGGTCGCGCTCGTGCGGCGCTCTCTCGGTGGGTCGGAGGATGCTGTGCCGATGACGGGGGACATATCGTGAGAGGTATCTTTTCGCCAAGGATCATCGCCGCGCATCTCGCGATCCTCGCTATTCTCGGCCTCGTGATCGCGGGCACGGTGGTGTTCGGCGGTCTTTACAATGTATCGGCCCGTCTCGGGCACTTGCCGGGCGTCTCATGGGTGCTGCACACGACCTATCACAATTCGGTCGACCTTTATGCTCCGCCGGAAAGTGAAGTGCCGCCGGATCTGGACGATGCGGGACGGATCGCGCTTGGGGCAGGCCATTTCGACCAGGCTTGCCGGTTTTGTCATGCCAGCCCGGGCGAGCAGCAGTCGCAAACGGCGCAAGCCATGAACCCGCGCCCGCCGCATATCGAAGAGGCGGCAGATCATTGGCAGCCGCGTCACTTTTTCTGGATCGTTCATGAGGGCGTGAAAATGAGCGGTATGCCGCAATGGCCGACCGCCAGCCGCGATGACGGGGTCTGGAGCGTCGTGGCGTTTCTGATGGCCGTCAAGGAAGGCATGAACCACCAGCAATATGAGGCCCTGCTTGGCCGGGATGGCCCAGCTCGCGCTATGGCGCGAACGGAGCGTCCCGCTGCGGCGGCACCCTGTGTGACCTGCCACGGCGAGGACGGACTTGGTCGTGGCGGATCCTATATTCCGCGCCTCGATATTCAGAACACCACCTATCTGACCGCGGCTCTGGAGGCCTATCGGTCGGGCTCACGACAGAGCGGTTTCATGGCTCACGCGGCCAGTGTGCCGGAGGCCGATGAACTGGCCGAACTTGCGGCATGGTACGGGGCGATGCCGGTGGCTGATCCAAAAGGAGAGGCCAAATCCGATGCGGCACTGATGGAGCGAGGCGAAGAGCTGGCCTATGGTCGCGATCCAAAGAAGAACGTGCCGGCCTGCGTCGCCTGCCATGGGCATGGCGAAGGGCCGAAAGGCGCTCTCTTTCCTGCTTTGTCAGGTCAATATGAGGCTTATCTGGTCGAACAGCTCCACGCCTTTCGCGAACGCGAGAGAGGCGGCACGGATCGCGTCACGCTGATGAAAAAGGCCGCCCATGATCTCACGGACGGCCAGATCGATGCGCTGGCAGCCTGGTACGCTGCACAACCGGCCCGCAAGGCCGAAGCGGGCGAACCTCAGCAGCGTTGATCGCCTTTGGCGAGTGAGCGGTTGGACCGGGCGGCAGAGGGATACGTCGCCGCCAGGCCGGCAGGCTCCTCAGTTGTCGCTAAGGCACTCCGCCAGCGCTCTGGCATTGGCGAGCATGGTCTCGCTATAGGCCTGTGGCCCCGGCTCGACCGTACTACCCGCCGGATCGAATGTAGCGATCTTCGTTTCGGTGCCTTCGGAGACGGTCTGCGCAAGGCGCGGAGAGAATTGTGGCTCGACGAGAATGCAGCGGACATTCTCTTCCTCCATCTTCGCATGGAGTGCCGAGAGGCGCTTGGCGCCGGGCGCGATTTCCGGTGAGATGGTCAATGTGCCGGCGACGTTCAGCCCATAGGCCTTTTCGAAATATTGAAGCGCGTCGTGAAACGCGATCAGCGACCCTCCCTTGACCGGACCAAGGATCCCCCGGATCTCGTCATTCAGTGCCTCGATGGATGCGAGCGTCTTCTTTTCATTCTCGTCGTAACGGTCCGCATTTGCCGGGTCGATCTCTCTCAGTTCGTCGGCGATCGCTTTCACCATCGTCTCGGCATTGTGGGGATCGAGCCAGATGTGCGGATCCTCTGGACCATGGTCATGTCCGTCATGAGCATGGTTCTCGTGTTGATGGTCTTCATGAGACTCTCCATCGCGATCATGCTCATGCTCATGGTGATCGGCACTCTCGGCGTGGGCGTCGTCATGGTCGTGTTTGTCGCTGCCCGCTTCCTCATGATCGTGGTCGTGATCCTCGGTGCCTTCATCGAATATTCCGGCTTCGCGGGTTGGGAGCAGGTCGATTCCATCGACCGTCATCAGGTCGAGGATGTGCGCGTTAGCGCCGAGCGAGGCGAGCGGCTTATCCAGAAAACTCTCTAAGGCCGGCCCGATCCGTATGACGAGGTCCGCGTCCTGAAGCGCGCCGGCCTGGCTGGGCCGCAACGCGAATTCATGCGGTGAGCCTGTGGGCGGCACCAGAAGCTGCGGTTCACCCACGCCTTCCATCAGAGAGGCCGTCAGCGAATGGATCGGCGTAAAGGAGGCAATGACCTCGGGGGCTTCGTCGGCTCTTGCCGAGCCTGTCGGGATGAAGGAAAGGGAGATCAGCGCAGCTGGCGCGACCGTTTGAAAAAGGCGATGAAATGACATGGATGATCGGTCCGTTATCTGTTTAGCTCATCTCGATATGAGTGAGCTTGCGAATTGTTATGATATAACGTAACATATTGTCTAGTCGTAAATTGGAGTTTGCAGTGCTCGATATGTCCCGAGAGGTCTCTGGCCGGGCCAAGGAACATTTGAAAACCATGCCTTTGGTCGAAATGGAGCGGGCCGGGTATTCGGTCGAGAACCGCTTTCTGGTGCAAGGGCTCGATCTTTCGATCTCTCCCGGCGAAATCGTCACGCTGGTCGGTCCGAACGGGTCGGGCAAATCGACGACAGCGAAACTGCTTCTTGGCCTTCTCCGCCCTACGGAGGGAAAGGTGGTCCGGGCCGCCGATCTGCGCATCGGCTATGTTCCGCAAAAACTGGCCATAGATCCCAATCTGCCGCTGCCTGTGTCGCGTTTCATGCGTCTGACGAAGCCGCTGTCGCGGCGACAGGCGATCGCCGCGCTGGAAGAGACCGGCGTATCCCATTTGATCGACGCACAGATGCGTGGCCTCTCGGGCGGCGAGATGCAGCGTGTTCTGATTGCCAGGGCGCTCTCCATGAAACCGCAACTGCTTGTTCTGGATGAGCCCGCCCAGGGGGTCGACATGGCTGGTGCCGTCGCGATCTATGATCTGATTGCAGCGGCGCGGCGGCGTCTCGGCTGCGGCGTTTTGCTGGTCAGCCACGATCTGCATCTCGTCATGGCGCAGACCGATCGCGTGCTTTGTCTCAATGGACACATATGCTGCGAAGGCACGCCGGAGGCTGTCAGCGAGATGCCGGAATATCGTGCTCTTTTCAGCGGCAAGGCTCCGCGAGGCCTGGCCGTTTACCGCCACCAGCACGATCACCAGCATCTTGCCGATGGCCGCGTGCTCCATTCGGACGGGACGATTACCGATACATGCGATCCGCATGAATGCAGCCATCACCACCATTCTCACGACACGCTCCGAAATCAGGTAAGTTCGTCTGATGCTCGATGATTTTCTGATCCGTGCATTGCTTGGCGGCCTGATCGTCGCGATGCTCACCGCGCCGCTCGGCTGCGTCGTGGTATGGCGGCAACTCGCCTATTTCGGCGATACGCTCTCTCATGCGGCGCTGCTCGGAATTGCACTCGGTACGCTGGCTTCCATTTATCTGCCGCTCGCCATTCTGGCCGTTTGCGTCGCGGTTGCCCTTCTGCTCTTCACACTGCGCCGGCAGGGCGACCTCGCCGGTGATGCGATCCTTGGTCTTCTTGCGCATGGCAGTCTGGCTCTGGGATTGGTGGCTATCGCGCTTGCCGAGCAACGGATCGATCTGAACGGACTACTCTTCGGGGACATCTTCGCGATCAGCCGTGGCGATCTGTTCGTTATGGGCGGAGGGGCGATCCTCATCCTGCTGACCCTTGCGATGATCTGGAACGACCTTCTTGCGGCAACGGTCTCGCCGGAAATCGCTGCCGCCGAGAGTGCGCGTCCAAAACGTGCGGAAATGATCTTTCTGCTGCTTCTCGCGGTGACGGTCGCCGTGGCCATCAAAGTGGTCGGCGTGCTGCTCATCACGGCCATGCTCATCATCCCGGCGATCACGGCGCGGCGGCTGGCTCGCGGGCCGGAAGTGATGGCGGCTCTTGCCGCAGCCGCGGGTATCGCGGCGATTCTTCTTGGACTTTACGGCTCGTTCGCCTTTGATACGCCGGCTGGCCCCTCCATCGTGGTGGCAGCCTGTGCGCTCTTTCTTCTTGTACGTATCCTGCCGAAGCGGCAGCGGAGAACGGATCCATGACAACCGACTGTCACCACCATCCATCCGAAGAGAAACTGACCCGCAACCAGCGGCTTGTTCTGGAGACACTGCGGGAAGAAGGCACACCGCTGACCGCGTACAATCTCCTGGACCGCCTGAGGGAGGACGGGCTTCGCGCCCCGCCGCAGATCTACCGCGCGCTCGACAAGCTGCTGGATACCGGCATGGTGCATCGCCTCGACCGGCTGAACGCCTTCGTCAGCTGCAATCACAATCATTGCGGCGGGCATGGCGTGCTCTTCGCGGTCTGCGATGAATGCGGCGAGGTGGAAGAGCTGAATGTCGGCAATCTCGATGCCGCCGTGCAGGAGGCTACCAAACCCATTGGCTTTTCCGCGAGCAGCCTCTTCGGAGAAGTTCGCGGCCTGTGCCAGCGTTGCAAGCCGGGTGGTGCCGCAGCCTGATGCGCGTTGTCCTCGCGGGTCTCGGTCACGGCCATCTTCATGTCGTTTCGAACGCACGGAAACTGGCGGATGCCGGCGCGGACGTCGTTCTCATCGATGATGGGATATTTCGCTATTCCTCGCTCGCGGCCGGTATCCTCGGCGGGCAATATACCGAGGAAGAGGGGCAGTTGAGTTCGGCAGCCCTTGCGGCAGCTTGCGGTGTGCGGCATGTACGCGGTGAAGTCCAAGACATCGTTCCGGCCGAACGGCGCGTTCGCCTTCGGGATGCCAGCCCCATCGATTACGAACTGCTCTCGCTCAATCTCGGCTCGACCGTCGCGGCTCCATTCCCGGTCTCTGCCGCCGCCTCCGTTTTTACGGCCAAGCCTCTGTCTCAGCTGATCGCGCTCCGCGATGCGCTCCGCTCGATGATCGAGCGCCGGCAGACCGTGCGGCTCGTCGTGATCGGCGGTGGCCATTCCGGTTGCGAACTGTCTGCCAATGCGGCTGCGCTGGGTCGCCGCTACGGCGCGGCAATCGACATCACGCTGGTGTCTCCAGAAAACAGGCTTATGGCCAAGGCATCGGAAGGTGCTTCCGCGGCCATCGAACACCTGCTGAGGGGCTTCGGTGTCGATACCCGGACGAACTCAGCCTGCGAGGCCATCAATGACGAAGCCGTGCTTCTGTCCGATGGGACTGCGCTGCCATTCGACCATGTTCTGCTCGCGACCGGACTGAGGCCACCCCCCGAGGCGAAGGTGCACGGTCTGGCTTTTAACGAGCCGGGCGGGATCTGTGTGAGGCCGACACTGCAATCCATATCGGATGAGCGGGTGTTTGCCATCGGCGATTGTGCGCATTTCATAGACGATCCCCGTCCGAATGTCGGGGTCTTTGGTGTCCGAGCTGCACCGATCCTGACCCACAATCTGCTGGCCCGGATCGCGGGCGATACGATGAAGGCATACAGGCCGCAAAAGAGGTGGTTCTCGGCGCTCAATCTCGGGGACGGCACCGGTTTCGGCCAATGGGGCGGCTACTATTGGCGCGGGCGCTTGCCGTTGTTCATGAAGGATCGGATCGACAGGCGATTCATGGAAGGCTATCGCCGTCTTTATGCCGGCCGCCCAGGGCGCGGAACGCCGGATAGTCCCAGCAGCCTGCCATAGGTGGGCGGTCGTCAGAGCCCGCCATTCTCCTTCAGCCAGGCGACGATCGCGTCGGTCCCTTCGCCATGGCGCAGATCGGTGAAGACGCTGGGTCGTTCGCCGCGAGACGCCTTTGCATCCGCCTTCATGCGATCCAGATCGGCACCGACATGAGGCGCCAGATCGGCCTTGTTGACGATCAGGAGGTCGCTGCGCGTGATGGCCGGGCCACCCTTGCGTGGAATGTCATCGCCCTGACACACGCTGATGACGTAGATCGTCAGATCGGCCAGATCCGGCGAAAAGGTCGCGGCCAGATTGTCGCCGCCGCTCTCGATCAGCACCACGTCGAGATCGGGGCATCGCTCGCGCAGCCGTTCGATGGCGCGCAGATTGATGGAGGCGTCTTCGCGGATGGCGGTGTGTGGGCAGCCGCCCGTCTCTACGCCTTCGATCCTGTCGGAGGAAAGGGCCTGCATCCGAACCAGCGCATCGGCGTCCTCGCGCGTATAGATGTCGTTGGTGACGACCCCGACGCTCATCTCATCACGCAGCGCCTCGCAGAGCCGTGCGGTCAGTGTCGTCTTGCCGGAGCCGACCGGTCCGCCAATGCCAACCCTCAGCGGACCATTTGGAGATGGCGCGCGCTGTGCCGTTTTTTCTGGGTTCACATGCTCGTTCATGACAAAAATAACCGTCCGGGAAGGGTTTCGTGACGTAGGGCATCAATTTCGGCTGCCAATGCGCAGGTGCCGAGATCTTCGATGTCGGTCGTGATGGCGCGCTGCGCCACAGCATCGACCTCTTTTTCCAGTCGCGCGAGCGCGCTCGCTGCGCCCGACTGGCCGATGATCGACAGCCGGATGGCCGCTTGCAATTGCGCCGAGACAAAGGCGTGGAGAAAGGCGGAGATCGTCTCCTCGAGTGACAGGCCATAGCGCGCTGCCGCGTATCCGATCATGACGGGAAGGGGCGCGCCGTCCAGCAGCGCATCGCGATCACCCCCGAACCAGGGTGTCGCTGCGGCATGAAAGGCGCGGCCCTGATCAAGCGTTTCGCGCAATCTCTCGGCTGAGCCGCAAAGTGCGC
Source organism: Notoacmeibacter ruber (assembly GCF_003668555.1). NCBI lineage: Bacteria > Pseudomonadati > Pseudomonadota > Alphaproteobacteria > Hyphomicrobiales > Notoacmeibacteraceae > Notoacmeibacter > Notoacmeibacter ruber. The sequence goes on along the minus strand of NZ_RCWN01000001.1, from coordinate 2,004,573 downwards.
GGGCGAGGGCGATCAGTTCCTTGCGTTTTCCATCGTCGTCAGCGGCACGGTAGGCCGAGGCGAGCAGGACAGCATCATTCCAAGGCGCGCCCAATCGAATAAGCGTGATCAGCCGATCTTCCAGCGTCTCTGCCGTCGTCACCCGTCCTTCGAGCGTGGCTGTTTCCAGCCCTGCCGAATAGGCGAAGCTGCCGGTCGGAAAGACCGGAGAAAGCCACGACAGCAAGGTGAGGAGTGAGCGTGTCACCGGCCGCACTCAATCATGGTGGTGAGGGGCATGGTGGTGATGTGAGTGATCGTGATCGCCATGCTCGTGGCTGTGCCCGTGACCGCCATGATTATGGTCGTGGTGATGATGGTTGGAATGGGAATCGCCATAGGCGCCGCCTTCGGGATCGAAAGGCGCTTCGACATGGGCGACGGACGCGCCGAGGCCGGTTAGCATCTCCTCAATGACATGATCGCGGCGGATGAGAATGCGGTCGGATTCGATCTGCGCGGGGAGGTGCCGGTTGCCGATCTGCCAGGCAAGGGCGAGGAGATGGCGCGGGTCATCGGCGCGAACCTCCAGCAGGGCTTCCGGCTCCGCGCGGACCTCGATCACGCGTCCATCCTCGAGCAACAGCCCTTCGCCGTGCCGCAATAGCCGTGCCGTTGGCAGGTCGAGCAAAAACTCGATCCCGCCATCGGACGTCAGCTTCGCCCGCCGCCGGTGCCGCGCGGTCTCGTCCAAAGTGATCGTGTCGGCGGGATGGTTACTACCCGATCCATGCGGTATGATCCGTTGGCAGGTACTTTCTCTCAAATTCTGCACGAGAGTTCCGCTCGTATTATGCAAACTGCCGAGATCACGGCATCAGTGAACTTAGATGCAATTGCTGTTGCGGGCATTTTTAACTTCGGGACAATAGATGGGGCAAGGGTTGATCCAAAAATTCCAAACTAGGCTCTGGGCGCTCACCTACAATTTCGCTTGGCCCGACTATGTTTGGTTGTTCGGTTCAAAATTGGCTAACCTTTCACTGGCGGTGCCCGTCGTCGGCTATCTGATACTGTTCAACGACTCCGTTGCCCAACATATCAATTTCAGCGAGTTATCTGGGCAAAATCCACGCTATTTTTTGATATCAAATGAATGGCGTTTGAGGAGCTTATATTTTGGCCTAATTTTTATGGGTTTGTCGAACCTATTGTATCGTCTGCGTCGCCCATTCGTGATGCGGTTCGGTACTTCCCGGCCCGAATATGTGGAAACGATGTTTCGGAACGCGCTGGTTAATACCTATGTACATCTACATGAACAAATCAGATACACCGGCTATGACGCATTTACCCGTTATGGGAAGTACTACGATGCCGAGTGGGACAGTTTCCTAGATACCGCGATTGGCAGAAGAGTAGAGGGAAATCGTCAGAGAGATCCGATCGAGTCGCATTGGGCTTCAGCAAAAAGTAAATTTGAGTCTTTGCTCAAGGGTATCTTAATTGAAACCTACTTTAGAGAATCAAGAAAAAGAAGATTTTCACTTTGCTTCTGCATTCTGTTTGGCGCGATCGGTCTCTTTCTTACACTGGTTCCCAGTGCTGATTTATTCGTGCGCGTTTTGAGTGTGATTTTCGTTGGCCCGTCCTCAGAAGTATAGCCTTGCGACATGAATATGAACCATCAAAACAGAAAATACCTCTGTGCCATGGGCAGAACCGTTGCCGGCTCGCAGGTCAGCAATTCGCCATCGGCGCGGACTTCGTATGTCTCCGGATCGACCTCAATCTGCGGCGTCGCGTCATTCAGCTTCATGGCGGATTTGCCGATTCCGCCGCGCGTATTCTTTACGGCCAGCATCTTCTTGGCCGTGCCGAGACGGCCGGAAAGGCCATTATCGAGCGCCGACTGGCTGACGAAGGTGATCGATGAATTGGTCCGCGCCTTGCCGAACGCGGCGAACATGGGTCGCATATGGACGGGCTGCGGGGTCGGGATCGAAGCGTTCGGATCACCCATCGGCGCGGCGGCGATCGATCCGCCGACCAGCACCATTTCCGGCTTCACGCCGAAGAAAGCAGGATGCCAGAGGGTGAGGTCCGCGCGCTTGCCGACCTCGATGGAGCCGATATGCTCGCTCATGCCATGGGCGATGGCCGGGTTGATGGTGAACTTGGACACATAGCGCTTGACGCGCAGATTGTCGTTCTCGCCGGTTTCGTCTGCCAGGCGGCCGCGCTGGCGCTTCATCTTGTCGGCGGTCTGGAACGTGCGGATGATAACCTCGCCGACGCGGCCCATGGCCTGACTGTCCGAGGCGATGATCGAAAAGGCGCCGAGGTCGTGCAGAATGTCCTCTGCCGCGATGGTCTCTTTCCTGATCCGGCTTTCGGCAAACGCCACATCTTCCGGAATATTGCCGTCGAGGTGATGGCAGACCATCAGCATGTCTAGATGTTCGGCGATGGTATTGCCGGTATAGGGCCGGGTGGGATTGGTCGAACTTGGTATGATGTTCGGCAGGCTGGCGACCTTGATGATGTCCGGCGCGTGGCCGCCGCCAGCACCTTCCGTATGGAAGGCGTGGATCGTCCGGCCGTCGATCGCCTCGATCGTGCTTTCCACGAAGCCGCTCTCGTTCAGCGTGTCAGTGTGGATCATCGCCTGAATGTCGTGGTCGTCGCAGACCGACAGGCAGGTACGGATCGCCTGCGGCGTCGTGCCCCAGTCTTCATGCAGCTTCAATGCGGATGCGCCGCCGAGCACCATTTCTTCCAGCGCGCGCGGGTCTGACGCGTTGCCCTTACCTGAAAATGCGAGGTTCATCGGAAAGGCGTCGGCCGCCTCGATCATCCTCGCAATGTGCCAGGGGCCGGGCGTGCAGGTGGTGGCAAGCGTGCCGTGCGCCGGGCCGGTGCCGCCGCCGATCATGGTGGTGATGCCGCTCATCAGCGCTTCTTCGATCTGCTGAGGGCAGATGAAGTGGATGTGGCTGTCGATGCCGCCAGCGGTGAGAATGCGGCCTTCGGCCGCAATGGCCTCCGTGCCGGGGCCGATGATGATATCGACATTGGGCTGCGTATCGGGATTTCCGGCCTTGCCGATGCCGACAATGCGGCCGTCCTTCAGACCGACATCGGCTTTGTAGATGCCTGTCCAGTCGACGATCAGCGCATTGGTGATGACCGTGTCGACAGCGCCATCCGCCCGGCTCACCTGACTTTGGCCCATACCGTCACGAATGACCTTTCCGCCGCCGAATTTCACCTCCTCGCCATAGGTGGTGAGGTCTTTTTCAACCTCGATGAACAATTCGGTATCGGCGAGGCGAACGCGGTCGCCGGTTGTCGGGCCGTACATGTCGGCATAAGCGGCGCGGGAGAGGGTGGCTGGCATTTTCGGTCCTCGATGTTCGGCGCGATCGTAAGGGCTTTTTCAGGGTCGGCATTCAGCTTGGGAGCAAATCATTCACGGCTTCCGACGTCGCCTTCGGCCTGATCGAGCGCTGAACGAAGCGTCCGGATACGGGCACGGGTGAGATCGGCCCGGCATTGACTGCCGATCATCGGCTGCATCGAACCCCCGAGCGCGTCATAGGCGCGGTAGTCGCATTCGGCATCACGATAGTCGATCCAGGCGCGTTGCGCTCGGCGAAGCGTTTCTTCGGTGCTCGGAATGTCGCGCTCGGCGAGAAAGTCGCTCATTGCCGCATCCTTGGAGCGGGCATCCTCCACGAGCCGCGGCCAAAGTTCGTTGAGATCGGCATCGGCGCTTTCATAGTCGAGGCTCGCACAGGCGGTCATTTCCATCTGTGTCAGGGGCTCGTCGCAATCTGGCGCCTCCTGCGCGTGGCCGCTAGTGGGAACGGCCGCCCAACAAAGAACAGGCAGAAACACGCTTAAGCGATGCAACAAACTGGTCGAACGGCCATTTTGCCCTACAGCTTCATGGCATCCATTCCAGACGTTCGAGGTCATACCTTGCTCCGCAAATTTGTAATCGCCGCAACCTTCACCACGCTTTTCACGCCGGGCGCTCTGGCGCAGCTTTCCGATACGCCCGCCCTGACCGAGGCGGTCGTCTCTGCCCCCATCGAAACCCATGAGGCTTCCGGCCAGGACGCCAAGGACAAGGTCTCCGAAGCGGCGGGCCGTGCCGAAGAAGTGGCGCGCCGGATCAAGATCATGACGAACGCCAATACGATCACAATCGTCCGCGTGCCGGCCTCCATCGGTGAAATGGTGAAAGACCTGCCGGAGAAGACCTCGGCCAATATCGAGGAGCTTCGCCGCGCGATCGACTTGAACGCCATCGTTTCCTATGCGCTCGACAGCGAGGAGATCACCACCCAGACCGTGGTCGCCGCCGATGTCTCGGAGGAGGATGACGTCACGGTCTATGTGCGGGATCTGAACTGACACGCTGTCAGACCTTTCCCATCGTATCGCCGCGAAAGCCCATAATGCGGCGTTTGCCGAGGACAGGAACGAGCGTCACTTCGCGTTCCTGTCCCGGCTCGAAGCGGATGGCGGTGCCTGCGGCGATATCCAGCCGCATACCTTTCGCTTTTTGCCGGTCGAAGGAGAGGCCGGGGTTGGTTTCGGCGAAGTGGTAGTGGCTGCCGACCTGAACTGGCCGGTCCCCCGTATTGGCTACTTTGAGTGTCAGTGTCTCGGCGCCCTCGTTGAGGGTGAGGTCGCCGTCTTTGGTGATGATTTCTCCGGGGATCATGCTGTTTTCCTCTCAGAAGCCGAAACCGATCGCGACGCCCGCAAGCGCGGTTGCGCCGCCGACAACGCGCAGGATGGCGCGGTTGGACGCCATCTTTTCGAGGCCCACAGCCAAGGCGATTCCAGCGGCGTGCAACAGGGCCGTGCCGACCATAAAGCCGGCGCCGAACGCCGTTGCCGTGGCGCCCGCAAGCTCCGCCCCGTGCGCATGCCCATGGAAAAGGCCGAAGAGCAGGGCCAGTCCCATGCCAATCGCAGATGAGGGGGTTGTTGCAGCGATCAGCAGTCCGAACACGATTACGGAGGCGACGATCATGGGCTCAACCATGGGCAGGCTGAGCCCCGCTGTCGCGAGAACAAAGCCGATGACCATCGCTCCGATGAACGAGGCTGGTATGGCAAAAATGGCTCGGCCACCGATCATCGCAGCAAAAATACCGACCGCGACCATGGCCAGTATATGGTCGAGACCGTTCAGCGGGTGCAACGCACCGCTCATGAAGGATGCACCGAATGTCGCCCCGGCGCCGGTTGGCGCATGGGCGAAGGCCGGCGCGGATGCGAGGCCGAAAATGGTGGCCAAAACGAAACGGCGCATGTGAAACCCTCTTCTTTCCATTATCCGATAGGTTTGAATTCAATCATCGTCATGAGCGTCGATCATGGCCTGCAGGCGCTTGGCGGACCGATCGAAGCGTTCTTCCAGTTGCGGAGCCGTTCCGCGTGATACGTCGACCACCCGTTTTGCCCATTTCAGGTAGCGGGCCGCGTCCTTTGTATCGAAGCGCTTCTCGGGAAGGTTGAGGTATTCCTCGGTATTGGAGGTCTTGTCGGCGATCTTGAGTTGTTTCACCCGCTCGCCGCACTGCGCCGTGTGATCGACCTGTCGCTGGCGGCGTTCCTTGCCCTTAAGCCCCTCGGGATCTGTCACGTCTACGACAAGGTTGGCCACCTCGTCGCCAAAACGTTCACGTATGATTTCTTCGGTGACGGCAGTCTCCTCCACCGTATCGTGCAGCCATGCGGCTGCGTGGAGAACCGCGTCATAAGGCTCGATCGACGCCACCATGGCTGCCACTTCGGCAAGATGCACAAGATAGCTGTCGCCGGTATCTTCACGTGTCTGGAAGCCATGCGCCTGCGCGGCGAACAGCGCGGCCTCGGCAACCAGACGTGTCTCGGAACGCTCCGGTGAAAAGAGGTCTGGAATGCCAGCGGCCGGTGTGGCCGCTGGCTGTTTAGACAGCTCTTCGTTCATACGCTGCCCTCGCTTGTCTGGCCGGGCGAGGTGTTCGGATGGTCGTCCGGCGTCTCGATGGGCACTTCGGGACTGTCGACACGACCGGGGTCGTCGATAGGCGGCCGCGGTGGCTCCGGCTCGCGATAAGGATTACGCTCCGGCAGTTCCGGCAGATCATCATCGTTACCGGGCAGCCCCGGTTGCTCGCCGGGCGTCCGGCTTGGCGTATCCGGGGGCAGATCGCCAGGCACCTTGCCGGGGCCGGGCGCCGGCGGTGTTTCGGGATCATGTCCCGGCCCTGGATCGGGCATTTCGGGGTCGGAAGGGATGCTGGTCATGATGTCTCCTAACGGATCGGTTCGTGCACCGTGACCAACTTCGTGCCGTCGGGAAAGGTTGCCTCCACCTGGATGTCGTGGATCATCTCGGCAATGCCTTCCATAACTTGATCGCGTGTGATGACGGTCGCGCCGGCTTCCATCAGATCTGCGACGGAACGCCCGTCGCGCGCGCCCTCGACCACGAAATCCGTAATCAAAGCCACTGCCTCCGGGTGGTTGAGCTTCACACCACGTTCGAGGCGTTTGCGTGCAACCTCGGCGGCCATCGAAATCAGCAGTTTGTCCTTTTCGCGGGGAGTGAGCAGCATGAACGCCTCGTTTGTCAGCAGGACCAGCAGCGCGGCAGGGCATGGCCGCCGCGCAAGGTCGTAAGAAGGGGAATGAGTTTTTGGCGAAGAGCCAGCGCATCGGGGGCCAGCAACCGACAGACGAGCTTGCCGTCGAAAAAGGATGCGCCACCCGCTTCGCCGATGATGGCGCGCGCCCGTTCCAGGAAGGCTTCCGCGCAATGGCTGAAAAGGATGGCGGTGGCCGCTGCCCGCAAACCGCCGGCGATGCTTTTCCGGGTGAGGCGTGCGTCGATGGCGCCTTGGATAAGAAACGCTTCCGCGTGGACCAGATGCCCATCGCGGCGGATCCGCCAATCATCCCGCAACGTGCCGTGCCGTACGGTTTCGCCCATGGCTGTCCGGCCAAAGACGATCGGTTCGCAAATCAGGAGTTCGGCATCGGCTCCAAGATCGACGGTGATTTTTCGGTGCAACGCTCCGCCGTCGAACATGATCGTTTCCTGCGGCAGCCAATGTAGCACTGCGCCTTCTGATGCCGACAGGCGGACGTCGACCGTCGCCACGCCGTCGGGGGAACGGTAAAGGCGTTCGGCGGTCTGGCTCGCGAGTGTCAAATGTGTCTTCGCGGCGGCGTCGGCGCGCCAATCGAGCCGGTCTCCACCGGTCATGCCGCCGGACGTATTCAGCAAAACCGCTTCGAGCCGACCTTCGGAATGGCTTTTGGGCAGGCGAATGCGCGCCGAGCCTTCCTGAAAGAGCGTGTCGAGTCGCGTCTCGCCAGAACCGGCCCTTTTCGCCGCAATACACCCGCAACCGCGACTGCGCTGCATCCTGGGCGAGGCCACCGGCTGCGTTGTGTCGAATTGCTGCACTATGGGCAGGGCGGTCATAAGCGAAACGATCCGTTGTTCGGATGGTCGGTATGGCAGCATCCGGACGGCTGTGGGTCAAGACAAAGCGGACACGGTTCCTGACGAAAGACTTTCATGGTTCAGACCGTCAGGTGCGCTCGGACATCCGAACGGTCCAGATCTTCGGCAGCACCCTGATGCACGACTTCCCCCCTGTCGAGGATGGTGATGCTGTCGGCCAGTTCGCGGCAGAAATCGAGATATTGCTCGACCAGCAGGATAGCCATGCCGAATTCGTCTCGGAGAAATGTCAGCGCCCGGCCGATATCCTTGATGATGGAGGGCTGGATGCCTTCCGTCGGCTCGTCGAGCGCGAGCAGCTTGGGCCGTGTCACAAGCGCCCGGCCGATGGCGAGTTGCTGCTGCTGGCCGCCGGAAAGATCGCCGCCACGACGGTTCATCATGTCTTTCAGGACCGGAAACAGGTCGAAGACATAATCCGGAATGGAGCGGTCCGACCGCGCCAGACCCGAATAGCCGGTCTCCAGATTTTCCCGAACGGTCAGCAGCGGAAAGATTTCGCGGCCTTGCGGCACGAAACCGATGCCAGCGCGTGCCCGGTCATAGGCGGGCTTTCTGCCGAAGGTTTGCCCGTCCAGGGCGATGGTGCCCGACGTCAGAGGGTGATGGCCGACGATGGCTCGCATGAGCGATGTCTTGCCGACGCCGTTCCGGCCAAGAACGCAGGTGATCGCGCCCGGCCTCGCGTCGAGAGAAACGCCCCGCAAAGCCTCTGCCGCCCCATAATGGAGGTGAGCGTTTTCGACTGTCAGCATGTCTAGCGCCCCAGATAGACTTCAACGACCTTCGGGTCGCTGGATACGTGGTCGATCGATCCCTCTGAAAGCACTGAGCCTTCATGCAGGCAGGTCACCTTGACGCCGAGATCACGGACAAAGCCCATATCGTGCTCGACGACGACCACCGAATGGTCGCGGGCGATGTCGCGCAATAGCCGGGCCGTTTCCTCCGTTTCGGCATCCGTCATGCCGGCAACCGGCTCATCGACGAGCAGAACCTTCGGGTCCTGCGCCAGCAACATGCCAATTTCCAGCCACTGTTTCTGGCCGTGCGAGAGGTTGGCGGCACTGGTTTCTCTGAGCGGGTAAAGCCGTATCGTTTCAAGAATGCCGGTGATCCGAGCCTCTTCTTCCTCGTCGCGATGATGGAAGATGGACGCGAAAATCGATCGTGATCCGGACAGCGCGAGCGCCAGATTATCCTCGACGGTGTGCCCTTCGAAGACGGTGGGTTTCTGGAACTTCCGGCCGATTCCCATTGTGGCGATGGCAGGTTCGTCGTGCTTCGTCAGGTCGATATCGCCATCGAAAAAGACCTCGCCTTCGTCCGGGCGGGTCTTGCCGGTGATGATATCCATCATGGTCGTTTTGCCGGCGCCGTTCGGTCCGATGATGGCGCGCATCTCGCCCTTTTGCAGAAGAAAGGAGAGATTGTTGATTGCCTTGAAGCCATCGAAGGAAACCGAGACGCCGTCGAGATAGAGTATGGTTTCCTTGCGCAGGCTTTCCTTCGTCTCGGCTTCGCTGCCGACGGCATGTTGCGGGGCCTTTTCCATTAGAGGCCGCTCTTCGACGATCGCTGCATCGCTCATTGCGCTGCCTCCGGTTGCGGGCCGGCGGCTGCATCGCTCTGACCGGCTTCCTCATGCCTGGCGGCTCGCAGCCTTCTGAAGCCGCCCCAGCCGTCCATGGCCGTGCCGACAATTCCTTTGGGTAGAAAGAGCGTCACGGCGACGAAAAGACCACCCAGCGCGAACAGCCAGAACTCCGGCGCGAAGCCGGTCAGCCAGCTTTTCCCCGCATTGACGAGAATGGCGCCGATGATCGGGCCAATGATGGTCCCGCGACCGCCCACGGCCGTCCATACGACGATCTCGATGGAGTTTGCGGGCGCGAATTCGCCGGGGTTGATGATACCAACCTGCGGAACGTAAAGCGCCCCCGCAATGCCCGCCATCACGGCTGACGCGACGAAGGCGAAGAGCTTCACATATTCGGGGCGGTAACCGATGAAGCGTGTCCGCGCCTCGGCGTCACGCACGGCCACCATCAGCTTGCCGTAGCGGCTCGCGCCAAGCGCGGCGACGAACAGGACGCCGAGCGCCAGCGCCAGCGCCGAAGCGAAAAAGAGAGCGCCGCGCGTCGAGCCCGCCTGGACAGAGAAGCCGAGAATATCCTTGAAGTCGGTCAACCCGTTATTGCCGCCAAAGCCCATATTGTTGCGGAAGAAGGCGAGCATAAGCGCATAGGTCATGGCCTGCGTGATGATCGAGAGATAGACGCCCGTCACGCGGCTGCGGAAAGCGAACCAGCCGAAGACGAAGGCCAGCAGGCCCGGCACGACCATCACCATCAAGGCGGCAAACCAGAACTGGTCGAAGCCGTACCAGAACCAGGGCAGCTCCTTCCAGTTGAGGAACACCATGAAGTCCGGCAGGACTGGATCGCCATAAACGCCGCGCGCGCCGATCTGACGCATCAGATACATGCCCATCGCGTAGCCGCCGAGTGCGAAGAACGCGCCATGGCCGAGAGACAGGATGCCCACATAGCCCCAGACCAGATCGAGACTGAGCGCCAGCAGCGCGTAGCAGAGATATTTGCCGAACAGGGCGACGATATAGGTCGGCACGTGGAGCGGATGCGCCGCGGGCAAGAAAAGATTGGCGGCCGGCACGGCGATCCCGATCGCGAGGATGACGGCCAGCGACAGGACGATCCAGCGGTTCAGACCGCCGCGAAGCAGATGGCCGACGATCATGCTTCCACCGCCCGGCCCTTGAGGGCGAACAGGCCGCGGGGCCGCTTCTGGATGAACAGGATAATGAAGACGAGCACGAAAATCTTGGCCAGCACCGCGCCGGCAAACGGCTCGAGGAACTTGTTGGCCACGCCGAGGCTCAGTGCCGCGATCAGGGTCCCCCAGAGATTGCCGACCCCGCCGAAGACGACGACCATGAAGCTGTCGATAATGTAGCCTTGGCCGAGATTGGGAGAGACATTGTCGATCTGGCTAAGCGCCATTCCGGCAATGCCTGCAATGCCTGATCCGAGAGCGAAGGTCAGCGCATCGACCCAGGGTGTACGAATGCCCATTGCAGCCGCCATGCGGCGGTTTTGCGTGACGGCCCGCATTCTGAGACCAAGCGAGGTGCGGTTGATCGCGTAGAGAAGGACGGCAAAGACAACCAGTGCAAACACCACGATCCAGAGCCTGTTCCAGGTGATCGACAGTTCGCCCAGTCGAAACGCGCCGCTCATGAAGGACGGGTTGGACACCTCGCGGTTGGTGGGTCCGAAAATCGTTCGGACGGCCTGCTGCAGGATCAGGCTGACGCCCCAGGTCGCAAGAAGCGTTTCCAGCGGTCTGCCATAGAGAAAGCGGATCACGCTTCGTTCCAGGACGAACCCCACCGCGCCTGCCACCAGAAAGGCGAGGGGCAATGCGATGAGGAGCGACCAGTCCAGGAGGCCCGGAAAGCTTGTCCGCATGACCTCCTGCACCATGAACGTGGTGTAGGCGCCGAGCATCACCATCTCGCCATGGGCCATGTTGATGACACCCATAACGCCGAAGGTGATCGCCAATCCGATTGCTGCAAGAAGCAGGACGGAGCCGAGCGAAATCCCGTACCAGACATTCTGGCCGACGCTCCAATATTGCAGATTGCGCCGGACCGAAGCGATCGCCCGGTCTGTTGCATCCCGCAATTCACCCTGCGTGGCGGAACGGGCGCGCACGAGCAGGCTGAGCGCCTCCTGGCCGCCGATTTCTCTGACCTTGTCGAGAGCGGCGATGCGCTCCTCATCCGGCTGGTCAGAAAAGAGGATCGCGGCTGCACGGGCCTGTTCAAGTACTGCGATGACTGCGCTGTCGTCTTCGTCCTGCAGCGCCTCGTCGATGATCTCGATGCTGTCCGGATCGGGATTTTCGATCAGGGTCCGGGCGGCGGAGATGCGAACATGGGGGTCTTTTGCGGCCAATGTCAGCGCGCCGACCGCCTCGTCGACGGTCCGGCGTACGGAATTGTTCACCCGCACCTTTTTCAAAGCGCCTTTGGCAGCCGTTCCCACCTTCTCGCCCGTAACCGGGTCGAGCAGCGTCAATTCCTTGCCGCGTCCCGCAACAATAAATACTTCATCCTGATCCTGATGGCGGTAGACGTCGCCTTCCGACAATGCGTTCAACACCCTTGCGCCGCGCGGATCGCCGGTTTCGACGACAACGGCGATTGCTTCGCGGAGCTTGGAATAACCTTTTTCCGCGCCGAGCCCTGCGATCGCCTGACGCAGGGCGGTATCATCGTCCTGAGCGCTTGCCATCTGAAGGGGCAGCGCCGCCAAAAAAAGAAAAAAGGCTGCGAAAATCGTCCGAATGAGCGTCATGCTCCGCCTGTGTATTTGGAAAAAGGGCCGGCAAGACCGGATGGGAGGAAAGCCGTTGTCCTGCCGGCCAAAAGTTGGCTTCGGGTCCTGCGAGCGGTCCCGAAGCGGTCGCGGAGGCCGTCCTAGTTGGCTTCTGTTTCTTCCTCGGTGTCTGCCATTGCGGTTTCGCCAAGGCAGTTCTCCGCCTCGGTATCGTAATTGCCGCATTTCAGATCGACCCAGTCGGCCTCAAGCTTCTTGCTTTCCGGCAGGAAGTCGGACCAGGCATCGCCGGGCACAAGCTCATCGGTCTCGGAAACCACTTCGAACTGACCGTCATCCTGGATTTCACCGATCAGCACCGGCTTGGTGATGTGGTGGTTGGGCAGCATCGTCGCGGTGCCCCCGGTCAGGTTCGGCACTTCAATGCCTGGCAGTGCATCGATCACGGCATCCGGATCGGTGGTGCCGGCCTTCTCGACCGCTTTCACCCACATATTGAAGCCGATGTAGTGAGCTTCCATGGGGTCGTTCGTCACACGGTCTTCATTGCCGGTGAACTCATGCCATTTTTCGATGAACGCCTCATTCTCCGGCGTATCGACACTCTGGAAGTAGTTCCATGCCGCAAGGTGCCCCACCAGAGGCTCGGTATCGATGCCGGCGAGTTCCTCTTCGCCGACCGAGAAGGCGACGACCGGAATATCCTGCGCCTCGATGCCCTGATTGGCCAGTTCCTTGTAGAAGGGAACATTCGCGTCGCCGTTGATGGTGGAAACGACGGCGGTCTTCTTGCCGGCGGAGCCGAAATCCTTGATGCGTGCGACTTCGGTCTGCCAGTCGGAGAAGCCGAAGGGCGTATAGTTGACGATGATGTCTTCAGCCGCAACGCCATGATCCTTGAGGTATTGCTCAAGGATCTTGTTGGTCGTGCGTGGGTAGACGTAATCCGTGCCTTCAAGGACCCAGCGTTCCACGCCTTCCTCTTCCATCAGATAGTCGACCGCGGGGATCGCCTGCTGGTTCGGTGCGGCCCCGGTGTAGAAGACGTTCTTCTCGCTTTCCTCGCCTTCATACTGGACCGGATAAAAGAGAATATTGTCGAGTTCGGCGAAGACGGGAAGCACGGATTTGCGTGAAACGGAGGTCCAGCAACCGAAGACGGCGGCGACCTTGTCCTGCTCGATCAACTGACGCGCCTTTTCTGCGAAGAGCGGCCAATCGGAAGCCGGATCGACGACCACGGCTTCCAGCTTCTTGCCGAGGACGCCGCCCTTTTCGTTCTGCTCTTCGATCAGCATGAGCATGGCGTCTTTAAGGGTCGTTTCCGAAATGGCCATGGTGCCGGAGAGCGAATGCAGAATACCGACCTTGATCGTATCGTCCTGCGCCTTCGCGCCGGTCATTGCGGTGGTCGCGGTCAGGGTGGCTCCGAGCGCGATGAGGCCGAGTTGGCGAGCGAAACGGTTCATATTCAGAATGTCCTCCAGAGGGCGGTTGCACCAAAACCGCTTTGCAGGACTCGTGCCAACTTGTCCCGAGGGAGGAGCGCACGCGAAAAGATTGTGTTTGGACAAGGCTTCAAAAGTTCGAGGCCGAAGACACTCGGGCCGAACCGCGAAGTGCCCTGCTGCATGCAGAGCGGACATCTTGTCTAAAAAATAATCACTGAACTTATTTTAGGCATATGCGGACCGATGACGGTTAGCGTTCCACCGCACGATCATGCGTTTCGAACTTTATCGCTGGTGTCTGCCGTGCTCTCCTCGCGGATGGCTCGCTCCATGCCGCCAATAAAGAGGTCTGCCACCATGTCGGCATAAGCCTCTTTCGAAATGCCGCCGCCCCGTTTCCACAGATAGAACCAGTTCAGCATGCCGAAGAGGCTCATGGTCAGCGGGCGCAAAAGGGCCGGCTCGTCATCAAGGCGGGCCGGGGCCAGCGCGTGAACGACCTGCTCCATGCGCGTCACGATCTGGCGCTGCAACTGGCGAAGATGCTTCTGTTCGTCTTCCGGCAGGCGCGACAAGGCGTTGAGCTGGAGTTTATGCTCCGCGTCGGCTTCATCGTAATTGTCCAGGATGGCCGATGTCGCCATTCGCAAGCGCCGTTCCGGGTCGCCGTCGGCGGGGACCGTCTCGATGGCGGAGAGGAGCGCCTCCAGATGGGCCCCGATCACGTCGGAGAGCAGCATCTCCTTGGACGGATAATAATGATAGATCAGCGCTTTGCTGACGCCGCACGCACTGGCGAGATCACGCATCGAGGCCGCGTCGTAGCCATTCTCCGCAAAAATCGATGCTGCCGTCTGCAGGATCGCGGCCCGCTTTTCTTCATGATCGGCCGCTTTTGCTCGCGCCATTGCCTGCTTCCTTCTGACGAGGGGATGATAGTCAGCCCTTCTGCCGGTTGTCGACGATCCGCGCAGCTTTCCCCTGGCTTCTGGCAACGCTGCCCGCCCTGTCGACCCTGACGGTGCAGCTGATCCCAATCACATCCTTGATGCGTGAGCGAAGCATGTCCGACAGAGCCGCGCGGTGCGCCGCGCTGGTCCCCTCGTCGATGGTTTCGGCATGAACCATCATCGCGTCCATTCGACCATCGTTGGAGAGTTCGAGCTGGAAGTGAGGGGCGAGGCCGGCCACGGCCAGTAGCTGCTCCTCGATCTGGGTCGGGAAGACATTGACGCCACGCAGTATGATCATGTCGTCGGAGCGGCCCGTAACTTTTTCCATGCGCCTCATGGAGCGGACCGTGCCCGGCAGCAGTCGGGTTAGGTCGCGCGTGCGATAGCGGATGATCGGCAGAGCTTCCTTGGTCAGCGAGGTGAAGACCAGTTCGCCCTTTTCACCGTCCGGCAGAACCTCGCCTGTCTCTGGATCGACGATCTCTGGATAGAAATGGTCTTCCCAGATGTGAAGACCGTCTTTCGTCTCGACGCATTCATTCGCTACGCCCGGGCCGATGACCTCCGACAGACCGTAAATATCGACGGCGTGCATATCGAAGGCGTCCTCGATCTGCGTGCGCATCGCATTGGTCCACGGCTCCGCGCCGAAAACGCCGACCTGAAGCGGCGACTGTCGCGGATCCAGTCCGCATTTGTTGTACTCTTCCAGAATGTTGAGCATGTAGGACGGGGTCACCAGAATTGTTGTCGCCTGGAAATCCTCGATGAGCGCAACCTGCCGGGGCGTCATGCCACCCGAGACCGGAACGACGGTGCAGCCCAGCCTTTCCGCCCCGGCATGGGCGCCGAGACCGCCTGTGAAGAGCCCGTATCCGTAGGCGACATGGACCACGTCACCGGGACGCGTTCCCGAGGCGCGTAGCGAACGCGCCACCACATCGGCCCACATATCCAGATCGTTTCGAGTGTAGCCAACCACGGTCGG
Source organism: Notoacmeibacter ruber (assembly GCF_003668555.1). Taxonomy (NCBI): domain Bacteria; kingdom Pseudomonadati; phylum Pseudomonadota; class Alphaproteobacteria; order Hyphomicrobiales; family Notoacmeibacteraceae; genus Notoacmeibacter; species Notoacmeibacter ruber. Next base: position 1,989,298 of record NZ_RCWN01000001.1, on the reverse strand, counting down.
CTTTCCGGTGGTGCCGGACGATGCGTGAATACGATTGACCTGATCGCGCGGCACGGCAAACATGCCGAACGGATAGTTCTTCCGCAGATCGTCCTTCACCGTGAAGGGAAACTTCGACAGATCCGAGAGGTCCTTCAAATCGTCGGGGTGAACACCGGCGTCGTCGAACGCCTTCCGATAATGCGGTACATTCTCATAGGCGTGGGCAAGGGACCATTTCAGCCGCTTGAGCTGAAGGGCTGCAATCTCATCGCGTGAAGCCGTCTCGATCGGATCGAGCGTCGATTTTTCTGGCGTCAGATCTTTCATGTTTCACTCCTCCCATCGGCAATGGTCCGCTCTTCCTCCTCGGAAAAGAGCGTGCCGCCGATCGTTCTCGAATGGCCTCGAAAATGCGCAATGATGGTGCCGTCTTCGCGCTCAACCGTCACATCGGTGATGCCTGAGCGGCCTGTTCGGCTGATCTCACGCGCTGACGCTTTGAGCCGGTCTCCCACCCGGCCGGGTGCAACGAATGTGATGCTGTTGTGTTGGGCGACAGTCACCGCATTGTGGCTGTTGCAGGCGAAGGCAAAGGCGCTGTCGGCAAGGGCGAAGATCATGCCGCCATGGCAGATGCCGTGGCCGTTGGCGTGGTGGCTTTCGATCGTCCATGCCAATGTGGCCCGTCCCGGCCCGACTTCCTCAAGCGAAAAACCGAAATGCTGGCTGGCGTGATCGTTCGCCCACATCGCTTCGGCGCTGCGTTCTGCCCGTTCTTGCGGCGAGAGCGTCATCTCAGTTCTTCCTGCCCGTGAAACGGGCCGGCCTCTTTTCCATGAAGGCGGTCACGCCCTCGGCGTAATCGGGCGTGCGCCCGCAATCGCCCTGAAGGTCTGCTTCGAGCGCCAGTTGGTCCGTAAAGCTGTTTGTCGCCGCTGCCTGAATGGCCAGCTTGGTCTGACCGAGGCCGTAGGTCGGCCCCTCCGCAAGCTGGTTCGCCAATCGGGTGGCTTCGGACATCAGTCGATCGTCATCCACGGCTTTCCAGATCATCCCCCATTCTTCGGCCTGTCCGGCGGAAACCGGCATGGCCGTCATGGCGACGGCTTTCGCGCGGGCCTCCCCGATCAGGTGGGCGAGCGACCAGGTGCCGCCCGCATCCGGGACGAGGCCGAGCTTGGCAAACGCCTGGATGAATTTCGCGCTTCTGGCGGCCAGCACGATGTCGCAGGCCAGCGCAATATTGGCGCCGGCTCCCGCCGCCACGCCGTTCACAGCGCAGATGATTGGCTTCTGCATGCTGCGCATCAGTGAGAGGCTCGGATTGTAGAGGTCCCGCAAAGTGGCTGAGAGGTCGGGCGGACCGCCCATCTTTCGCGGATCGCGATCGCCCAGATCCTGACCGGCGCAAAAGGCGCTGCCTGCTCCCGTCAGCAGGACGGCGCGGATCTCGTCATTCTCCGCTGCTTCGGTCAGGGCCTGACGAAAGACCACATGCTGGGCATCGTTGAAGCTGTTCAGCTTGTCCGGACGGTTCAACGTGATCGTGAACAGGCCTGCATCCAGAGATGTCAGGACAGACTGTTGAGCGGCCATTCGGAACCTCCTCCCTGTTCCCAAGGAAAGCAGGGCACCATTCCTCCCGTGCCATGCCTCCACGAGAGTAGACTTGAATAAACCGACCGGGCGGTCAATAGTAATAATGAAATATTCGTAGCCTGAACCCTGTTTCGGGCTTGGGCTGCTAGGGAGGGAAAACGATGAGCATCATGGAATTGCGCAGCTTCGTGGCCGGTGAGTGGCACGGTGCAGATGGTAGCGCGCGCGATATTCGCAGCGCTGTCACGGGAGAGGTCATAGCGCGAGCGGGAGCGAAGCTCGATTATCAGGCGATGCTCGATGAAGGCCGCGAGCGGGGCAGCCCCTCCTTGCGGGCAATGACCTTTCACGAGAGAGCAGCCGCACTGAAGGCGCTGGCGCTCTATCTTAGCGAAAGAAAGGACAGGCTCTACGACTTGTCGCTTCTCGCTGGATCGACGCGCGGCGACGCGATGATCGACGTGGATGGCGGCATCGGCACTCTTTTCGCTCTTTCGTCCAAGGCCCGCCGAACCTTGCCGGACGATGTGGTCCTGCCGGACGGCGAACTGGAGATGCTGTCCAGAGACGGTACGTTTCTCGGCCATCACATCTATACATCGCGACAGGGCGTTGCGGTGCATATCAACGCCTTCAACTTTCCGGTCTGGGGTATGCTCGAAAAGCTGGCCCCGACGCTGCTGGGCGGCATGAGCGCCATCGTGAAGCCGGCGACAGCTACCGCATACATCACCGAAGCGTGCTTCCAGATGATGATCGAATGCGGTGCCTTTCCCGATGGTTCTTTCCAGCTCATTACCGGCGGAACGGGCGATCTTCTGGACCGGCTGGACGCATCGGATCTCGTCTCCTTTACCGGTTCGGCCGAAACGGCTCTGATGCTGCGCTCGAACTCGAATTTGATGGCGCGTTCGGTGCCCTTCATCGCTGAACAAGATAGTCTGAATGCATCGGTTCTCGGGCCGGATGTCACCACCGATGCGCTGGAATTCGATCTCTTCGTGAAGGAGGTCGTTCGCGAAATGACCGCCAAGGCCGGTCAGAAATGCACCGCCATCCGCCGCGTCATCGCGCCCGCAGGGATGGTCGACCCACTCGTCGATGCAATCTCGGCAAAGCTTTCGAAAATCGCGATCGGTGATCCGGCACTTGAGGGTGTCCGCATGGGTGCGCTCGCCTCGGCGGATCAGAAGAAGGATGTGCTCGAAAAAGCGGCGATGATCGGTTCCGAGGCCAAGCGTGTCTTCGGCACGGACGATCCTGAACTTCATGGCGATGGCGTCGAGAACGGTGCGTTCGTTTCACCCATGCTGTATCGCTGCGACAGTCCGGACGCGGCCAATAAGGTTCATGAGGCGGAAGCCTTCGGTCCGGTTTCCACCATCATGCCCTATCGCGATCTCGACCATGCGGTTTCGCTGATGAATCGCGGGAAAGGCAGCCTGGTTGCATCGCTGATTACGCATGATCCGACCGTGGCGCGCCGTGTCGCTATCGGGGCCGGGGCATGGCATGGCCGGCTCTACATGAATGACCGCGATTCCATGAAGGCATCGACGGGTCATGGCTCGCCCTTGCCGCTTCTGGTGCATGGGGGGCCGGGCCGGGCCGGCGGTGGCGAGGAGCTTGGCGGCATGCGGGGCGTCAAGCATTATATGCAGCGGACCGCTGTGCAGGGCAGCCCCGACATGATCGCCGCTGTCACCGGCCAGTATGTGCCCGGTGCTGCGAAGACCGATGCGGATGTTCATCCCTTCGCCAAGAAATTCGAGGACCTTCGCATCGGTGAGAGCATTACGGCAGGGCCGCGCACGATCACGAAAGAGGATGTCGAGCATTTCGCGGAATTCACCGGCGACACCTTCTACGCGCATATGAATGAGGAAGCGGCCAAGGCCAGCCCGTTCTTCGATGGGCGTGTCGCGCATGGCTATCTCCTGCTTGCCTTCGCAGCCGGACTTTTCGTTCATCCCGATCCCGGTCCGACCCTCGCAAATACCGGCCTTTCGGATCTGCGCTTCACCAAACCCGTCTATTTTGGCGAGGCCATCTCCGTGTCCCTTACGGTCAAGGAAAAGCGTCCGACCGGAAAGGGGTATGGCGAAGTCCTCTGGCATGTCGGCATCACCGATTCCGAAGGCGATCAGGTGGCCGGCTATACGCTTCATACGATGAATGCGTCCCGGGAGGACTGAGGGAACGGGCCAGTCAGTCGCTGAGATACATGAAGCTGCCGACGAAGCTGACGGCGGGCTTCCTGCTGCCCGCCGAGCGGATTTCGGTGCGCAGATAAGCCATGCGCCTGCCGTTGGATTCGATCGTCACCGAGACGTCGGCTGCGCCCGGCGGCAGAGGCCTGATGAAATGACAGGTGAGTGACACGGTGGTCACCGGTCTGAAACGTCCATTATGGGATGCAAGCGTCAGGACGCAGGCGGTGTCTGCCGCCGCGGCGGTGGCCTGTCCGCAGATGATGCCGCCGCCGTGAACGAGCCGCGGATTTTCAGCCAGCCGAAAGTCCGCGCCATCGGAGCGGATCGCGACGGGATGAAGACCCATATCGGCGATCCAGGGCGCGAAGAGGGAAGGGATAAGCGCGTCGATTTCGTCGACGCCCAGACGTTTTGCTTCGGTCATTTTGTTTCGTCGCCCTATGTTTGGCCGGACTTCTGCGATTGCAGTCGTGCTCTGCCGGGTTGGCCCTCGGCCATGGGACCCTTTAGAAGGGCACTGAATCGATCCGGGAAAGTCAATGAACGATCCGCAAAACCGTTCGGATAAGGACAGGCAGGCGAGGCGGCGTGGCAGGTCGTCCGCGCCGCCGCGGATCGAACCCCTGGCGGTTCTGCCGATTTTCATGAAGTTGCACGGACGGCGGGTCATTGTGACCGGCGGGGATGCTCCTTCTGCCTGGAAGGCTGAACTGGTACGCGCCGCAGGCGCTGCTGTCACCGTCTATGCCGCAGAGGTCGGCGAGGAGATGGAGGCGCTGGCGGAGCGGCCGGAGCAGTCGGGCTTCGGAACGCTTGAGATCGTCCGCCGCGCCTGGGCACTCGACGATCTTGCCAACGCCGCGCTCCTGATCGGAGATGCGGCGACTGACGGGGAAGCATGGGCGCTCAAGTGCGCCGGGCAGGCTGCGGGTGTGCCGGTCAATGTCATCGACAAGCCCAGCTGGTGCCAGTTTCAGTTCTCGACCATTGTCAATCGATCCCCGGTCGTGATCGCCATCTCCACCGATGGGGCGGCGCCGATTGTCGGGCAGGCCGTGCGCCAGCGCGTGGAAGCGGTTCTAGGCCCTGCGCTCGGAGCATGGGCCAAGCTGGCGGAGCGCATCCGCCCCACCGTCAATGAGCGGCTGGCTATCGGCCCCGAGCGACGGTCCTTCTGGCAGGCTTTCGCAGCGCGGGTCTTTGGTCCCGCCCCGGAAGAGCGGATGGAGGATGATCTGGTTTCCGAGATCGAGTCCATCCGGACTGAAAGGCCGCGCGCGACGATTTCTCTGGTCGGGATGGGGCAGGCCTCCGGTGGCGAAGTCACGGGGCTGACGCTTGGCGCGCTCGGCGCGTTGCAATCGGCCGATTGCATTCTGCACGTGGAAGAGACGCCCTCCGCTATTCTCGAACTGGGGCGTAGAGAAGCGGAGCGGCGTGTCATCGGTCTGGATGGCGACCTTCTCCAGGCGATCCTGCGAGCCGTCGCCGGGCGAACCGAGGCAGGACAAAGCGTCGCTGTTCTTCTGCCGGGCAATCCTGTCTCGCAGTGGCCGGAGCTTGCGACGGCATTGGAGGATATCGCCCGGTCATCGGGCCTTTCGAACAACAATCCTCCCGCCATTGCCGACTCTTCCTTTGGATCGGGCGAGGCCTATGTGAAGGCGCTGCTTGAACATTCAGGAGGCCGTAATGATCGACCATAGTGCTATCCCGGCCTTTACGAACGCCTTTCAGTACCGGGTCGTCGGCGACACAGGCCTGCTGGTTCTCATTGATGGCGAAGAAGCGTTCAACGCGCGTGGTATCCCCGAAGCCTTTCTCCTGAAAGTGGACGGCAAAACGGCGATGGGCCCGATCCTGGACGCCGTGGAAGACGAATTGGCTGAGCCGCGTGCGACGATCGAAAAGAGCGTGTCGGAACTGGTCGATCAACTGGAAGCGCGAGAGGCGATCACTTTCCGCTGACGGCTAATCTCAGTTCGCCGGCCACTCCGCGGAACAGTTCGGCGTTTCCCAGACGACGAGTTTGACGAGCCGCGCACGGCCTTCGCTTCGCTTTTCGACGCGTGACGCAAGCCGCTCGAACCAGTGGCGCGCCAGATTCTCTGCCGTGGGCGGCGGACCGATCACATAGAGTTTCGTGCCGAGGGCGGTCTCCACCGTCTGGGCAAAGCCCTGTTTCTCAACGGCTTGGCGAAGCGTATCGATGAATGCGCCTGCGTCTTCGCTCTTCGGCGCAAACATGGTCAGGAGGTCTTGGTCGGCGGCCTCGGCGATGAAGCCATGATCGCAAGGGCTATCGATCTCGGCCATCATCTCGTCCTTCAGAAAGCCGAAATCCAGCACCATGCCCGCCTGCTCGCCGCTCCCCGCCAGTTCGTGCGCTTCGCAAACGGCTTCGATCGTGTAGCGATGCCCATGCAGATTGCGGCATTTGCTGCCGTGCAGGCGGATGCGGTGACCGGCGTCGATTCCGATGCGGCGCGTGATGCGATAGGCGTTTGTCACAGGCTCTCCTCAGGCAATGCCGATCATCTTGTGCGTTTGCAGCGAAAGCCGCCATTGTGGGCGCGCCATCGATGTCTTCACGCAAAGCTGCGTATTTGCGATGACATCAGGCCCGTCCATCGGCTGCAGGTAGAATTTATCGAAGGCGAGTGGTTCGAACTGCTCCAGGGAAAAGGGCGGTTGAGGCCAGACGAGCTTCAATTCGTTGCCACGTGTCTGCACCAGTTCACTGCCGGCCTTGGGGCTGACGCAGATCCAATCAATTCCGTCCGGCGCAGCAATCGTGCCGTTCGTTTCGACGGCGATTTCGAAACCGGCTTCATGCAGCGCTGCAATCAGCGGGGCGTCGAGCTGGAGCAGCGGTTCGCCCCCGGTGCAGACGATATAGGGCTTGCCGCTTTGTGACGCCGCGGTCTGGTCCCACATTCGACGCGCCTGCTGGGCAAGGTCCTTCGGCGTGGCGCAGCGGCCACCGCCCGGCCCGTCCATGCCAATGAAATCGGTATCGCAGAACTGGCAGATCGCCTTATGGCGATCCTGCTCGCGCCCGGTCCACAGATTGCAGCCGGCAAAGCGGCAAAAGAGCGAGGCCCGGCCCGCCTGTGCGCCTTCGCCCTGCAGGGTGTAGAACATTTCCTTGACCGCGTAGCTCATCGTTCTGCTGCCGTGAACTTTTGCCAGCCATTGGCCCGCAATTCGCATGCCGGGCAGGTTCCGCACCCATATCCCCATTCATGCCGATGGGTGCGATCGCCCCGGTAACAACTATGGCTGTGCTCGACCACGAGATCGAGAAAGGCGGACCCGCCCAATTCCTGCGCCATGGCGAATGTCTGCGCCTTGTCAAGCCACATGAGCGGGGTATGAACCACCGAGCGCATCTCCATGCCGAGATTGAGCGTGACCTGAAGCGCCTTAAGCGTATCGTCCCTGCAATCCGGATAGCCGGAATAATCGGTTTCGCACATGCCGCCCACCAGATGACGAATGCCGCGCCGCCAGGCGATCGTCGCCGCATAGGTAAAGAAGAGTAGATTGCGACCGGGGACGAAGGTGTTGGGCAGGCCCTGCTTGCCAGTTTCGAATTCAACCTCTTCCGTCATCGCCGTTTCGGAGATGGCGCCGAGTTCACGCATCGGAATCTGGTGGTCCTCTCCAAGCCGGTCGGCCCATTGCGGAAAATCGCGGCGGATGGTCTCCAGGATCGTTTTCCGACACTCCAGTTCCACCGAGTGGCGCTGTCCATAATCGTAACCGACGGTTTCCACGCGCTCGTAGCGGTCCAGCGCCCAGGCAAGGCAAGTGGTCGAATCCTGTCCGCCGGAAAAAAGGACGAGTGCGGAAGTGTCGGATTGCATCGGCTAAGGGTCCTGTCTGGGCTACAAAGCGGCGCGTTCTAATACCGAATGGCACAATTCGGAAGAGTTTGCTGCCGTGCGCACTTTTTTGTCCAGCATGGCAACCCTTCCGGGATTGCGTCGTTGTCCGGTGCTATGGCCATCCGCCTCTTCATTTCGGAAAAAGCATGAAACGGTTCTACTGCTCGTCCTGCGACGAGGAAGTCTATTTCGACAATCACTTTTGCGGCCACTGCGATCGCCGTCTCGGATTTGATCCGGCGACCACGCAGATGGTCGCTTTGGAGGATGATGGCAATGGCGCCTGGCACGCCATCGGCACTGCGGATGGCACATTCCGGCTTTGCCGCAACCATTCCACCGCTGCCTGCAATTGGCTTATCGACGCGACGACGGATCACGAGCGCTGCACGTGCTGCCAGCATAACCGGACCATTCCGGATCTGAGCGTCGAAGGCAATCAGGAGAAGTGGACGGCTCTTGAGACGGGCAAACGAGCGCTTTTCTATTCTATACGGCGCTGGGGCCTGCCGCATCCCGTACCCGGCGATGCTGTGGCGGAGCCTCTGGTTTTCGACTTCCTGTCCGATGAGGAATTGCCGGACGGCACCGTCAATCGCGTGCTGACCGGGCACGATGAGGGCCTAATCACGATCAATATCGCCGAAGGCGACGATGCGATTCGCGAAGCCAACCGCAAGGCCATGGGCGAGCCCTACCGCACTCTCATAGGCCATTTCCGTCATGAGGTCGGGCACTACTACTGGGACATACTCGTTCGCGACGGCAACCGACTGGACGCCTTCCGTGAATTGTTTGGCGACGAGCGGGCCGATTATGGCGAGGCTCTGCAAAAGCACTATGAAAATGGTGCGCCGGCAGACTGGGCCGACCACTACATTTCCTCCTATGCGACGGCGCACCCCTGGGAGGATTTTGCCGAGACCTGGGCCCATTATCTGCACATGACGGATACGATCGAAACGGCGCGGGCCTATGGCCTCGTGACCGCGGCGACCGAAGCGATTTCTGGCGAACAGGCTGCCGTGCACGATGTGCGAAGCGGATATGATGCCGCTAGTGCCGCCGCTCTCGTGGAGTCCTGGGTTCCGGTTACCATAGCGGCCAATGCGATCAACCGCTCCATGGGGCAGCCGGACCTCTACCCATTCGTCCTCAATAAAGCGGTCATGAGAAAACTCGCCTTCATGCACGATCTGGTTCACGAGAGCGCGGGCTGAAGAGGCAGGCCCGATCGGGTCGGCGAGGCGGGTGCTTGCACCTTACCTTTCTCTCCGAATGTTAAGACAAAAAGCGCTCGTCCTGGTCTATATTGGCTGTCTGACAGATCCATTCATGCCCCGGCGGAGCCCTTGCGACTAATCACTTTCCTCAAACAGGTCATGGCTTGTCTTCTGGTCGTGGTGGTTGCTTCGGCAATCTGGCTGCGGCTCGATCCGAATGCCGGGAGCGTCCTGAACGATACCGGGCTGAGCGCGCTGACCTTTCTGACACCGGAAACGGAGCAGGAGGGCGCGGCAGGAGGGCCACGGGGTGGCGGCCGGCGGATGGGCGGTTTCGGCGCTGCTCCGCTCGTGACGGTTGCGGAGGTTGGCGAGGCCTCCATGGATAAACGCTTCAGCACCATCGGTACGGGGCTGTCGCTGCGCTCGGTCACGCTGAGACCGAACGAGGCCGGTCAGGTCGAATCGATCGAGGTCGAGACGGGCGATAAAGTCCAGGCCGGCGATCTTATCATTCAGCTTCAGGACGACGCCGAAGTACTCGCGGTGGAACGCGCCCAGCTTGCCGTCGATCAGGCTAGGGAAAAGGTCGAACGTTACGGCAGGCTCAGCAATCGCGGCACCATTTCCAGTGTCGAGACGGATCAGGCCCGGACCGATCTGGCGACGGCCGAGGTGGAACTGAAGGAGGCGAAGTTTCATCTGTCGCAGCGCCGTGTGGAAGCTCCAATAGACGGCGTCGCGGGTATAGTGGAAATCGATCCCGGCGAGATGCTGACCACGAGTAGCGATATCGTGCGGATCGAGGATTTCTCTTCTCTGCAGGTGACGTTCTATGTGCCGGAACGCCTCGCGGCCTCCATGGTGGTTGGCAAGGCCTTTGAGGCACAGACCGACGCCGTGCCTGACCGTTCCTTCGAAGGCGAGATCGTCGGCGTCGACAACCGTCTCGAAGAGGCCAGCCGCACATTGCGCGTTCGCGGAAAGATACCCAATGAAGAGGGGCTTCTGCGCCCCGGCATGAGCTTTCGTATCGGCTTCGAACTGAAAGGTAATCCTCGCCTTTCCGTGCCGCCGCTAGCGGTTCAGTGGAGCACCGACGGCGCCTATGTCTGGACGCTCGATGACGACCGCAAGGTCGGACGCGCTCCCATTTCGATCGTCCAGCGCAATGCCGAGCAGGTGCTCGTTGCCAGCGACAGCCTGTCGGTCGGTACGCTTGTGGTCCAGGAAGGCGTGGAGAGCGTTCGCGAGGGCGGCGGTGTTCGCATTGACGAGGCCGGAGCCGGTGGCTCGACGGCGTCGATCGAACCGACCCAGACCGAGCGGAACGACTAGTCGTGAGCGATACGACCCGAACCGATAGCGGTTCCGCTGCCTCCCGCCCGTCACCGGCGGAAATTGCGACGAGCGGGACGGCCCTTTTCATCCGCCGTCCGGTCTTCGCACTCGTCGTCAATCTTCTCATCATCGTTGCCGGTCTTGCCGGCATCTATGGGGGAGAGGTCCGCGAACTCCCCGATGTCGACCGCCCGGTGGTCAGTATTCGGACGGACTGGAGCGGGGCCGCGCCGGAAGCGGTGGATCGTGAGATCACAGCCGTTATCGAATCCGCAGCCGCGCGCATCTCCGGCGTTGAGACGATTTCCTCGTCTTCGTCGCAGGGCAGCAGCCGTGTCATGGCGGAGTTTTCCTCCTCGACCGATATTTCGGTTGCCGCCGCCGATCTTCGAGATGCAGTCGCACAGGTCGTCAATCAATTGCCGGACGATGCTGAGGAACCGCGGATCGTGAAAGCCGATTCCGACGCCGAGGCGGTCATGCGCATCGCTGTAACGTCGGAAAGGCTTGGCGTGGCCGATCTGACGGTTCTCGTCGAAGATGAGGTTGTGGACCGACTCAACGCGGTGGAGGGTGTCGCCGATATCGAGATCTATGGCGAGAAGGAAAAGATATTCCTGATCGATCTCGATCCTGATGCGCTTGCGGCGCGCGGACTCTCGCCCGGCGACCTGACCAGCGTTTTTTCCTCTCTTTCCTTCGACGTGCCGGCAGGCTCGCTGACCAGCGGCGGGCAGGACCTCGTCGTCCGGGCCCAGGCCGATGTCACCTCGGCGGAGGATTTCGAAGCCCTTATTCTCGCTGACCGCGTGCGACTTGGCGATGTGGCGCGGGTGACGCTCGGGCCTGATCTGGAAGGCTCCAACTTGCGCGCCAACGGGCAGACTGGTGTCGGAATGGGCGTCATCCGTCAGGCCTCGTCCAACACGCTGACGATTTCCGATGGCGTGCGCGCCGCCGTCGCCGAGATCCAGCAGCGGCTGCCCGACGGGGTCGCGATCCGTGTGACCAGCGATGATGCGACCTTTGTGCGGGGGGCGATCACGGAGGTCCGTAACTCCCTGCTGATTGCCGTGGCAGTGGTGGTCGTCGTGATCTTCCTGTTCCTTCTGGACTGGCGGGCGACCCTCATTCCCACGGTGACGATACCCGTGGCCCTGCTCGGCACTTTCGGCGCCATATGGCTGGCCGGCTTTTCGATCAACATCCTGACTTTGCTGGCGCTGGTTCTGGCGACCGGCATGGTGGTCGATGACGCCATCGTCGTGCTGGAGAACATCGTGCGAAAGCGCAATGCCGGTTTCGGTCCTCGCGCCGCTGCGGTCCTTGGTGTTCGGGAAGTGTTTTTCGCCGTCATCGCGACGACCGCGACCCTGATCGCGGTCTTCGTGCCGGTCTCGTTTCTTCCCGGACAATCCGGCAGCCTGTTCGGCGAATTCGGTTTCGTGCTCGCCTTTTCAGTAACACTTTCCAGTTTCGTCGCCCTGACCCTTTGCCCGATGCTGGCATCGCGCATGTTGAAGGCGCGGAACGAGAGTGAAGAGAAGGCTCCCGGCCTCGCCCGGCGCTTTGGCTCCTATCTGGAGCGGCTTTACGCCTCGACTTTGCGTTTTGCGCTCGCCTTTCCCTTCGCAATCATTTTGGCCATGCTGGCCTTTGCCGCCTCGGCCTGGATCGCCTTTCAGAATGTCGACCGCGAACTTCTGCCCCAGGAAGACCGGTCCATTGCCCTTCTCTCGGTTCGTGTCGCCTCAGGCGTTGCGCCGGAATATACCGAAGGAAAGCTGAAGCAGATCGAGTCGCTTCTCGAACCGTTGCGCGAAAGAGGCGAGGTTCAGAACATCTTTTCATTCTCCGGCAGCAATCGGGGTGGCGGGTTCATGGTGCTGACGCTAGCGCCTTGGGAAGAGCGTGAGCGCAGCCAGAACGATATCGTCAATGATATCAACGCCGCCGTCGGAGAGGTGGCGGGTGTAAGAGCATTCGCTATCCAGCCCAATTCCCTGGGTATTCGCGGAGCAGGCAGAGGCCTGCGCGTCGCGCTGGTCGGTCCGAGCTATCGCGTTCTTGGAGAGACGGCGGAAAATCTGGTCGATCAGTTAAAGGCGGATCCGCGCTTCTCCAATCCGCGGCAGAATTACTCCGCCTCCACGCCGCAATTGTCGGTTCAGATCGACCGCGAGCGCGCCTCGGATCTCGGCATTGATTTCTCGGGACTTTCAACCGCCATTCAGGCGATGCTCGATGGCCGCGAGGTCGGGAGCGTTTTCATCGCCGACCGGGCCTTTCCGGTAAAGCTGGTCTCGACGACCCGCCCGATCAACGATCCGACCGACTTGGAGAACATCTATCTGAAAGCCAATGGCGACCGGATGGTGCCCCTCTCCTCCATCGCAAGCCTGACCGAGACGTCGGCGGCTTCGTCGCTGGATCGCGAAGAACAGCAGCGTGCCGTGACCGTCACGGTTTCCCCCGATGATATGGCTCTTGCAACCGCGCTGGATGAATTGACGGCGATCGCCGAGCCGCTTCTGCCAAGCGGAGTGCGAATGATCCCGCTTTCGGAGGCGGCTGTTCTCGACAAGTCGACCACGGATCTGATCGTGACCTTCAGTATTGCCATCCTGATTGTGCTGTTCGTCCTCGCGGCGCAGTTCGAAAGTTTTCTCTCGGCGCTGATTATCATGGCGACCGTGCCGATCGGCCTTGCCTGCGCGATCTGGGCGATGGCGCTGCTGGGGGTCAGCTTCAACGTCTACAGTCAGATCGGGCTGGTGCTTCTCGTCGGCGTCATGGCCAAGAACGGCATTCTGGTCGTGGAGTTCGCCAACCAGCTGCGCAATATGGGGCGGAGCGTGCGCGAAGCGGTGGAGGAAGCCGCCGTGTTGCGTCTGCGGCCCGTCATGATGACCATGATCTCTACGATCTTCGGCGCCGTGCCTCTCATCCTCTCATCCGGGGCCGGAGCGGAGGCGCGCAATGCGCTCGGCTACGTCATCGTCGGCGGGCTTGGTCTCTCGACGGTTGCGACGCTCTATCTGACGCCGGTCGTTTATCTGCTCCTTGCCCGATTTGCGGCGCCATCCGCCGAAGAGGCGGCCCGGCTCAGGCGCGAACTGGCGCGTGCCGAACAACTCGCGCCCGAAGAAGTCGCCTGATCCGGCTAGACTCCGCGCTCCAAGGCGGCTTCGTATTCACGAACCAGTGTCGCGACGAGCTCCCCGGCGGGAAGGGGCCGCGATCTTACATGGCCTGTCCCCGCCCAGAAGGCGCCATAAGCATCGCTGTCATGAGTGGCGGCGGACGCATGGAGCGCCTTTCCGATGCTGTAGGCTCGCGGGTAGGCCGGTATGGCCGGTTCGCCGATCTTATCGCCAATGGCGGTCAGCCGGTTGACGAAACCGCGTGCGGGACGGCCCGATATGGCTCGCGTCATGACCGTTTCACGGTCAGGGTCGGCAAGCCACCGACGATGCACTGGTGCGGTGGAGCTTTCCGGGCAAGCGACGAAAGCGGTGCCAAGCTGGCAGGCGCTGGCGCCCATCCCCAGGAAGGTCGCGATATCGCTGCCGGTCATGATGCCTCCGGCGGCGATCACTGGCAGATCGGTCTCCTCCAGACAGACGGATAGAACGGCGTCGGTCGGCATTTTTTCATCGACAGCGGACGCATCGAAAACACCGCGATGACCTCCCGCGCCCCAACCCTGCGCAATGACGAAGTCGAGTCTCTTTTTCTCGATCAACCGCACTTCCTCGGCATTTGTCGCCGTCGCGCCGAGACGAATGCCGGCCTTCTTCAGGTCTTCGATATGATCGTCGCCAGGCAATCCGAAATGGAAGGTCAACGCCGCCGGCTGCAGCTCCAGCATAAGACGCTGCATGGCCGGATCATCCTGATAAGGCGTATAAGGCGTCGTCAGCTCTTCGGGCGGCTTTTTGCCGAAGCGTTCGAATTCGTTGGAAAGAGTCGTGATCCAGTTTCGCTCGGTCTCATCGTCAGAGGCTTTGTCGGCATGACAGAAGACGTTGAGAATAAATGGCTTCGCCGTCATGGAGTGTAACTCTTCGACATGTTTTCTGGCGGTATCCGCGTTCATCGCACCAAGTCCCAACGCGCCGATCGCTCCGGCCTCGCAAACTGCGGCAGCCAGTTTCGGCGTGGTGACGCCCGCCATCGGAGCTTGAATGATGGGGTAGTCGGCGTTGAACCATTCGGAAAATGCGGATGATGTCATGTAGGGGCAGGCCTCCTCTTATCGCCGCATTTGAGTCTTGACGCTTATGTGACCTTGCGAAAAGGAACGTCCAGCCCGGTGAGGCGATACGCCCGGTCGATAGCGGGGAGCATAAGCGGGGCTTTTCTGTTAGGACCGACTTCGCTCTCCTGCGCGGCATTCGCTCCTAGCAGGGGATGAATAATTTTGATCCGCCGGCACGGCGCAAAAGGACTTTACGTGACGCAGCAACGCATTTCTCTGGTTCTTGGCGGAGCTCGATCCGGCAAATCCCGCCATGCCGAGCAATTGCTGGCCGATGAGCTTCCACCCCTTTTCTACGTCGCAACGGCACAGGCTTTCGATGCCGAGATGGAGGCGAGGATTGCGATGCACAGGCAGCGGCGTGACACAGGTTGGCGAACGGTCGAAGCACCGTTGGACCTGGCCGGGGCGGTTGACGAGATACCGACGGAGGCGCCGGTCCTGGTCGATTGTCTGACGCTCTGGCTCAGCAACCTTGTGCTGAATGATCGCGATCCGGAACCAGCGACAGATGCTCTTGAAGACGTCCTCCGGCACCGGACCGGAGCGACGGTCCTAGTGTCGAACGAGGTGGGCCTTTCGATCGTGCCGGAAAATGCGCTTGGCCGCCGCTTTCGTGATGCGCAGGGTCTTCTCAATCAGCGCATGGCGGCACTGGCCGACCGGGTGGTGTTCGTGGCGGCAGGTCTGCCGCTCATCCTGAAGCCGCAATGAGCCATCGACCTGACTTGGCAGCCTATTTTGCGTTTTGCGCTCGGGGCACTCGGCGAAAAATAATGGCTTTTGCCGCCGCTATTGCCTAGATGAAGCTCATCCCTTCCTCCGAACGGAGATCGCGATGACCGATATGGCGACCATGCAGACCGAACTGGCCAATGCTTACGACCTGACGCCTTCCATGGCGCGGGCGAAAGATATGGGCGAAATCTATGAGCGCATGGACCGTGTGGTGCCCGAGGCCGAGTTCGCGCTTCATGCCCCTTATATCGAGGCGATCAACCGCCTGAAGAAGGAACGTGATGCCGTCATTCTGGCGCACAACTATATGACGCCGGATATCTATCATGGGGTCGCCGATTTCGTTGGCGACAGCCTTCAGCTCGCTATCGAGGCGACCAAGGTCAAGCAGCAGGTGATTGTCCAGTGCGGCGTTCACTTCATGGCCGAGACCTCCAAGATCCTGAATCCGGAGAAGACCGTTCTCATTCCGGATACGGGTGCCGGTTGCTCGCTTGCCGAAAGCATAACAGCGGAAGGCATCGAGGAGATGCGCGCCAGATATCCCGGCGCGCCGGTGGTCTCCTATGTCAATACGACAGCCGAAGTGAAAGCGGCGTCCGACATATGCTGCACCTCGTCCAATGCCCTTTCCATCGTGGAAAGCATGGAGAGCGACACGGTCATCATGACACCGGACCAGTATCTGGCACAGAACGTTGCGGCGCAATCGACGAAGAATGTCGTCTACTGGCCGGGTAGTTGCATCGTCCACGAGCTTTACACGGCGGACGATATGAAGAGCTATCGCGAAAGCGATCCGGGGATGAAGATCATCGCTCATCCGGAATGCCCGCCCGATGTCGTGGCCGAAGCCGACTTTACGGGATCGACCTCCGGCATCATCGGCTGGGTGCGCGACAACAAGCCGAAAAAGGCGATGCTGGTGACGGAATGCTCTATGGCTTCGAATATTTCCGACAGCCTGCCGGAGGTCGAGTTCGCCAAGCCGTGCAATATGTGCCCCTATATGAAGAAGATCACTCTGGAGAAGGTGCTCTGGAGCCTCCACACAATGAGCCCCGAGGTTCATGTCGATCCGCAGGTCGCCGAGAAGGCGCGGCTGAGTGTGCAGAAGATGATCGATCTTTCCGCCACGTTGAAGAATTGAGAGGCGGCCCGGGGGGATGAAGCAGAGAACGATCGAAACAGAACGTGTCGTCATCATCGGCGCGGGCCTTGCGGCACTTTATGCCGCCATCAATCTGGCGCCGCGCCCGGTGGTTCTCATTTCGCCTGAAACGTTGGGGCAGGGCGCGTCTTCGGCCTGGGCTCAGGGCGGTATCGCCGCATCGCTCGGCGAAGGCGATGCGCCCTCGAAACATGCTCACGATACGGAGATCGCAGGGGCCGGTACGGTCGATCCGATCGTCGCGGCCTTCGTGACGGCCGCTGCGCCGGAGCATGTGCGCCATCTCACCGCGCTTGGAACACCCTTCGACCGGTCCGACGGCAACTATTCGCTCGGGCTGGAAGCTGCGCATAGCCATCCCCGCATCGCCAAGGTGATGGGAGATCAGGCAGGTCGCGCCGTCATGGCGACGCTTGTCGAAAAGGTCCTTCAGACTCCCTCGATCCAGGTGCTGACCGATACGCTGGCGAGCGGCCTCGAAGTCGAAGACGGTCGCGTCACCGGGGTTTATATCGAGCGAGCGTCGGAGCCATCGACAGTGCCGGTCTTGCTGCGGGGTTCGGCCCATCTTCTGGCGGGCGGCGGCTCGGCAGGCCTCTACGCCATCACTACCAATCCGCCCCGCATCCGGGGACACGTCATCGGCATGGCCGCCCGCGCCGGTGCGGTCATCGGTGATCCGGAGTTCGTTCAGTTTCATCCAACCGCGATCGACGCGGGCATCGATCCTGCGCCGCTGGCGACGGAGGCTCTTCGTGGGGAAGGCGCGATTCTCGTCAATGAGCGTGGCGAGCGCTTCATGGAGGGCATTCACCCCGACAAGGAGCTTGCGCCCCGCGATATCGTGGCGCGCGCCATTTTCAGCCAGAGCCAGCAGGGTCTTCGGCCCATGCTCGATACCCGGAAAGCGCTTGGCGAAAAGGTGCTGACCCAGTTTCCCGCCGTTGCGGAGGCGTGCCGCAAGGCTGGTATCGATCCGGTTGCCGAGCCGATCCCCGTCAATGCAGCGGCGCATTATCATATGGGTGGCGTTGCCGCCGATACGTCTGGTCGCACCTCTCTTGAAGGGCTTTGGGTCGCGGGCGAGGTCGCCTCGACCGGCCTGCACGGTGCGAACCGGCTTGCATCCAACGGCCTTCTCGAAGCGCTGGTGATCGCGTCCAGCGCCGCCGAAGATATGGGCAGGACGCTCGGCATTCCCGGAAATGACATCGAAGACGTCTCTGTTTCCTTCGAGGAAGGGGGCGCGCTGGCCGATCAGTCCGCTGTTGCAGAACTGCGCCGATTGATGACCGACCATGTCGGTGTCGTGCGCAATGCGGAAGGGCTGAAAGCAGCATTGCGGAAGATCGATGATCTGAACCGTGAAACCGCGCCCTCCGATGCATTCTCCAATATGATTGCAACGGCCACGCTGATCGCAGCGGCGGCCCTGCAGCGCGAGGAATCGCGCGGGGGCCATTATCGCTCTGACTTTCCGGCACCCGAGCCGGAATTGGCCAAACGAACCATGATGACGCTCGATGAGGCCTTGGCGATCCGCCGGACTGCTGTCGAAGAGAAAGAGCCGGCGACATGACCCAGGCTTTCGCCATGCGCGTTCCCAATCTCGTTCTCGAACCCATGGTTCGGGGCGCTTTGTTGGAGGATATGGGCGCCTATGGCGACGCTACGACGCGGGCCGTCGTCCCTGCCGGAACGCGCTGGCGCGCCGAGATGCGCGCGCGGCAAGCCGGGCGCATCTCTGGAATGGCGATTGCAGCGCTTGCCTTTCGTCTCGTCGATCCCGATCTCGTCGTTTCCACCATCGTCGAGGATGGTCAGGCCTGCGAAGCCGGCATGACCGTCATGGCGATCGAGGGAGACGCCGCCTCGATCCTGATGGGTGAGCGCGTGGCCTTAAATTTCGCCGGCCGGATGAGCGGTATCGCCACGCAGACGGCGGCGTTCGTGGGTGAGGCGGCGGGCACGCAGGCCCGTATCACCTGCACCAGGAAGACGACGCCGGGCCTCCGCATTGCCGAGAAACTGGCTGTCCTCCATGGCGGCGGATTCAATCATCGCTATTCGCTGTCGGACGCCATTCTGATCAAGGACAATCATATTGCCGCCGCCGGAGGCGTCCGCGCCGTGTTGCAGGCGGTGAAGTCGGGCGCCAGCCACATGATGGCGGTCGAGATCGAGGTGGACACACTCGATCAGCTTGCAGAAGTGCTGGACGAGGGCGGCGCGCACAACGTCCTCCTCGACAATAT
Organism: Notoacmeibacter ruber; assembly: GCF_003668555.1. NCBI lineage: Bacteria > Pseudomonadati > Pseudomonadota > Alphaproteobacteria > Hyphomicrobiales > Notoacmeibacteraceae > Notoacmeibacter > Notoacmeibacter ruber. The sequence continues at coordinate 1,970,625 of NZ_RCWN01000001.1, read as the reverse complement.
GGAAACCGCGACGCTCAGCGAAGCGGTTCGGCTGGTGGATGGTCGGATGAAGACCGAGGCATCCGGTAACATGCGGCTGGAACGCATTGCCGAGGTCGCGGCGACCGGCGTCGATTACATTTCCGTCGGCGCGCTCACCCATTCGGTCGGTGTGCTCGATCTCGGTCTCGATTTCAGCTGATCGGCCCCCTCACATTCCGCCGCTGATTGACGTCGTGCCGCCCATCATGCCTGCCGGCATCATGCGGGCGTTCATGCCGAGTACGATCCACAGCGTGCCGCCGACCATCAGTATGGCCAGCAGGGTGGTGAAGAGAACAAGCAGCAGATCTTCGCGCCGGCTGCCTTTGAAATCGAGGTGCAGGAAATAATAGAGGTGCACGCCGATCTGGATCAGACCGAGGCCGTAGACGGTCAGCCGCGCGGCCCAGCCTTCCAGCAGATCCGCCATGATTACGGCAAAGGCTGCAATGGTCAGAACCGCTGCAAAAGCCAACCCTTTGAGGTAGGTGGCAAGCTCCTCTTCCCGCAGCTTCTTCGGCGCAGCGTTGCCGCGCTCCTGAATCTTCTGCGCTTCTTCGCTCGGGCTGCCCTTCATGCCAGCGTCCCCAGATAGACGATCGAGAAAATGCCGACCCAGACGACGTCGAGAAAGTGCCAGAAAATGCCGAGTCGCAGCATGCGCTGGCCAACCTGTGCTTCCGTTCCGTAGAGGATGAGCTGGACCACGATCAGTATCAGCCAACCCATGCCGAAGGTGACGTGCAGGCCGTGCGTCGCCAGAAGCGTGAACCAGGCCGAGAGAAAGCCCGAGGTCTGCGGCGTTCCGCCTTTTGAAAAGATGTCGTGAAATTCATAGAGTTCGAGGCCGAGAAAGATCGCACCGAGCACGAAGGTGATGGCGAGCCAGAAAATGGCCCGGCCCGGTCGTTCGGCCTGAAGACCAAGGCTTGCGACCCCGAAGGTGACCGATGATGTGAGGAGCGCGGCGGTTTCTGCCGCTGTCAGCGGCAGGGAGAAGAGTTCGCGCGGTCCTGGTCCGCCCGCAAGACCCTGCCGCAGCACGCCGAAGGTAGCAAAAAGCAGCGTGAAGATGATGGCATCACTCATCATGAAGGCCCAGAAACCGAAGACTTCCGTCTCGTCCTCGCGGCCGGTTTCGCTATCGCCGCGCGCGATTTCCGGGCCTGGATGCTGCTGATTACTGCCCTGATCGAGCTCCGTTTGTGTCAGCGTCTGGCTCATGGGTGTTCACCCCGCTGCGCCATGTTCCAGAGGCGGGCGTGCTGCGCGATGATTTCCGTATGGATGGCGCGTTCGCGATCCTTCACGAAAGCGCGGCCGATCATCATCGAAACGAGAATACCGCCGGTCAGGATGGCCAGCCACCAGACGTGCCAGACCATGGCGAAGCCGAACGCGGTGCCAACCATGCCGAGTGAGGGACCGATCAGTGACCATTTGGGGACGTCGATCGGTTCGTAATCACCGGGGTCCTCGCTTTTTTGCTGCATTTCGCCGTTCTGCTTGCGGTACCACCATTCGTCGCGGCGAGTGACGACCGGGACTTCATCGAAGTTCCATTCCGGCGGCGGTGAGGTGATCGACCATTCCAGCGTCCGCCCGTCCCACGGATCGCCGGTGACATCCTGAAGGCGGCCACGATCGCGGATCGAGACGTAGAGCATGATGAACATGCAGGCGATGCCGAGTCCGATGAGAATGGCGCCGATCGCTGCGGCGATCAGCCAGGCCTGCCAGGCTTCCACCTCGTAGGTGACCATGCGGCGCGGCATTCCCATCAGGCCGAGTATGTAAAGCGGCATGAACGCGACGTAGAAGCCGGAGACCCAGAACCAGAAGGCGCGGCGGCCCCATTTTTCATCGAGGCGGAATCCGGTGGCCTTCGGAAACCAGTAATGGATGCCGGCAAACATGCCGAAAAGCGTTCCGGGGATCAGCATGTTGTGGAAATGGGCGACCAGGAAAAGCGTATTGTGCACCATATAGTCGACCGGCGGGATAGCCAGCAGAACGCCTGAGACACCCCCGAGAACGAAGGTGACGATAAAGGCAAGCGAATAGAGCATCGGCACGGTGAGCCTGATGCGGCCGCCCCACATGGTCAAAAGCCAGTCGAAGATTTTCACGCCGGTCGGTACGGCGATCACCATGGTCATGATGCCGAAAAAGGCGTTTACGTCCGCCGTGCCCCCCATCGTGAAGAAGTGATGCAGCCAGACCGTGAAGGAGAGCACGGCGATGCACATGGTCGCGTAGACCAGTGATGTGTAGCCGAAGAGCTTCTTGCCGGAAAAGGTGGAGATTACCTCCGAGAAGACCCCGAAGGCGGGCAGTATGAGGATGTACACTTCGGGATGACCGAACAGCCAGAAAAGGTTGGCATAGTGCATCACGTTGCCGCCGGCGTCGTTCGTGAAGAAGTGGAAGCCGGCATAGCGGTCGAGAGCCAGAAGGCCGGTCGCAACCGTCAGGGGCGGCAGCGCATAGATCATCAGAAGGGCAGTACAGAGCGACGTCCAGCAGAAGAGCGGCATACGCATCAGGGTCATGCCCGGCGCGCGCATCTTCCAGATGGTCGTTACGAAATTGATCCCCGTGAGCGTGGTTCCGATACCTGAAAGCATCAATGCCCAGATCCAGTAATCAACCCCGACGCCGGGTGAGAGGGAAAGCTCGGTGAAAGGCGGGTAGCCGCTCCAGCCACCGGTCGCGAAGCGTCCGATGACCAGACTGACCATCATCAGAAAGCCGCCCGCCCATGTCAGCCACAGAGAGACCAGGTTGACGAGCGGAAAGGCCACGTCACGCGCTCCGATCTGAAGCGGCACGACGAAATTGATAAGGCCGGAGAGAAGCGGCATCGCGACGAAGAAGATCATCAGCGTGCCGTGGGTCGTGAAAAGCTGATTGAAGTGCTCGGGCGGCAGGTAGCCCGCTGACTCCGCTCCAAGCCCGAAGGCCTGCTGGGCTCGCATCATCATCGCCTCGATGAAGGCACGGGCGAGCATGGCGAAAGCGAGAATGATATACATCATCCCGATTTTCTTGTGGTCCTGCGTGGTGAACCAGTGTTTCCACAGATAGGGCCATTTCCAGTACCAGGTGATGATCCCGGCTATCAGAAGCGCGGCGACGACGACGACCATCGCCGCAATAAAGGCAATGACGCTGTAGAAGGGCAGGGCATCCCAGGACAGTTTTCCGAGGAGTGTCATTCGCTGGCTTCCTCGACATCAGGTTCGATTTTGCGACCCTTCTGGGGGCCGGAAACCGTAATCGGCCCGTCGCCGCGATCGACGGGAGCTTCTTCCTCCACACTGAAAGCGGGATGGCCTGAGCCGTCGACGCTTCCGATATCGTCCTCTGTCGAGAGCGCATTTTCGTCCGGACGATCGGGGGTCGGCACTTCGTTTTTGTACTTCATCATCACCTGTCGGAAATGGTCGCCAGGATAGCCGCCGTAGATTTCTGGTTCCTCCAGCACGGATGGCAGGGCGAGTTGCCGATAGCGCGCGGAAGACAGGGGCTCTCGCGCCTTCGCTTTATCGACGAATGCCGCGAAATCGTCCTCGCCTACCGCCATCGCGTCGAAGTGCTGGCGCGAAAATCCGATTCCGTTGAATTGGGTGTTGCGTCCGAGAAAAGTGCCGTTGCCGTCCGCAGCGAGATGCAGCTTCGTTTCCATGCCGGCCATGGCGTAAATCTGACTGCCGAGCCGGGGGATAAAGAAACTCATCATGTTGGCGTCGGTTGTCAGGGAAAGCGCGATGGGGCGGTCGGCGGGAAAAACGAGCCGATCGACGGAGGCGATCTGTTGCTCCGGATAAAGAAAGAGCCACTTCCAATCGAGGCCGATCACCTGCACTTCCAGTGGTGGACTGGATGCCGGAAGCGGGCTGTAAGGATCGAGCCGGTGGGTGCCATTCCAGAGAAATACGCCAAGCGCCACGATGATCAGCGCCGGTATGCCCCAGATCAGCGCCTCCAACCAACCGGAGAAATTCCATTCCGGCCGATACTTGCCGTGCTCATGCCCCGCTCGATAGCGTAGCAGCACCAGCGCGGTGAGAATGAAGACGGGAATGACCACGACCGCCATCAGGCCGAGCGCGATGAACATCAGATCGCGATTGGCCTCCGCCACGGGCCCCGCAGTGTCGATCAGCGGCATTGATGAACAACCCGCAACAGAAAACCCGGCGGCAAGTGGCAAGTATATTCGCCACCTCACTGACGAGGCGGTTTGCGAGAGCCTTTTGGCCACGACGTCCCCTCTTTGCGCCGCACCGTCTTCTGGCGCTTCGCCACCAGACTAAGGACTGGCCGACGGGAAGGCCACCCTCATCCTGACGCGTCAGTGCGACGGTTTCTCTTCACGCTCGATGCGAACGGGAATCGACTTGCTGGCGGGCGTTTTCGATATCTCGTCCCCATGCATCAGGCCGATCAGCACGTTGCACTCCGGGTAATAACCGGCGATCGTGCCGCGCGGTATGTTGTAAGGCGTGAGCGTCAGCCCACCAAGGCGGCGATTTCCGCCATCCGGCGTGTCGTCGTCGGAGAAAAGCGTGACCGTCTCGCCCGCTTCAAGCCCCGCCGCATCAATGTCAGCCTGGTTCATCAACACCACGTCGCGCGTCCCCTCGATGCCGCGAAAACGGTCGGAATATCCGTAGATGGTCGTGTTGAACTGGTCGTTGGAGCGCAGCGTCACCAAAATATAGCGGCCGTCGCGTTCCTCGAAGTTGCGGGAATGAAGCTGGTCCGGCGTGGTAATGACAGCCTTGCCGCTCTCGGTCTCCCAGATGCGCTCGCGTGCCGAATTTCCCCGCCAGAAACCGCCGGGCTCGTTGAGGCGGGCATTATAGTCGTGGAAGTCGTCGGGATAGCAGGCCTCGATCAGGTTGCGGACATGGCTGTAATCGGCCGTCCACTCATCCCATTTCACTTTCGGATTGGCTGGCAGGGTCGCTTTCGCCAGGCCGGCGACGATCGCCAACTCGCTTTTCAGATGTTCGGAGGCGGGCGATCTGTGCCCGACCGAACCGTGAATGCACGAAAAGGAATCCTCGACCGAAACATATTGATTGCCTGTCGCCTGCCGATCGATCTCGGCGCGGCCGAGACAGGGTAGGATCCATCCCTCCTTGCCCGGGAAGAGATGGCTGCGATTGAGTTTGGTGGATATCATCGCGGTCAGGTCGAGCGCGCTCCAGCTTTGCTCGACCTTGTCGCGCTCCGGCAGGGCCCGGCACAGATTGCCGCCGAGGGAGAGAATTGCCTTGACCTCGCCCTTCATGGTGGCCTGAAGCGCTTCGGTGATGACGTAGCCCTGGTCCATCGGCGGCTCGAAGCCGAAGAGTTCGCGTAACTTGTCGTTCGGTATCAGGCTGGGCTTTTCCGAAATGCCGACGGTTCGCTGCCCCTGAACATTGGAATGGCCGCGGACCGGGCAGCAGCCTGCTCCGTCCTTGCCGATATTGCCGCGCAGGCAAAGGAGATTGACCAGCATCGCGATATTGAGAGCGCCGTGGCTGTGCTGGGTGAGACCCATGCCATAGACCCCGATGACGCGCTCGCAACTGATATAAATATGACCGGCTTCGCGCAGATCGGTTTCCGATAGGCCAGACGCCTTCTCGATGTCGGACCAGTCCGCAGCGCGTGCAAATTCGATGAATTCGTCGAAGCCTGTCGTATGCTGATCGATAAAGTCCTGATCGATCACGCGATGGCCGCCGCTTTTCTGAGCCTCGTCGTCCTTTTCGATCACATATTTGCAGAGGCCGAGAATGGCGGCGACGTCGCCGCCGGATTTGAGCTGATAATAGCGGTGGGAAATTTTCGTTTCCTTCCCGGTCATCATCTGGACCGGGCTCTGCGGATCGACAAACGAAACCAGCCCCTGTTCGCGGAGCGGATTGAAGGTCACGATCTTGGCGCCGCGCTGTTTGGCCTCGGCGAGTGGGCGAAGGAAGCGCGGAGAGTTGGTTCCGGGGTTCTGGCCGAAGAAGAAAAAGGCATCCGTCTCTTCCAGGTCGTCCCAGATGACCGTGCCGACCGATGAGCCGATAACCTTCTTCAGGCCGACCGAAGTGGTCTCGTGGCACATATTGGAGCTTTGCGGCAGGTTGTTGTGCCCGTAGAGGCGCGCGAACAGCGCGTAGAGATAGGAGGCTTCCAGCCCCGCGTGCCCGGACGAATAGAAGACGGTCGATTTCGGATCGAGCCTCTTGAACGTGGTGCCGATTGCCGAGAAAGCCTCCTCCCAGGAGGCCCGCACATAGCGGTCGCTCGCAGCATCGTAGCGCATCGGCTCGGTCAGCCGGCCCGTCATTTCAAGCTCGTGATCGGTCCAGTTCCGCAATTCGGAGACGGTATGCTGTTCGAAAAATTCGGGTGTGCAGCGATCGCTCGTCAGTTCCCAGACGGTGGCCTTCGCGCCATTTTCGCAGAATTCAAACGGGTGATAGTTGGCAGGCTTCGGCCAGGCGCACGAGGTGCACATGAAGCCGCCCGGCTTGTTCTGCCGGCGTAGCGTGTCGGCGACGCCGAATTCCGGGCTTGCTTCATCGGTGACCTCGGCGATGCCGCGCAGAGAGCCCCATCCGCCCGCCGGGCTGTCGTAATGCGGTGTCTTGCCTTCTTTGGCCAGTTCCTTGGCGTTGTCGGTCATGGTGCTGCGCTCTACCCGTTGGACTTATCCATCAAGGGTGGGGTAGAGCGGAAGAGGGGCAAGGCGCTTGTCGAAAAGTTAATCGACCGCGTTCTCTTCGCCCGAGGCCTTATAGAACGGGTGTTATCAGGCGTCTCGGCGCTCTTTCAGCTCTCCGGATCCCCATGATCACGATGGAATTTGCCGTTCTTCTGTTTGCCGCCTTCATTGTCGGTCTCTCAAAGGGCGGCATCGCCGCGGCCGCGACATTGGCCGTGCCGCTTGTTGCCTTCTTCATGGACCCGCTTTCTGCGGCGGCGCTGCTGCTGCCGATCTTCATCATTTCCGATATTGTCGGGGTCTGGCTCTACCGGCACGAATGGGACGGATGGAATCTCGCGGTGCTGGTGCCTGCCGGCTTTGTCGGCGTTCTGATCGGCACACTCGTCGAGCCGCACGTGCCTGTAGCGGTTTTCACGCTGGCGACAGGCCTGATCGGGCTCGGCTATTGCGGATGGGCGTGGGGCGCGTCGCGCTCGGCAGAGGAAAGACGCGGTGCGCGCTCCATGCCGCTTGGTTTGTTCTGGGGCGTGCTCACGGGGCTGACATCTTTCGTCAGCCATTCCGGTGCGCCGCCGTATCAGGCTTTCGTTCTGCCCCAGAAGCTCCCGAAAATGGTGTTCGCCGGTACGACGACCTTTACCTTCGCGGCGATCAACCTGTCGAAACTGCCGGCCTATCTTTCATTGGGACTGATGGATGCGGACGATGGCTGGCTCATCGCCGTGCTGTGCGTCGTTGCCATCATCGGGACCTATGCCGGCCGCCAACTGTCGAAATGGCTGAGCGAGCAGAGCTATCTGCGGGTGATCCAGATCATCCTGTTCATGCTTTCGCTGCAACTGACCTGGACCGGCGCGACCGAGCTTCTCTGACAGTCCAAAACGCAGCCAAGCCTTCGCGTAGACGGATGGAGGCGGGCTGCCGGGCAGTCCACCTTTTCCAGATTCTGCGTAGTGCACCGATAGGACGTGTGGTCCTAGTGGCGGTATTGCTGAATGCGTGTGGTCCGCAGGCCGGCAAGGCCGTATTCGTCGATTGACGCCTGCCAGGAGAGGTACTCTTCCATGGAAAGGTGATAGCGCTGGCACGCCTCTTCCAGGGAAAGGAGCCCGCCGCGCACGGCGGCAACAACCTCGGCTTTTCTTCGGATCACCCAGCGCCTTGTATTGGTCGGTGGAAGATCGGCGATCGTCAGGGGGCTGCCATCGGGGCCGATGACATATTTTACGCGTGGGCGGGCCAACTCGGTCATTGTACACTCTACAAAATTTCAAGACCTATTGACCGAAGAATAGGACGGGCCTCTTAAGAACCGCCTAATCGGTCGCTAAGCCTTTATTCAGACTGGTAAACCGGACTGAAAGCATTCCTTAAGCATACCGGGATGGTTCACGCGTCGCTTCCGTTCGGGGACTTCGGGTTGGCGTGCCGACGCCTTTTCGCCTATATCGCCCACCATGAGATGCCAGAATTCGAAACACTGGATTGCAAGCCGATGAACAGCCTCGATTTGCTAAAGGCGCCGGAGGACACGCGCGTTGTCGTCGCGATGAGTGGCGGCGTCGATTCCTCCGTCGTGGCCGGACTGCTGGCAGCGGAGGGCTATGAGGTCATCGGTGTGACCTTGCAGCTTTACGATCATGGCGAGGCCGTCCAGCGCGCCGGTTCGTGCTGTGCAGGCCAGGATATCGACGATGCCCGTCGCGTCGCCGACACGCTGGGGATTCCTTATTACGTGCTGGACTATGAGCGCCGCTTCCGAGAGGCGGTCATCGATCCGTTCGCCAACAGCTACGTCTCCGGCGAGACGCCCGTGCCGTGCATCGCTTGCAACCAGACGGTCAAGTTCGCCGATCTCCTCGCGACGGCCAAGGATCTCGGCGCGGATGCCCTGGCGACCGGGCACTATATCGCCAGCCGGCAGGACGGTGCGCACCGCGCCCTCTACCGGCCGGTCGATGACAGCCGCGACCAGAGCTATTTCCTCTTCGCCACCACGCAGGAGCAGGTCGATTATCTGCGCTTCCCGTTGGGCGATTTGCCGAAATCCCGTGTGCGCGAAATGGCCGAGGAGATGGGCCTCGCGATTGCCGAGAAGCCGGACAGCCAGGATATCTGTTTTGTGCCGCGTGGGCGCTATTCCGACATGATCGCCAAATTGCGGCCGGGAGCTGCCGAACCGGGCGAGATCGTTCATCTCGACGGACGGGTTCTCGGCCGGCACGAAGGCATCATCAATTATACGGTCGGGCAGCGGCGCGGCATCGGCGTGGCGACCGGTGAGCCGCTCTATGTGGTCGCGGTCGACGCCGACAAGGCGCGTCTGATTGTCGGGCCGGCAGAGGCGCTCGAGACGCGCCGTGTCCATCTGCGCGACGTGAACTGGCTGGGCGATGGGCGAATCGAGGATGCCGCCGGTGGGCAGGGCCTTCCGCTGGTGGCGCGTATCCGCTCTTCACGCCCGCCAAAGCCGGCGCGCCTTTTTGCCGACGAACAGGGTGTATATGTCGACCTGCAGGGCGAGACGGGGGTCGCGCCCGGGCAGGCTTGCGTTTTCTACGCCGATGATGGTCCGCGGGCCCGCATACTGGGTGGTGGTTTCATTGCGCGCGGCGAGAAAAGCGCTGATGCCGAAGCCGCGCTCAAGTCGTTGTCGGCGCAGACCGTGGCGGCCGAATAGCGAAATCCGTTATCGGTCCGTCCGGTCGTGGCGCACCGTGCCGGCGGTCAGAATCTTCAGGACTTCGATCGCTTCCTGACCATCGGCCCGTGGTGCCTGGCGCGTGCGGATACAGTCGATGAAATGTTCGAGCTCGCGCGTCAGTGGCATGCCGCCTGTGACGGGCAGATATTCCGGCTCTTCCTGCGTCGCGGCCCAGGCCCCATTATCCTGCCAGAGTGTGTGGCGGTAGAGCGCCAGCTTACGCTCCCAAGGTTCGACATCGTCGAAGACGGCCATGGCCTTCGTGCCGACGACGGAAAGCCGCCTCTCGCGATAGGGATTGAGACGCGAGGCGAAGAGATGCCCCTTTAGCCGGTCCGAAAAGCGCATATGCAGATGAGCGAAATCGGAAAGATGGTCGAGCATCGCTGCGCCTTCGCCATGGACAGCCACCGGCGCTTCACCGGTCAGCGCCAGGATCATGGAGAGATCGTGCGGTGCAAGGTCCCACAGGGCATCATTCTCGGTATGAAATTTTCCAAGGCCGACGCGGTGGGAGTGAATGTAGCGGATTTCACCCAGCACGCCGTCATCGACCAGCGTCTTCAGGCCTTCGAAGGCAGGGTGGAAGCGCAGGACATGGCCCACCATAAAGATGCGACCATGTTCGCGTGCCGTTGCGACGGATCGCTCCGCATCCGCCACGGAGAGAGCGATCGGCTTTTCCACCAGCACATCCTTGCCCGCCGTGGTGGCTGCAATTGCCATCTCAGCATGAAATTGCGGCGGCAGTGCCAGAACCAGAGCGTCGAGGTCATCGGAGGCGATGGCTTCTTCCGGGGATAGGCCCGGGACGTCATATTCGCTGCCGAACCCTTCCGCACGCGGCGCATTCACATCGGCCACCGCGGCAAGATGGCCGAGCGATGCGAGGGTGCGAATGTGGTTACTTCCCCAATAGCCGCAGCCAATGACGCCAATGCGTGGATTCATACCAATCAAGCCCTTTGAAATATCGGGCGTTTCTATGTCGGCAGCTGCGGCGGGGCAAGCCGGAGCGGCACGGGAAGGTAAATTCCATCGCGTGGTCTAAGTCGTTGCCGACACTTTGTTTATTTTTTCGCGAAGGCCCTCCGGTCACGGCATATGACATCGCGCCATAGGATGTGACCGTTTTTTGACCGCTGTTGAAATGTTGTGTGGCAGGAATGTTTCGAAAAGGCCGGCTCAGCCTCGTGTCGGGATATTTCGCGCAACCCCCGGCAAGCGCTTGACACCACGCCGAAGCCGCATCTATATCCGCCGCACTTTGCAGCGCCGCGGCATAACCGACCGCGACAATTCGGCGCCGGGGGCGGAGTAGCTCAGTCGGTTAGAGCAGAGGAATCATAATCCTTGTGTCGGGGGTTCGAGTCCCTCCTCCGCTACCATTCTTCTATGTATTCGGATGATGTCGTTGCCATAGGCCCGTCCCGCCCCTGAGACTGGTTACAGATCGGGTTCGGCGTGTATCCAGTTGCTAATGCCCTTATCGGCCTTATGCTCCGCGCATTGGCGGTAAAAATGGTATCGTCAACAAAGCCGCAGCGCCTGATTTACGCGTTTGGGGCTTGCCCATGACACCCCGACGGTGGGTGCAGAATGGAAGAGGCTAACCAGTTTTTCGTCTGTTCTTTTTTAATGCATGGCGGCAGCCTATTTGCTGGCTAGGCTTGTCGCCGATTTGTGCAAGGACCTTTGCACGTGTAAAAATTTTTGCTTTCCTGTTAGTCTTGCATCCGGAAGGACTTCGGCGACATGAGGGAGGCCATGTCACGTGATACCGAAAAGAATGTGAAGAAGCAGAAGATCAACACCATGAAGGAGTTGTCGGTGGCGATTGGCGTATCGCGCCCGACGCTCTCGCGCTATTTTCAGGATCCGGACAGTGTTCGGCGCTCGACGTCGGAGCGAATCCGGCGCGAGCTGGAGAAGATCGAATACGTACCGAACTTCTTTGCCACGCGGATGAACCGGAAAACGACCGGTCTCATCGGCGTCATCATTCCCTATCTGAACGATCTGTTCTTCACCAACCTTCTTCAGGCGATCGAGAGTGCGGCCATGGAGGCGGGTTTCACCGTCATCATGCAGTGCTCGCATTCCGATCCACAGATCGAAGCGCGGGCGGCCGAAACCTTCATGTCGATGAGCATGGATGGTGCTCTTGTCGTGCCGCTCGGCAACCAGAGTGACATTAAGACGCACGAACGGCTCAATGCACGGTTGCCATATGTGCTGGTCGACTCCCGGCCAAACACCATGCCGGATGTTGATTTTGTTGGTACAGACCATCCTAGAAGCACCAGGTTGATCACCGAATATCTATGCCGGGTCGGCGAGTCACCAATCCTACTCGGCATGCCGCGGGTGAATTTCAACGCGTTGGAACGGGAGCGCGCCTATATCGCTGTCATGGAAAGTCTCGGTCACGAGCCGGTCGTGATCGGTACGGATCTCGTGGAGGAAGGCTGGTATTTCGAGTCCCATGGCGAGGCGGTGCTTGACGCGGCTTTCGCGCGTGGCCGGTTCACCGACCGCTCCATCCTCTGCGTCAATGATCGCGTCGCCATCGGGGCTCTGCGGGCTGCCTCGCGGCACGGCCTTGTCCCGGGGCGAGGCGCTTCCGGCGGTTTGAGGATCGCCGGCCATGATGATTATCCCCTCTGCCCCTACACCACGCCCGCGCTGACGACGGTGGCTCAGGATGTGGAGAAAATCGGCCGGGCAGCCGTCTCGCGACTGGTTCGCAAAATGCAGGGCAAGGCCGAGGGTACATCTCCCGAGATCGAACTTTTCGACGGCGTCCTCAAGCTCCGCGAGTCGGCCTGACGAAAGGATTTTGCTGCGCTGCGTCACAGAATCAGGCCCGGAGTCCGGTTGACGCTGGAAAACTTTCTCTTTTATATTTGTCCCGCGTAAAAGTTTCGGGAGGAAACACCATGATTTCTAAACGCACCCTTCTCGGGTCTGTCGTCGGCCTTGGCATGGCGGCTGGAATGGCTCATTCGGCGATGGCCGAATCCATCACCGTGGCCACGGTCAACAATGGCGACATGATCCGCATGCAGGAACTTGCCTCCCAGTGGGAGCAGGAAACTGGCAACACCATCAACTGGGTTGTTCTGGAAGAGAACGTGCTGCGGCAGCGCGTCACGCAGGACATCGCGACCGGCGGTGGCCAGTTCGACATTCTGACAATCGGTACGTACGAAGTTCCGATCTGGGCGAAACAGGATTGGCTGGTGGCGCTGGATGATCTCGGCGATGATTATGACATCGACGACCTCCTGCCGGCTGTTCGCAAAGCGCTTTCCGCCGACGACACGCTCTATGCCGCTCCGTTTTACGGCGAATCGGCCATGATCATGTACCGGACCGATCTGGCCGAAAAGGCTGGCGTCGAGATTTCGGATCAGCCGACCTGGTCGGAGATCAAGGCTGCAGCCGAGGCGATGACCGACAAGGACAACGAGGTCTACGGCATCTGCCTGCGTGGCAAGCCGGGCTGGGGTGAAAACATGGCGTTCATTACCGCCATGGCCAATTCCTACGGCGCGCGCTGGTTCGACATGGATTGGAAAGCCCAGTTCGACAGTCCCGAATGGAAGGCGACCCTCAACGACTATCTGACACTGATGAACGAGTACGGGCCTCCCGGCGCGTCCTCCAACGGCTTCAACGAGAACCTTTCGCTGTTTCAGCAGGGCAAGTGCGGCATGTGGATCGACGCCACCGTGGCGGCCGGTTTCGTGACCAATCCCGATGACAGCCAGGTGGCCGACAGCGTCGGCTTTGCGCAGTTCCCCAATAAGGAAGGCGTGGACAACCATGGCAACTGGCTCTGGGCATGGAGCCTTGCGATCCCGTCTTCATCCGAAGCGCAGGATACCGCCAAGGATTTCATCGGTTGGGCGACGAGCAAGGAATACACCAAGCTCGTCGCCGACAAACAGGGCTGGCGCTCGGTTCCGCCCGGCACGCGGACGTCTCTTTATGAAAACGAGGAGTACAAGGACGAGGCACCCTTCGCCGAGATGACCCTCAATTCGATGAATGCGGTCGATACGCAGAAGCCGTCGGTTCAGGAAATCCCGTATACCGGCGCTCAGTTCGTCGCCATTCCCGAGTTCCAGGGTATCGGCACCGCCGTGGGACAGCAGTTCTCCGCTGCGCTTGCCGGGCAGACCTCGGCTGATCAGGCGCTCTCCAACGCCCAGCAGGTGACACAGCGCGAGATCGATCGCGCCGGTTACTGACCGTCACTTAAAAATAAAGTGGGGGCTGCGTTTGCGGCCCCCGCATTGTAAGCTGCCGGGGGAGGAGGAGCTGTCATGGCGACCCAGCATTCGAGAGCCGCTGCGCGGCTGATGATATCGCCTGCCGTCATTCTGCTTGCGCTATGGATGATCGTGCCTCTGGCGCTGACGCTGTATTTCTCGACCCTTCGCTACAATCTGTTGATGCCGGGAGCGAACCCGTTCGTCGGCCTCGAAAACTACGAATACTTCTTCACCGATCCCGCTTTTACCGCCGCCTTGGTCAATACGCTGCTGCTTGTGGGTGGCGTGCTGATTATCACGGTTGTCGGCGGCACGCTCCTGGCTCTTCTTCTCGATCAGCCCATGTGGGGGCAGGGGATCGTTCGCCTTCTGGTCATCGCGCCGTTCTTCGTCATGCCGACGGTGTCCGCGCTGGTTTGGAAGAACATGTTCATGAATCCGGTCAACGGGCTCTTCGCCCATATCGCCCGTTTTCTTGGCATGCAGCCCTTCGATTTCCTCGCAGTGGCGCCGCTCATCTCGATCATCGTGATCGTTGCCTGGCAATGGCTGCCCTTTGCGACGCTCATTTTGCTGACGGCCATGCAATCGCTGGATAGCGAGCAACTGGAAGCCGCCGAGATGGATGGCGCGAGTGCGTTTTCCCGCTTCTTCTATATCATCGTCCCGCATCTTTCCCGCGCGGCCACGGTCGTCATTCTGATCCAGACGATCTTTCTTCTTTCGATCTTCGCCGAAATCCTGGTCACCACCAATGGCGGTCCGGGCGTTGCTTCGACGAACCTCACCTATCTCGTCTACATCCAGTCGCTTCTGCAATTCGATGTGGGGCTCGGCTCGGCCGGCGGCGTCGTTGCCGTCATCCTCGCCAATATCGTCGCGATCTTCCTGATGCGGATGATCGGCAAGAATCTGGACGCCTGAGGAGGACGACGCATGGCCCGCTCTGTCACACCGTCTCGCAAGGCCTGGAATACGGGGATCGCCTGGATCATCGGCCTCCTGATCTTCTTTCCGATCCTGTGGACCATCCTCACCAGCTTCAAGACGGAAGCCGAAGCGATCGCATCGCCGCCATCCTTCCTGTTCTTTGAATGGACGCTCGATAACTATACGGCCGTTCAGGAGCGCTCGAGCTATTTCCGTCACTTCTGGAACTCTGTGGTGATCTCGCTCGGTTCGACGATTATCGGTCTTCTGGTGGCGGTGCCTGCGGCGTGGGCCATGGCCTTCGTTCCCGGCAAGCAGACCAGAAACGTCCTGATGTGGATGCTGTCGACGAAGATGCTGCCGCCGGTCGGCGTCCTCGTGCCGATCTATCTGATCTTCCGTGATGTCGGACTTCTGGATACACAACTCGGGCTGGTGCTCGTGCTGATGCTGATCAATCTGCCGATCATCGTCTGGATGCTTTATACCTACTTCAAGGAGATCCCAGGGGAGATCCTGGAGGCCGCCCGCATGGACGGCGCCACGCTGCGGTCTGAAGTGCTCTACGTTCTGCTGCCCATGGCTGTGCCGGGCATCGCGTCCACCTTGCTCCTGAACATCATTCTTGCCTGGAACGAGGCGTTCTGGACCCTCAACCTGACGGCTGCCAACTCGGCGCCACTGACGGCATTCATCGCCAGCTACTCCTCACCGGAGGGGCTTTTCTACGCCAAGCTGTCCGCTGCCTCCACCATGGCCATCGCACCGATCCTGATCATGGGCTGGTTCAGCCAAAAACAGCTCGTCCGCGGCCTGACCTTCGGCGCGGTGAAATAGGGAGACCATTCCATGGGACGCATTACACTCGAGAAGGTGGAGAAGAGGTTCGGTGACGTGGAGGTCATTCCGCCTCTCGACCTGACGATCGAGGATGGCGAGTTCGTCGTTTTCGTCGGCCCTTCGGGCTGCGGCAAGTCCACGCTGCTGCGCCTTATCGCCGGTCTGGAGGATGTTTCAGGCGGCGAAATCCGCATCGACGGCGAGCCGGCGACCGACCTTCCGCCGGCCAAGCGCCGCCTCGCCATGGTGTTCCAGAGCTATGCGCTCTATCCGCACATGTCGGTCCGCAAGAACATCGCCTTCCCGATGAAGATGGCCAAGGTGCCTGAGGACGAACAGAAAAGGCGGATCGATAACGCGGCGCGCGCCCTCAATCTCACCGATTATCTCGACCGTCGTCCGGGCCAGCTTTCCGGCGGTCAGCGCCAGCGTGTCGCGATCGGCCGGGCGATTGTCCGCGAGCCGGCGGCCTTTCTTTTCGATGAGCCGCTTTCCAACCTCGACGCGGCCTTGCGTGTCGGTATGCGTCTGGAGATTTCAGAGCTTCATTCGCGACTGGAAACGACCATGGTCTATGTGACCCACGATCAGGTCGAGGCGATGACGATGGCCGACAAGATCGTCGTCTTGCGGGCGGGCAATATCGAGCAGGTGGGCAGTCCGCTGGAGCTCTATCGGCAGCCGCGCAATCTCTTTGTCGCCGGGTTTATCGGTTCTCCGAAAATGAATCTTTTCGACGGCCCGGAAGCCGCCAAGCACAACGCTCACACGATCGGTATCCGGCCGGAGCATATCGACGTGTCGACGGAAAGCGGCGAGTGGAGTGGTACGATCGGCGTGGCCGAACATCTCGGCTCGGATACCTATTTCCATGTGCACGATACGGGCCTTGCCGAAACGATTACGATCCGTGCCGGCGGCGAGGTCAGCCTCCACCACGGCGACAAGGTCTATCTGACGCCGCAGTCCGACAAGATCCATCGTTTCGACGAGGCGGGTCTGCTGATCCAATAGCCTGGCGGGGAGGGGCTTGCGTCGCCTCCGGCCCGGTTTCGCGCCATACGCGCATAAGGGTAGCCCCAGACGTGAAGAACCGCCCCACGCTCCTGTCAGGGGAAGCGTCGGGGGCGGCTTTCGCGGGTTCTTGCTCGCGCTTTTTTTCGGCTAGCCGATCATGTGACGGCGATCGACCGTCTCGACGGGCCGTGTGCGTGCTTCGCGGGCATCGAGCATTTCGGCTCGCGACAGCTCCGCTTCCGCCTCCGCCAACGCAGCTTCAGCAGCATCGCGCTGAATCTTCAACTCTGCCTGCGACGTCAGCAGGTTTTCGCGGCGGACGCGCGCGGCCTTGGCAAAGGTCGGATAAGCGAAATGGTTGAGATCGGTGATGTTGGCCTTCTTTTCTTCTGATTCGATCTGAAGCTCCAACTCGGCGGCTTTTCGGCCAAATTCCGCCATCATGGTTTCGAGCTGGTCCAGTTGGCGACGCTTTTCGTTCACCTGGAACTGGTTAAGACGGACAAGGTTATCCCTCGATTTCATCGGTGTACTCCTGACACTCAAACGCGATGATCCCGGCGAAACTGGCTCCGGGTCCCGTCGGCGCTGTCCACAGTCCTCACAAAATACCTTACAAAAGGTTGTCCCGAGAGGCGCTTGGTAAGACTTCGTTTACGGGCATCGTTAATCATAGTGCTCGGTCATTAAGGCGCGGTAAAAAAAATCGGACCGAAGCCAAATGACCCAGAACGTGAGTCCGGAGAATCGCTTGGAGGATAAACTTCAAGTTCGCAAATCTCTTCCGTATGATCGTTTTCTGTTTGGAATCATAGTGTTGCGAAAGGGTTTTCAGAGGTTCGAGGCAGACTTGCCATCCCGATTCGGACTTTGTTAACCATCTTCGTGGCAGGCTCTACGCCAAGGCAAATCAGCCATCGCCCTTGGGCACGGCTCCAAAGACCTCGGCGGCGAAAGAGGGGAAGACTGAATGCGCGTTCTGCTCATTGAAGACGACAGTGCGGTGGCCCAGAGCATCGAGTTGATGCTCAAGTCCGAAAGCTTTTACGTCGATACGACCGATCTCGGCGAAGAAGGTGTCGATCTCGGAAAACTATACGATTACGACATTATCCTGCTGGACCTGAACCTGCCGGATATGAGCGGTTATGAAGTGTTGCGGACACTTCGCCTCTCCAAGGTCAAGACACCGATCCTGATCCTGTCCGGCATGGCCGGCATCGAAGACAAGGTGAGGGGCCTTGGTTTCGGCGCCGACGACTACATGACCAAGCCATTCCACAAGGATGAGCTTGTTGCCCGGATCCATGCGATTGTGCGTCGCTCCAAGGGTCATGCCCAGTCGGTCATCACGACGGGCGAACTGGTGGTAAACCTGGACACCAAGACGGTGGAAGTCGCCGGACAGCGGGTTCATCTCACCGCCAAGGAATACCAGATGCTTGAGTTGCTTTCGCTGCGCAAGGGCACCACGCTCACCAAGGAAATGTTCCTCAACCACCTCTATGGCGGTATGGATGAGCCGGAACTGAAGATCATCGACGTCTTCATCTGCAAGCTCCGCAAGAAGCTCGATATGGCCTCCGGCGGCCAGTCCTACATCGAGACGGTGTGGGGTCGTGGCTACGTTCTGCGTGAACCGGAAGAGGTTCGGGCGAGCGCCTGATCCAGAGGATAGCATTTATGAAAAACGCCCGGCCCTCGTGCCGGGCTTTTTTTGTGGCTTGCGGAGCCTGAATTCCAGTCTGGGAGAGGCGCGTAGTCAGCGTGCAGCGGGTGGGTCCATCCCGTCATCGCCTGGTGTCGTCTGCCGTCCGTCCAGGAGCTAGGCGGCCCGCTCTTTCTGCTTTTCGCGGCGCTGAAGGGCGAGGTCGATGTTCTTTCGAAGGGCGGCCATCATCTGTGGCCGGTCGAAGGGCTTGAGGATCCAGCCATCGGCGCCCGCGCGTTTGGCGCGCATGATCGGCACGGGATCGACCTCGACCACCATAAGGAAAACGAGGGGCATCGCGCCGCCGGTCATGGTCTGAAGACTCTGGAGAAAATCGACGCTTCTCATATCCGGCAGCCAGTCATCCAGCAGGATGATGTCCGGCCGCATCTCGCTGAAGATGCTAAGGCCAGCGCTGGCGCTATCGGCCACCTCCACTTCCATATCCTCAGTGGAGAGAATACGAGAAGCGACCTTCCGGACGACCGGAGCGTCGTCGATGATGAGGCATCGTTGCATTACCCGAATAGACCCTTACTTCTATGAGCGCGGTTGCCCAAGCCAACGCATGCGCAACCCTAACCCGCACGGGTTAAAGAAGCTGAAATGGCTCGGTTCTCATTTGAAATGAGAGTTCGGGATGCCTGATAAACGGTCAGCGGGCGGTCAGGGTAACGGTATCGCCGGTTGTCGAAATGCCGATCTGCATCTTGGCTTCCTCTGCCAGAAGTACCGTATAATAGGCCTGGATAGAGTGAGCGTTGACCGGCTCTTCGCCCACCGAGCCGCCATGCAATTCGAGGAAATGCGGGGGAACGCGGATCATGCGCCCCGTGGCGACGATCACGAATTCCGGCGCGGTCTCAAGCGCGGTCAGTGTTACTTTTATTTCACCGCCCCTCGGGATCGCGGCATTTGCGATCAGGAGAAGGTTCAGGAGAAGCTTGACCTTGTGCTTGGGCAAGAGGGCGCGTTCGCCTTCCCAAACCAGGTCGGGCTTTTCGTTGGCGATGAAGCTTTCCGCGACGGCTTTCGCATCGCCTGTATCGATCATGGAGCCTGCAGAGCCGGCTGCACCGAAAGCGATTCGTGCGAACTGCAAACGGGCGGAAGCGTTTTTTGCCGAAGCGCGGATCAGCATCATGGCGTCTTCGTCTGCGCCACCTTCATCGAGCAGTTCCAGGCCATTATTGATGGCTCCGACGGGAGAAATGATATCGTGGCAGACCTTGGAGCAAAGAAGAGCCGCCAGATCGCTCGCTGAAAGCGTGAGAACATTTGCCATGGTGTCGAAGATCCCCGTCCTGAGCCCGGCCGGCGGCGCCCTGTGCCGAATCGAGCGATATCTCATCGCGCTACGGTTACTCTGCCAACCGCGCCGGGGGCAAGCGGCCCCTATCCACAGCGCCATGCCACGCGCTTGTCTCGAAATGGCCGCAACAGTTTCACCGTCTATTAAACTTAAGACAAGGATTCTCTGCGATCTTGGCGTGAGATCGGCGCCAGCTCCGGCCAAAGGAAGGTCCGGGAGGGCGCTATGCCGACCATGTTCAGGAGTTTGCAGCGATGCCAAACCGGTTCCACACGCTCTTCATGCGGATGCTTGCATCCTTCCTGCTGACATTGCTGCTCGTCACCGGAACGGCAGTCCAGGGGCAGGCCGCCGGAAACGACTATTCGGCGCAGGAAATCGTCGACAACGGACACCGTTTCTTCGGCTCCACCTCCGGTGGGCTTGCCCAGGCGATCGAAACGATCTTTGCGCGCTATGGCCAGCCGAATGGCTATGTCCTCGGGGAAGAGGCGTCCGGCGCATTCTTCGGCGGCCTCACCTATGGCGAAGGCAAGCTCTATACGAAGAATGCCGGCGATCATTCGGTTTTCTGGCAGGGACCTTCGCTCGGCATCGATTTCGGTGGCCAAGGCTCGCGCATCATGATGCTGGTCTACAATCTCGACAGCGTCTCCTCGCTCTACACCCGTTATGGCGGCGTGGCCGGGGCGGCTTATGTCCTCGCCGGCGTCGGCATTAACGTGCTGGAGCGTGACAACGTTCTTCTCGTACCAGTGCGCACCGGCATCGGCGCCCGGCTGGGGCTCAATGTCGGCTATCTGAAGCTGACGCCCTCGCCAACCTGGAATCCTTTCTAAACGTCCTAGTCTCCGCTTTTGACGGTCGGGGCTGCACAGAACGGCTCTCTTGCGCTAAATCCTAGCCAAGAGGGCCGTTCGATTTTGCGCGCGGCTGAGAGAATGGGTTTGCTGTGATCGAATTTGGGCTGATCTTTGCTGCGGGATTCCTCGCAGCCCTTCTGCTGGCACTTCTTCTGGCACCCTTCTTCTGGCGGCGCGCCGTGACCCTGACGGGACGCCGCATAGCGGCGGCGGTTCCCACAACGGTTGCGGAAGCCAGAGCCGAGAAAGATCAGATCCGCGCCGACTACGCCATGCGTATGCGCAAACTGGAAATCGGCATGGAGCGCGCGCGCGAGAAGGTCGCGCTGACCGAGGCCGCTATCGGCCGCTTTCGCGAAGAGAACAGGCTGCTTGATGCTGAAAATAATAAGCGCGGCGAAACGGTCGATACGCTGGAAAGCGAAATCCGCGAGCTGAACCGGAATGTCGCTGAGCGTACTCAGCAGGTTGCGGAGTTGAAGAAGACCAATGGAGCGCTCGAGAAGCGTCTCGCGAAGGCCGAAGCGAGCCTTGGCAAGCTCAAGCAGTCGCTGGAGCGGTCGGAGGGGGAAAAAGACGATCTCGCCGCGGATCTGGATGTGGAGCGGGTTCGCGTCGATGCCAGCCGCAGGGAGCGCGAACGCCTCGTCGAGCGTCTGGCGCTGCAGGATGGCGAACTTCAAAATCTTCTGGACCGACTTTCCGAAAGCACAAGACAGGTCAATCGCGAACGCGAGCGCAGCGGGCTCATGACGCAGCGCTTGGAGGAATTGGGTGAGCCGGTCGACCAGTACGATTCATCGGCAGTCAGCGCCGCGGAACCGGAGGTCAGGGAGAAGGCCAGTGGGACAGCCGACCCCTTAGCGGGAAACAAGGGCAGTGACACCATTGCGTATGCGAGTGCCCTGCGTGCCGAAAACGAACTTTTGCGAAGCCAGCTTGAGCAGCTGCGCTCCATGACCGACAACTCCTCCGGTCGGGATCGGCAAATGAATGCTCTGCGCGAGGCTCTGGACCGCTTTGCCGAGGAAACGGTCGCCGCCGCCGCCGCCAGCGAAGGTCAAGACGGGACCATCAACCAGTTGCTGGCGGGTGAGCAGGATGGCCGCGGCCTGTCCGCTCGCTTTGCCAACCGTCTCTCAGGCAAGAACTGAAGGGCCGTCTTCAGGCCCTTCGACGGAAATGATGGAGCACGACGGCCGATGCCGACGCCACGTTGAGGCTGTCGAAGTCCTGCGCCATGTCGATCCGCAGCCCTTCTGTCATGGAGAACAGGTCTTCCGGTAAGCCACTTCCTTCGGCTCCGAACAGGACAGCGACCCGCGCCGGGCAGTCCATCTGGTCGAGAGTGCGCTCCGCACCCGGGCTGGTTGCGTATATGGTGTAGCCGGCGGCCTGCAGATCCGAGACCATATCGCCGGCGGTGCGTCCGTGAAGAAAGGGGATCTTGAGTGTCGCGCCGACGGAGACACGGATCGCCTTTCGATAGAGGGGATCGCAACACGTTTCGTCCAGCAAGACCGCATCCGCCCCGAAGGCAGCCGCGTTGCGGAAGAGGCCGCCCATATTGTCATGGTTGGCGATGCCGACCAGTCCCACGATGAGAGACGGACCTTCAGGGAAGGCGAGGGTCTCTTCGGTGCGGCGACGGCCGAGTGCGAGCACACCCCGGTGAATGGGAAAGCCAGCCACGGCGTCCATGATCTCGCGCCCGGCGACATAAACCGGCACGCCTTCAGGGACTTTCTGCAGGATGTCGGAGAGGCCGGACAGCCGATTTTCCAGTAGGAAGAGCGACTGAACCTCGTATCGCCCGCTGGTCAGTAGCACATTGAGCACGACCGACCCTTCGGCCACGAACAGATTTCGCCGGCCTGAAAGGTCGCGTTCGCGAATATCCCGATAATCCGCGATCGCGGGATCATCGCGGTCCGTAATGCGGATCAGGTCAACCATTCGTCAGATGTCGCGCACCGTTACGCGGGTGAGCGCGGTCAGAGAGCGCTGCAGCGCTGGTCGAGCAGCTCGAGCAGTTCCTTGGCAAGATCGGAATGAAGACGATAGTAGATCGTCTGCCCATCCCGCCTTGTCGTGACGATCTCGCGTGCGCGCAATTTAGACAAGTGCTGCGATAGAGCCGATTGCGACAGGTGAACGCATTCGGCCAGTCGGCCGACATTCATTTCTCCGCCGTGAAGAATACAGAGAATTTCCAGCCTTTTCGCGTTCGACATGGCGCCGAGAAAGGCCGCGCTCTGGTCAACTCTCGCAGGCAAAGCAGTAAAGCCCGGCGCCTGTCTGTCAGGCAGCTGCGAGAATTGTTCCGATACAAAATTCATAAGAAAGCCTCGCCCATAAGCTCCTGAGAACTTGCCAATAGGCGACCCGTCCGCAAATGCCCACTTTACGTTTGCGGTGGCCAAGTCCCCTTAATCTAGGTTTATAACCTTTTAACGTCTGACGCAATCATGCCATTGATTTGTCACAATTTGGGCAATCCACTGCGCGATTTCAGGCAGTATTGCCGCGCCGGCGGGGTAAATGCGCCACCACGTTCTCGATCATGCGCATCCCAGCGTCGCCGCCGAGGCTCATGATCGACTCGGGGTGGAACTGAACGGCGGCAACCGGCTCCTTCTTGTGCTCGATGGCCATGATTACCCCATCGTCGGTCTGGGCCGTGACCTCGAAACCCTCCGGAAGCCGCGCCAAATCCGCGAAAATAGAGTGATAGCGGCCTACCGTGACCTCATTCGGAAGCCCCGAAAAGATGGTTTTGTGGGCTTCGACACGAATGCGCGACGGCTTCCCGTGCATGGGCACATGCAAGGTGCGTAGCGAGCCGCCATAGGCTTCGGCGAGGGCCTGCAGGCCGAGGCACACACCGAAGATCGGGCGATCGGCCTGGCGCGCCATATGGATGGTCCGCTTGGTATCGAAATCTTTCGGCATACCGGGGCCTGGGGATAAAACCACAAGGTCCGGATCGACCCGTTCGAACAGCTCGTTGGGAACCGGCGCGCGGACGGTGGTCACTTCTGCGCCGGTCTGGCGGAAGTAGTTGGCCAGGGTGTGAACGAAGCTGTCCTCGTGATCGACCAGAAGAATGCGGATGCCTTCTCCGACCGGGGCAGATGCACGCTCGGCCGAGTGGGCATTCGACGTCGCCGCTTCGCGTACGGCGGCGCGCAGAGCCGAGGCCTTCAGTTCGGTTTCCGCCTCTTCTTCCTGCGGATCGGAGTCGAAGAGAAGCGTGGCGCCGGCGCGCACCTCGGCGATCCCGTCCTTGATACGGATGGTACGCAATGTCAGGCCGGTATTCATGTCGCCGTTGAAATGCACCATGCCGACAGCTCCGCCGTACCAGACGCGCGGATTTTTTTCGTGCTCCTCAATGAACCGCATGGCCCATAGCTTGGGCGCGCCGGTCACGGTGACCGCCCAGGCGTGTGAGAGAAAGCCGTCATAAGCATCCATGTCGGCCCGCAGCCGGCCTTCGATATGGTCGACCGTATGGATCAGCCGCGAATACATCTCGATCTGGCGGCGACCGACCACGCGCACCGAGCCCGGTTCGCAAACCCGGCTCTTGTCGTTCCGGTCGACATCGGAGCACATGGTGAGTTCGCTCTCGTCCTTCTTGGAATTGAGCAGTTTCAGGATCTGCTCGGCATCCTCGATCGCATCCGCGCCGCGCTTGATCGTGCCGGAGATGGGGCAAGTCTCGATGCGCCGGCCATTCACACGGACAAACATCTCCGGCGAAGCGCCGATGAGGTATTCCTGATCGCCCAGATTGATGAAGAAGGAATAGGGCGACGGATTGGTCTCTTTCAGCCGGCGGCAGATCGCGGAAGGCGGCGTCTCACATTTCTCGTAGAAGGTCTGGCCAGGCACCACTTCGAACAGGTCGCCGCGCCGGAAATGTTCCTTCGCTCCTCCCACCAACTGCGCGTATTCTCCCGGCTGATGGTCGCTGCGCGGCGGATTGGTCTCGGAGAAGCGAAACGCCTCTTCGTCATTGTCGCGGGAGAGGCCTGCCGTGCTCCATCTTTCGCTCGAAAATGTGTAATCCTGAGTCCAGGCCGAAGCGGTGTAGTGATCGACCACCAGGATTTCGTCGGGCAGATAAAGAAGCAGGTCGCGCTGATCGTCCGGGCGTGGCAGCCGCTGCTTGATCGGGTCGAACTGAAACGCCAGATCGTAGCCAAATGCACCATAGAGACCGAGATTATCGTCCTCTTCGGTGTGGAAATGATCGGAGATGGCACGCAAGACCGTGAATACGCTCGGAGCGCGGGAGCGATCTTCTTCGGTGAAGTGGCCGTCCGGCTCGTCAATTTCGATCACTGCGTGAGCATCGTCTCTCAAGGAGACAGACGCGCCTTCTGCGCTGCCTGCTAGTTCCGCCAGCATTGGCAGCATGGCCCTCCCGCGCTCGTTGAGGGCCTGGATCGTCAGTTGGCGGCTTCGTCCGGCGATGGCAATCGGCGGATCGACAATGGCGGTGTCCCAGCGGGTATAACGGCCGGGATACTCGTAATTGGATGAAAACACCGCGCCGCGCCGACGATCCAACGCATCGATCCAGCGCTCTATGGCGCCCTCATATTCGACCGCCGTCCGGCCCCGCTCGATCGTGACGCCGCCCCGCGTCTGGAACTGCTGCGATGCCGCTTTATCCGTATTCGTCATGTCGTCCTGCCTGATTTCGGCCAGGGATGCCGGGTTTCATAGCAAAAAGGCCGCCCGGACATCTCCATGGCAGCCTTTTCCAATTCTCTTCCATCAACGCATAGGAAGCGGGCCGCCTGTCAGCGGCACCACCAGTTCTCGACCTTGATGGTTCGTGTGTTCATAATATGCCTCATAATCTGCTCCCGCTCTCTTGTCCATTGCGTTTGAGAGCAGCGGCAAGTGCAAATTATTTCACATGCAAAAAGAGTCTGCTCCGCGTGGGACGAAGCAGACTCTTTCTGTGCAACCGCGTTTCGGCGCGGAGCTGGGCGGCCCTGTGCGGAGGTTTGAGGGCGGTTCCGCGGGACCCCGTTCCGGCCATGACCTGATATCCATCAACCGGACTTCCTCCATGTGCCATACAATTCGTAAAAGTGTTTTCCATGACAAATGCAACTCAGGGTTTATATCTTCACGCATGTTGTGGACGGGCAACAAAAAGGTCCGAACGGCGTTGAGCCTTCACTATTCAATTGGAGATGTTTATGGCCTTTTCCTTTCATGGATTGCTTTCCGCAGGTGCGGCTGTCGCGGTGATGACGACCCCTGCTCTTGCTGCTGATATTTCAATGAAATCCGTGAACGAGGCCCGCTATGACGGGGCGCCGCTGCCTGTTGGGCAGAGCCCCCTGACGGCGCGAATCCAGATTCTTCTGGACCGCAATGCGTCATCTCCCGGTGTGATCGACGGTTACTCTGGCGGCAATGTGGAAGATGCCTTGCGCGGTTTCGAGGAGATGAACGGCTTCACCGTTGACGGGAAGATGGACCAGGAGGTCTGGGACGCGCTTTCCGGCAAGGACAAGGCCGCGATGATGGAATACACCGTTACCGCCTCCGACCTCGACCGGATCAAGGAGAGCAATCCCGAAGATTACAAGGAAATGGCCGAGGAAGAGTGGCTCGGATTTACCTCGGCAAGCGAGGCGCTTGGCGAGAAATTCCACATGGATGTCGACTTTCTCGAGAGCCTTAATCCGGATAGCAGTTTCGAGGAGGACGATACGATCGTCGTTGCCGATCCGGGTGAGAGAAAGGACGTCGCGGTCACGCGGATTATTGCGGATAAGAGCCGTTCGCGCCTTCTGGCCTATAACGACAATGACGAGATCGTTCTCTCTTACCCCACGACGATCGGCTCGGACGATATGCCGAGCCCGTCAGGCAAGGTCGAAGTCGAGGCGGTGGCGATGGAGCCCAACTACACCTTCGATCCGAAGAACATTCCCGAGGCCGAGATCGATGAGAAGCTGTCCATTCCGCCAGGTCCGAACGGGCCGGTGGGCCTTGTCTGGATCGATCTTTCGAAGCCGACCTACGGCCTTCACGGAACGCCATATCCGGCCGAAATCGGCAAGACGGCGAGCCATGGTTGTGTTCGTCTGACGAATTGGGATGCCGTCGAACTGGCGCACGCCGTCTCACAGGGCACCACAGTCGAATTCAAGGATTGAAGTTGATGGTCATCACGTCTCGTTCGGTCGCATTGGGCTGCGGTTTTCTCGCGCTGGCTTTGCTGGTCCAACCCGAGCCTGCTTTGTCCCAGGCGACGTCGGAGACGAGCGACGTTGCCCCCCCTCTGCCATCTCCGAGGCCGGATGATGCGCCGGACGCTTCCGAGGTCGAATCCGACAGCTCGAAGAGCGACTCGGGGGAAGAGGCTCAGGACACAGAAACCGACGATGAAAGTTCGGAGGCGACGCCTCCCGTGCCCCAGGACCGTCCTTCCGGCAATCGGGATGGAGAGAACAGTTCCGAGAGCGAAGACGAGCGTTCTGACGATGCAGCTTCGGAACGAAATCCTGATAGTGATGCGCGGCAGTCGGAAGACGTCGATCTCGATGAATTTGAGAACCAGGGGCCTCTATCGCAACCGCGCGCCGACCAGCCGACCCTGCCTCTCAGCCCGAGCGACGAAAAGATTGCCGCCTGCGAAAAGGCGCTGGATCTGCTGAAGGTTTCTTACGAGGTTCTCGAACCGATTGCCGGCGATAATGAGTGCGGCGTCGCCCGGCCTTACAATGTGACCGAAATCAATGGGGTGGAGGTTAATCCGAGCACCAGCATCACCTGCGATGCCGCGCTGGCGATGGCGCGATGGGTTCGCAGTGTCGTTCAGCCCAGCGCCGCGGCTTTCGGACCCGATGTGAGGGTGTCCGCCATCAATCATGGATCGACCTATATTTGCCGCCGCCGTAACAACAAGCCGACCGGCAAATTGAGCGAACATGCGAAGGGCAAGGCGATCGACGTGATGAGCTTTTCGTTCGAGGGCCATAAGCCGCTTCCGATCGTGCCGCGCGCAGGCAAGGGAACAATGGAAGAAGCTTTCCAGCGGACAGTGCAGGCGGGAGCCTGCCTGCAGTTCACCACCGTGCTCGGCCCGGGCTCTGACGAATATCACAACGATCATCTGCATCTGGATGTCATTGAACGGAGCAGCGGCTACCGTCTCTGCCAATAAAATTCATGACCACCGAAACCGGCCGTGATAGGAGCAGGCCATGGTGGTGGGCGTCTTTCAGCGGAACAGGCCAGATGGCCAGAAACGGCCGAGCGACGCCCGGACGGTGAGGCGTCTCGCCGTTCTGTCGGTTGTCATGGCCTTTGTCGTCATGGGGCTGAAGTTTCTGGCCTGGCAATTGACCGGGTCGGTCGCGCTCTTCTCCGACGCGCTGGAATCCATCGTCAATGTGGTGGCGGCTTTCGCCGCCCTGATGGCCATTTCGATCGCCCAGAGGCCTCCGGACGAGGATCACCCTTTCGGTCACCACAAGGCAGAGTATTTCTCTGCGGTGCTGGAGGGGGTGCTGATCGCGGTCGCGGCGCTTTTGATCGCCGTTGAGGCCATTCCCATGTTTCTAAGGCCGGTGCCCGTTGAAAATTCTTCGCTCGGCATCGGCGTCAATCTGGTCGCGACGGCAGTCAATGGCGGCCTGGCCATCTTGCTTCTGCGAAAGGGCAGGGCGCTTCGCTCGCCAGCCCTGCAGGCCGACGGTCAGCACATTCTGACAGACGTCTGGACCTCCCTCGGCGTCGTGCTCGCGCTCGTCCTTGTGGCACTGACCGGCTGGCTCTGGATCGATCCGCTCGTCGCGATCCTCGTCGCCGCCAATATTCTCTATCACGGTGCAAAGGTCATCGTTTCATCGCTCAACGGCTTGATGGATCGGGCCGTTGAGCCGGATGAACAGGCGTTGATCGAAGAGTGCATCCGCGAAAATGCGATGGGCGCCATCGAGGTCCATGACATTCGCTCTCGTGTGGCGGGACCGGTCCGCTTTATCGAATTTCATCTGGTGGTCGATCGGGCGATGAGCGTTGGTGCCGCTCATGAAATTTGCGACCGGATCGAAGGGGCGATCCGACGCGCGATGAAGGGAGCGCGGGTCACCATTCACGTCGAGCCGGAAGAAAAGAGCGAACCGCACGGCCTGCCGATCACCTAGACTGCAATCAAACTTCGCCCCGTCCGCCATCTTCGTCGAGCTCTCGCTCACGGATCAGCGACCATGCGCATACCGCGACCCAGATGATCAGGATGGCCGCCAGCGTACGCTCAACGAGGCCGTCATAGCCGGTATGCATGAAGTAGAAGATCGGCGCGCCGAGGACCCAGAGTCCCGCGAGCACGGGAAAGAGAATGCCGACCAGTTTGCTATGGTCGGAGCGGCGAACGATATCTCGGCGTAACAGGAGCAGACCGCTCGGAACCAGTGCGGCCATGGCATAGACGAGCTTGTAGTGGACGACCCAGCCGCCCTGATCGAGATCGCCATACTCGTCCCACAGCGCGATAAGGAAAACGAGAATGCCCGTGAGGGCCATTGCGACGGCTCCCAGGATCCACTTCGCGCCGCTGCGCCGCGCCAGGAGCAGACCGAGGCCGGTCAGAATAGTCGCTACCGCAAATGTCTCCATCGCCTTGTCCTGCAACGGCGCGTAGCGACCGCCTGCGGCCAGATCGCTGATCGTGTCGGAGATGGGAGAATAGTTCTCTTCCAGAAAGAAACCGAGAATGAGATCGGTGCCGGCCGCGAAGATGCATCCGGCCATCGCAAACCATCCGATTGCCTTCAGCACCCATGGGCTCGCCCTTGTGGTGGTTTCATCCCGGGTATTATTGTCTGAAGCCAAAAGCTGACAAAGCTCCGATCCTGCCGCCGCCGCAACGTAATATGGTCTAACTGGGCTTGCCGGACCAAACATCTAGAGCTAGTCTTGCCGCCATGAACAGGATTTCGACCTCCTTTTCGAAGCGCGCCACGCAGCTTCTCCTTCTTCTCGGCGACCGTCGGGTCCGATAAGGGGCGCCCGGCGGTCGATAGGCCGTTCGCGTCACTGCCCCAGCCAACTCAATTGAAATTTCAGACCGAATGG
This sequence comes from Notoacmeibacter ruber, assembly GCF_003668555.1. Taxonomy (NCBI): domain Bacteria; kingdom Pseudomonadati; phylum Pseudomonadota; class Alphaproteobacteria; order Hyphomicrobiales; family Notoacmeibacteraceae; genus Notoacmeibacter; species Notoacmeibacter ruber. The sequence continues at coordinate 1,941,109 of NZ_RCWN01000001.1, read as the reverse complement.
CCGACAAGGCCTCGCACGATGGCGCTCTTTGCGCGGCAGGCCCGGCGAGATGAATGGGATACCGACTTATGAACGATATGAATCTGAACGCAGGACGGCGGACGATGGATGACGCCGCGCGGAAATACCAGGCTTACCCGATGGTTGGTCTGAACGACCGGACCTGGCCGTCCAAACGGATCGAGAAGGCTCCGATCTGGTGCTCGGTGGATCTGCGCGACGGTAACCAGGCACTGGTCGATCCGATGGGCCACGACCGCAAGGCCCGCATGTTCGCGCTGCTGCTCGATATGGGATTCAAGGAAATCGAGATCGGCTTTCCCGCTGCCAGCCAGACCGATTTCGACTTTGCGCGCTGGTGCATCGAGAAGGGGGATGTGCCGCAGGATGTATCGCTGCAGGTCCTGGTGCAGTGCCGTCCTGAGCTGATCACACGCACGTTCGAGGCGCTGGAAGGCTCCAACCGTCCGATTGTGCATTTCTACAACTCGACGTCCGAATTGCAGCGCCGCGTCGTGTTCGGAAAGGATGTCGAAGGCATCAAGCAGATCGCCACGGACGCCGCCAAGATGATCACCGACATGGCCGCGAAGGCCGGCGGCGGCTACCGCTTCCAGTATTCCCCGGAGAGCTTTACCGGGACGGAACTGGAAGTCTCGCTGGAGATCTGCAATGCGGTGATCGAGATCATCCAACCGACACCCGACAGCAAGCTGATCATCAATCTGCCGGCAACAGTCGAGATGAGCACGCCGAATATTCATGCCGATCAGATCGAGTGGATGAGCCGCAATCTGGAGAACCGTGAAAACGTCATCCTGTCACTGCATCCGCATAATGACCGGGGCACCGGCATCGCTGCCACGGAATTGGGGCTGATGGCCGGCGCAGACCGCGTGGAAGGCACGCTGTTCGGCAATGGCGAGCGGACCGGCAATGTCGATATCGTGACGCTGGCTCTGAACATGTACACGCAGGGCGTCGATCCCATGCTGGATGTGCGCGATATCAACCGCATCAAGGAAGTCTTCGAATATTCCAACCAGATGACGATTCCGGAGCGTCACCCCTATGTCGGCGAGCTGGTCTACACGGCCTTTTCCGGCAGTCACCAGGATGCGATCAACAAGGGAATGAAGGCGGTCGCGCAGGCCAACAAGGAATTGTGGGAGGTGCCGTATCTGCCGATCGACCCGCAGGATGTCGGCCGCACCTATGAAGCCATCATCCGCATCAACAGCCAGAGTGGCAAAGGCGGTATCGCCTATATCATGCAAGCCGATTACGGCATGAACCTGCCGCGCAATCTGCAGGTGGAGTTCCGTCAGGACATTCAGCGCATCACCGATGAGCAGGGTGTCGAAATGCCGAGTGCGCAAATCCATGAGCGCTTCATGGAGCGTTATGTTGATCAGCCGAACGGACGGCTGAAATTCGTGGATCATCACACCTTCGCCGATAGCACCACGAACAGCCGGCGCATGGTGGAGGCGACGATCGTCGACGAAGGGCAAGAGATGCGGATCGCCGCATCGGGCACCGGTCCTGTTGACGGTTTCATCGCCGCATTGTCCGAGCATGTGGGCGTACCGATGTCGGTGATCGATTATTCGGAACATTCGATCGGCAAGGGCTCTGACGCGGCGGCCATCTGCTACATGGAGATCGATTATCCCGATGGTCGGCTCTTCGGTGTCGGTATCGACAAGAACATCGTGACCTCTTCTCTCAAGGCGATCACCGCTGCGGCGAACCGTGTTCTCTCGTCCGATCAGACAGCCTGATGAGCGACGACACCGATAAAAACGTTCCTCTCCGCGCCGAGATCTTCGGCGCGGCTGAGGGGACGAAGGTACTGGTTCTGCTGCACGGTTTCGGCGGTACTCACCACATCTGGCGACAGGTTGTCGCGTCCCTGCGAGACGCCGACCCGTGTCTTTCGATCATTGCCTATGACCTGCCGGGCCATGGTGAGAATCTGGACGCGCCAGATTCGGGGCCGCCGAAGCGGGCCGCACAACTGATTACCGCCGATCTCACACGGCGGGGCGTCCAGCACTTTCATCTCGCAGGACACTCCATGGGCGGCGCGATCGCAGCGCTCATCGCCATTTCCACCCCGGAGCGGGTCTCTTCACTCAGCCTTGTGGCTCCGGGTGGCTTCGGCCCGGAAATCGATATCAAAACATTGTCGGCCTTTGCGGCCGCCGAGACCCCCGAAGAATTGCGACGCTGCCTCGGCGCGATGAGTGCGCCCGGCACTGTGATGGCCGATGACGATATGAAGGCGCTTGCCGCCTCGCGGGCACAGCCCGGTCAGACGTCGATGTTGGAGGCAATTGCCGCAGGCATGACGCGGGATGGCAAACAGGGGCAATTGCCCGGCGAGTGGCTTGAAAAGCTCACCATGCCGGTCGCGCTCCTCTGGGGCACGGCCGACAGCATCCTGCCCTATCACCAGAGCCAAGGCATTCCGGCCCATTTCGCGCTGCATACCATCGTCGATGGCGGCCATATGTTGCCGGAGGAATGCCCGGAGACCGTTGCGCATATCATCGCCCTGACAGGTCGCTGAGGCACGTCAGCAGATTACCGAGATCTTTGATGGCAAATCGGCGCTGTGCCGCTAAAGTCGTGGCTAATCAGTGAGAGGATACGGACCGACAGATGGACGATAAGCAGGATCAGCCCGATGGTGATCCGGTGCGTACGCGCCGTCTTTCGGAGGCCATTCGCGAGGTGAAGAACGCGGTCGCGGACCGTTCCGACATACTTGGCGATCTCCGCGAAGCCCGGCAGGCGCGCATCGATCTTCTGGTGCAGGAGCTGGAATCCGTCATCGATGACATTCCGCCGGAGGACGATCGTTTCGATCTGGCTGTTTCATCGGGTGTGGAGCCGCGATTCTGGGTCGATGCCGTGGCTCATGTCCATATTGGCCGTGACGGTCGAACCTATTGTTTCGTGCGGGATTTGCGGCGGGGGCGTGAGGTGATCGCGGAATCGACCGACGCGCGTGAGATGGCGGAATATGTGACCTTCTACGTCGCGGAACGCATGGTCGAGCGTGAACGGTTGCAGATGGAAGGCGTCAGTTCAGGACGCCGGAGCAGCCTGCCGTCCCGAGAATGGCTCAATCCGCCGGAAGAGGCCGAAGCGGCAGAAAAGATCGAAAAGGATCAGACACCTGATACGGTCGAGGAAACCGATAGCGATACCATCACGGCTGCAAGGGCGAAGAGTGAGCCTGCAACCGTTCGATCTGGAAAGCGGCGCCGCTGGTGGTTGACAGCTCTGCTGGCGCTAATCGTGATCCTGTTGGGTATGGTGGTCGGATTCTTTGCTATCGCACTGTTTATCGCGCCGGAACTTCTTCAGAACCTGCTGAGCCAGGTGACGGATACGAGCGGTGTTTCAGCGGGGACTTATCGCGAGATCGCTTCACGGTTTTGAGGGCTGCTCCAATCCGGGTTCTCGATCGGCATATCCAGTTGATCGAGCTGCACCTCGGCGATGCATTCCAGCGGCGTGGTTTCACCCGTGACGGCGTAGCGCTCTAAGCCTATAGCCCAGCCATCGCGATTGTTGGGAGCGAAGGAAAAGCGGTTCCAGCCGCCGGCCGGCTTGTGGCCGCCCGCCTTTTGACCGGTCGCGCTCACACCGACCACCGGCACCGGCCCACCGGGGCCTTCCACACAGTGAATTGTCGGCAGGTGCGTATGGCCGTGAAGAACCAGTTCGGCGCCATGCTGAGAAACGATGCGCTGAAAAAGGTTGATACCGTTCAGCCGCTTGTGCTGCGAGGCGGCGTTACGCACCGGCGGATGGTGGATCATGATCACACGGCAGAGATTGCGTCGCTTGGCGTCGTCCAGCATCAGGGCAAGGCGGGTCGCCTGACGCCGCCGGAAGTAGCCGGTCGCCATGAAGGGCGCGGAGGCGCGCGCGCTGGAAATACCGATCAGCGCCAAAGGCCCACGCACGCGCATATAGGGAAAGGAGCGGCTATCGATCGGCGGCGCAACCTCATCGCCGCCCATCCACTGGCTCCAGGCGCGGCAAGCCTTGTCCAGAGCCCCCGGCACATAGGCATCGTGATTGCCCGGCACGAGCGAAACGAACTGGCCGTCGCCGAAGCCCTCAAGCCATTGTCGGGCCGACTCGATTTCGCTGTCGAGCGCGAGATTCGTCATGTCGCCGGTGATGGCAACATGATCGAGCGATGATTGCAGCATATGCTCGGCGACACGATTCAGCACCTCGTCGCCGAGAGCGCTTCGCCGGGTGCGGTGCCAGTTGACGTAGCCGGTGATACGCTTGCTTACCAGCTCACGATAGCGAATATCCGGCAACGGGCCGAGATGGAGGTCGGAAATGTGGCCGAGTGTGTACATCGATGCCTATCTTAGTCGCTCCGGGCAGGTTTTCCATACAGGATTGCGTGAATGAGATTGTCTTTCCGTGCAAGGCACCTGCGCCGTGCTGCGCTGCGGACCTTCTTTCTCTTCAAGAGGCCGATGACGCTTGGCGTTCGTGTTATCGTGCATGATCGCAATGCGGACAGTATCTTCCTCGTCCGCCACACCTATGTCGATGGCTGGTATCTGCCGGGCGGCGGCGTGGAGCGGGGGCAGACAGCCATGGAGGCGGTCTATGCCGAACTCTGGGAAGAAGCGCGCCTCAAGCCCCAGACCGATCCGCGCCTCGTGGGCGTTTTCTTCAATCGCCGGGCACGGCACGATCACGTCTTGCTCTATTTCACCGATGACTGCCGGCGGATCGGTGAGCACCCCGGTGATCGGGAGATTGCGGAGGCAAAGGCTTTTCCTCTTTCTGAACTACCGGACGGCGTTACCGCTGCAACCCAACGGCGCATCGAAGAATGGCGGGCAGGCAAGCCGCCCGCCACCGACTGGTAGGGCCTCTCTGTCAAGTCAGGTGCGCGACGGCATTTCGCCATCCCGACTATCGTCCGGAATCGGTGAGGCTGGGTTTGAATCCATGGGCGCGGTCGAACTCTTCGGCGGGACCGCCGGAGCCGGGAGCTTCTGGCCAGGTGAGCCGGACGAGATGGGGCCACGGCTTCGCTCTGTCAGAGAGTCGATGATCGGGCTCGCGGCTCGCAGGCACGCCTCGATCGGGGAATCGCCGCATGCGACATCGAACCTGCCGCCACCCGGCAATTGGATCGAGAAGGTGGCAGGAGGAGAATGGTGAATCCCGTGAGGGCCCCGGCGGTTCATGTCTCCATGTGTTTCCCTGCGATCGTGATATGAATCTTGCCGCATCGGATCTGGACGAGAATCGCATTGATGCATCAATCGTGCGCGCTGGCGCTTGAGCATGCGCCGGCACTTGCCCATGGTCCGCGCCTTTCGCTCATTACGAACATCGCCAGTCTGGCGATCACCGGCTCCCTGCATTTTCCGATTGCGGCGTTCGGGTGCCTGATCTGCCTTGGCTTTCGGCGAAGTGTTGGCAGCGGGCGTCTCGACATTCTCCTCGTCGACCAGTTCGTCGGGAGGGTCCATTTGCTCGATCTCAGGCGTTTCGGCGGAAATCGAATCGTCGTCCGACCCAGCACTATCACCGGGCTGAAGCGTCTGTTGGCTGGCCGTCTCCGCATCATCCGGCCCTTCATCGAGGTCGCGGATCGAGGTACCCGGCTCAGCCGGGACCAGAGCTGGTGTCTCGACCGTGGTTCCGTTCTGCTGGCTGAAGGCCGGCGCGGCTGTCATGGTCAGGGCGACTGCGGTTGCAGCGAGAAGTGAAAGATGATTGCTGCCAAGCATGGATGATCCTCCCTGGGATTGGCTGTCCGTTGGTTGGACAACGCCCCGGCAGGGAGGATGTTGCGCAGTTGCTCTCGAAGGCTCAGCCCCGGCCGTGCGGGCGGTCGAAATTCAGGATCGGACCCTTGGGAACGATACGGGTGGGATTCACGTCCGGATGGCTGGTGTAATAGTGGCCCTTGATGTGGTCCATCCGCACGGTCTCGGCCACGCCGTCCATCTGGTAGATCTCGCGCATATAGCCAGCAAGATTGGGCATCTCGTCGATGCGGTTGCGATTGCACTTGAAGTGGTAGTGATAGACCGCATCAAAACGGATCAGAGTGGTGAAGAGGCGGATATCCGCCTCGGTGAAGCGGTCGCCGACGAGGTAGCGGCTTTCCGCAAGCCTTTGCTCCAACTTGTCGAGCGCGCCGAAGAGATCGTCATACGCCCCTTCATACTTGTCTTGCGCCTTGGCGAAGCCGGCGCGGTAAACACCATTATTGATGTTCGGATAGACGAGATCATTGATCGCGTCGATTTCGCTGCGCAACTCATCCGGATAGAAATCCGCGCTGTCGCCTGCCCATTCGTCAAAAGCGGAGTTCAGCATTCGGATGATCTCGCTGCTCTCATTGCTGACGATGGTCTCTTTCTTCTTGTCCCACAGGACAGGGACCGTGACCTTGCATGTCGCCTGCGGGTCGGCGTGCTGATAGATCTCGTGAAGAAAGGCCTTGTCGTAAAGGGGATCGCCCGTTGCACCGTCCGCCTTGCGGAAACTCCACCCCTCGTCTCCCATATGCCAGTGGACGACAGAGACGGAGATGATGTCTTCCAGTTTTTTCAGCTTGCGCATCACAAGCGTACGGTGGGCCCAGGGGCAGGCATAAGATACGTAGAGGTGATAACGATCCACTTCCGCAGCAAAACCGGCCTCGCCCGAGGGACCGGCGCTGCCGTCCTTCGTCACCCAGTTGCGGAAGGTCGAATCGGGGCGGTCGAAAGCGCCATCCTTGATCCGGGCGACTTCACCACTTTTCCACGTTCCGTCGACAAGCTGTCCCATCGGTTTCTCCTCTCTCTTACTTGTACGGAGAGTTAGTGTGCCGGCACGCCTCCGCCCACACTTCCGGTCCTGAACAGTCCGTCTCCATCTGGTGGGGAGGCCGGCAGCGCCACCTTTGGGCTTGCACAGTGGACAGGCCCGTCATGATACGCTAGCCACCAGAGCAGACGGGCTCACGCGCCCGAAGATGAGAGGCATTTCAATGATTCTGCGACGAGGACGACGCGTTTCTTACTGAACGGTACTGCGATCTTGCGGTGCCCCTCTCTCTTCGCAAGTTCTGGATCGCCTCATGTCCGCACCCTCGTCGCCTGTCACACTGTCTCAGATTGTCTTCACTCCCGAGGAGCCGGAGGATGCCGGGTCGATAGACACACTGCACGCCGGTGTTTTCGGGCCCGGCCGTTTTGCGCGCGCGGCTTCGATCATTCGAGAGCAGGGATCGCATGACCTTTCCCTGTCGTTCACCGCACGGATCGAAGGCCTTCTGATCGGGTCGGTGCGTCTCACGCCCATTGCTGTCGGCGGAGAGCGCGGTCATCTGCTGGGGCCCCTCGCGGTGCTCACAGACCGGCGGAAGCTCGGTGTCGGCAAACATCTGGTCAATATGAGCGTCGAGGCTGCGCGGGCTGTGGGCAGCCCCTTCGTGATGCTGGTCGGCGATGCGCCCTATTATTGGTCGATGGGCTTTCGTCCGGTTTATACCGATCGGGTCCGCATGCCACTTCCTGTCGCGCCGGATCGGCTGCTGGTCTGCGAATTGCAATCCAATCTGGCGGAATGTCTGGCGGGGAACGTTCGCCATGTCCGCTGCATTGACAAAGGGTAGGTGCCACAAGACAGCCGGGAGCCGAGACAATGGCCTTCACTTTCGCCGTCGGAGATATTCACGGTGAAAAGGAGAAGATGGAAACGCTCCTCGGTAAGATCGGCGACTATTGCGACGCTGGCACCGTGGTCTTCATTGGCGACTATATCGACCGGGGGCCGGACAGCGCCGGTGTGCTCGATAGGCTGATCGAAGGCCCGTCCGACGGGTGGCGGTGGGTTATCCTGTCCGGCAACCATGAAATCATGATGTTGAATGCGATCAGCGAGAGCGGGAGTTCCACGGACGATCTGCCGCTCTGGCTTCAGAATGGAGGAAAAGCGACGCTCGCCTCTTACCCTGAAGGCACGGTCAAACCCGAGCATGTCAGCTTTATTCGGGGTCTCGACCTCCTTTATCGCGATCGACACCGTATTTACGGCCACGCATGGTATGACCCGGCCGTTGCCTTTGAAGACCAGCAGGAGGAAATGGTTCTTTGGGAGCGTTTCTCTTCGAGGGACCGCATGAAGGATCTCGCGCCGCTCCATTTCGTTCACGGCCATACGCCGCAAGCATCCAACCCTTCGTCCCGGGGCAACCGGACGAATGTCGACAGTGGCGCGGTCTTTGGCGGCCCGCTTTCAGCTGCGGTTTTCGATGACGACCAGCCCGGACCGCCGGTCGATCTCATTCAGGCGCAATAGGCGATCAACGCCCTTCGCGCCACCACATCCCACCGAGTAGAAGAAGAATGGCTGCCAAGCCGGCAAAGCCGGCAAGGAGGGGCGTTCGGTCCACGCTCCGCAAGATCGTCTCGTCGGTTTGACGAAGCCCGAGAAACCGATCCGAGCTTGCCGTGCCCGAGCGGATGGGGGCGACGGACGGGGAGCCATCCGAGACGCGCCGGACGGTTCCGCCCGTCTCATCCGCCAGAGAGGACAGTGTCTCCGTCGTCGAGATAGTATTGGCGAATTCCGGCGCGTTGACCGGACCGATATGCGCGATGGCATCCAGATCGCCGTTTTTCACGCGATGAAGGCCGATATCATCCATCGACAGACGCGCCGAGAAAATGCCGGGGCCATCTGCCGTAAGTTCGACTTCCCGCTCTTGCCCGTCCGGGCCTGTGATGAGGGCGGGCGGCGCCTCCTCGGACATGGTCTGGCGAACGATCTCCAGAACCATGCCGTCGCCTCGCGCCATGAGCCGCTCTTCCTCCAGTTCCGGCTGTTTCATCAGCCAGTGTGCGATCCGCCGGTAAAGCTGGACATGAGGTCCGCCGCCTTCGAAACCGCGTGACCAGAGCCAGCCCTGATCGGAAAGGAGCATGCCGACACGTCCCTCCTCGACACGGTCGAGAACGAGCAGCGGCGCATTGTCGATGCCTTCCATGACGACCTGTCCGCGCGGTTTGTCGACATTGATCTGGCGGAACCAGCGGCTCCATGAGGGTGGCTCCGCATTGGCGCCGTCGAGGCTGCGGGTGACAGGATGGCGCCGGCCGAGATCGCTCAGCGCAGGGCGAAAGCCGGCATTTTCAACCTGTCCGGTCGGCAGCGCGGGAAGGGCCGGCAGCAGTGGCGTACGGGCGATGGATTGCTCGGAGGCATATTCCGGGCCTGCTGCGACGAGCAATGCGCCGCCATTGCGGACATATTCGGCGATGTAGTCGTAATAGAGGATCGGCAGCACGTCGCGATGCTGGTAGCGGTCGAAGATGATGAGATCGAACTCGTCGATCTTTTCGACGAAAAGCTCGCGCGTCGGAAAGGCGATCAGCGATAGTTCGTTGATCGGCGTGCCGTCCTGCTTTTCCGGTGGCCGCAGAATGGTGAAGTGAACCAGGTCGACAGAGGCGTCGCTTTTGAGGAGGTTTCGCCAGGCCCGCTCGCCGGCGTGGGGCTCGCCTGAGACGAGCAGCACCCGAAGGTTTTCGCGGATCCCGTCAATATTGGCGATAGCGGCATTGTTGGCGGCCGTCAGTTCGCCCTCGGCCTGCGCCACCTCGATCTCGACGATGGAGCGACCGGCGTTCGGCAATTCGACGGAGGTCACGGTTTCGCGTCCGATCAGCGCCTGTTCGCGCGAAACCTCCTGGCCGTTCAAACGAACGGTGACGTCGACCATACCGTTTTCCGGCTCATCGGCACCGGCCGCTATCCCTTCCGACAAGACGCGATAGGTCAGCTCCACGGGCTCGCCGACAAGGGCGAAGCGGGGTGCGCGTTCCAGACGTAGCCGCCGGTCGAACTCGTTCTTTTCCCCGGTGATCAGCCCATGCACCGGCGCATCGATTCCGGCTGTTGCGGCATCGGTCGGGATGTCGTGGATCTGGCCATCGGTAATGAAAACTGCGCCCGCAACACGCGCTGGCGGAACGTCGGCCAGAAGGCTGTTGAGGCTTTCGAAAAGACGGGTCTCGGTACGGTCGGCATCCTCGGAGGGGCCGCCCGCCTCAGCAACGCGCAGTTCGAACTGCGGCAATGCCTCGATCCGTTCGCGTAGATCGGCAAGGGCTTCGTCGGTCTGGGAAGCGCGCTCGCCGATCTCCTGACTCTGGCTCCTGTCAACCACGACGGCGACGATGCTTGTCAGGGGATCGCGCTCTTCGCGCAGAACGACCGGGTTGGTGATCGCAAGAAACAGCAGCGTTGCCGCAAGGGCGCGGATGAGCGCGCCGCGCCGGCGAAACACAAAGCCGAGACCGACGAAAACAATGAGCGGCAGAGCCAGAACGGCCAGCCAGAGAGGGGGTACGAGCGGTTCGAACGCGAGCGAAAACTGGTCGGTCACTGGCCGAGCCTTTCCAGCAGTACCGGTACATGCACCTGATCCGCCTTATAGTTGCCCGTCAGCATATACATCACGATGTTGGTGCCGACACGATAGGCATATTCGCGCTGGCGTTCACCGCCCGGTACGACTGGGAGCAGCGGCCGTCCATCGTCTGAAATCGCCCAGGCACCCGCCAGATCGTTACTCGTGATCATGATCGGAGAGACGCCATCGGCGCGTCGGACCGGGCGGGCCATCCCACCATCCGCATCGGTCAGCGCCTCGACCCAGAGCGGTCCGTTGGCGTAGCGGCCGGGGAAACTCGGCAGGATGTAGAAGCTCTTCGTCAGAACATGATCGGCAGGGACCGGCTCAAGCGGCGGGACATTCAGCGTCGCAAGGATGTCGCGCAGCTTGCGTGTGGCCGGCGTCACGGTGCCGCTGCGGCGCAGGTTCTGCGAGAACTCGTCCCTCGTATCGAACAGGACCGTTCCACCAGTGTTCATATAGGCATCGATCCTGGCGAGGGCTTCGGCCGATGGCGTCGGGGCGTCGGCTACGATCGGCCAGTAGAGGATCGGATAGAAGGACAGCTCGTCCGTTTCGATATCGACACCCTGTGGCTCGCCCGGCTCCATCGCAGTGCGTCCGATCAACCATGCTGAAAGGCCTCGCAGGCCTGCCCGGCTGATGCGATCGGTCTCAGCGTCGCCGGTCATGACGAAGGCCAGTCGGGTTCTCGTCAGCGCCTCGACGGCTTCGGCGCCGTCGATTTCGCTTTGCCTACTGCCGGTGCCGCCTGATGATCCCGGTGTCTGCTGCTGCGCGTGAAGTTCGCCCGGCGCTGACAGAAGGCCAATGGCGAGGACGGCCCCTATTGCTGCGGCGCTTCCACGACGCACACCGCGCTGAACGGGACGAAGGGAGGTGAGAGCGCCCGAGAGCCAGAGATTGATGAGGCTGTCGATCGCCAGAAGAGCCAGCGCGATAGCGAAAAGCGGCCCCCGAAGATCGATCTGTTCGCCGTCGCCATAGCCGATCCGCTGGACCGCCGTGTCGAGATCGGGGAGGGCGATCGGCTCCAGACGGTCGTCCTCACTCATGAGATTGAGCGCGAAAACCGCATCTTCGGTCCCGTAAAGACCTGGGGGATTGGCAATCGTCACCTGCTCTGCCTGTGGCTCGAGGGGCCGAGCCTCAGCGCCTGGCGCGATCAGGAGGCCACTCGCATCGAGCACGCGCCATGGTGAAAGAGCCGCGGCCTGTGCCGTACCGGCGTCCGCATCCAGCCTGCCCTGGTTGCGCGACAGGCGGGTCAGTTGGCGCAGCATGTCGACGAAACTTCCCGAGAGGGGCAGGTTCGACCAGCTCGCTTCGGGCGTCACGTGGAAAAGTACAAGCGTCCCTTCGCCTTCCGTCCGTCCCGTCACCAGCGGCGTGCCGTCTTCGAGGCTGGCCCACGAGCGGTCGGCCAATTCGGGGGAGGGCTCGGCCAGTACCTGACGTTCGACCGAGACTTCGCGCGGGGGAATGAGCGAGGCGAACGGCCCGTCCGCCGGAAAATCCGCAACAGGCTGCGGCTCGCTAAAGGAGAGGGCTCCGCCGAGAGTGCGTTCCCCGCTGCGCAATCTCACCGGGAGCAGCGGGTCGGCGGTCAGGTCGCTGCCAGCGAGGCGCGGACCTGCGAACCGGATCAGCATACCGCCATTCTGTACCCAGCGCAGGAGCGACCGTTCGACGGCTTCCGGCAAAACGCCGACATCTGCCAGCACGATCATGGCCGGTTTCTGTTCCAGAACGGAGGGTATGGCCTCGCCTAGATCGCCGGACGTCGGTTCGACCAGATCGGCAAAGGGGGCGAGAGCCCGCCGGATGTAGAAGAGCGGTGCCAATAGTGGCTGGTTCCCCGCTTCGGCGCCGCTGCCGCCGATCAGTCCGACGCGCCTTCGGCGTGCGTCGTCATCCAGAAGGTGAACAGCCCCGGCCTGACTTTCTCCATCGACCGCAATGCGGACAATGTCGTTGCGGAGTTCGAAAGGCACGGCAAAACGCGCCTGCGCCTCGTCTTCGCCGGACGAAAAAGTCGCGTTGGTTTCGGCAATCCGGCGTCCGCGAGCATCATATGCACCGACAGCCATCAACGCCGGTCCGCCATCGTCGGGACGGCGTAGGGTCGTGACCAGCGCGTCGGCCTCGTTCTCCGCAGCGGTCACAATAACGGAAGGCAGACGGTCTGGTGCCCCGAGCACCACTTTGGCGGGCGACAGAGCAGAGAGAACCGAGAAGGCCATCTCGTCGGCCTCGGTGGACAGTCCGTCAGAAAGATAGGCCAAGCTGACGGGCTGATCGAGGGCCTGTGCCGCTTCTACGAGCCTTTCAAAGGTAGCGGTACGCTCGGCCGGGACGGGCCGGGGAGTTGCGGCCGCCAGGCGCTGTCGGGCTTCTGTGGCGTCGAAAGGACCGATCTCGCTATTGGCGGCATCTGCGGTGAAGGCAAGGAGGATCGGTCGTCCATCGTCCGCCGCTTCATCGACCAGGTCTTCTGCGGTCGCCAGGCGCTCATCCCAGTCTTCGGCGCTTGCCCAGTTATTGTCGACGATCAGGGCCAGTGCTCCCGTATCGGCAATAACGGTCTGGCGCGGGTTCCAGATCGGTCCGGCCAGCGCGAGCACGGCAATGGCGACGATCAGAAGTCGCAGCGCCGTCAGCCACCAAGGGCTCTTCTGGGGTGTTTCCTCGGTTTTCAGGACGCGCGCGAGAATGCGCAGGGGCGGAAAGACTTCTTCCTTCGGCCGCGGCGGCGTCGCTCTCAGCAGCCACCAGATCGCGGGAAGAGCAATCAGGCCGGCGAGGAGGGCTGGAGCGGCAAAAGCGAGCGGCAGACCAAACATCACTGGCCGCTTCCATGAGCCGTTGTCATCGCCTGATGAACATGAACGAGCGCTTCACTTGCCAGTTGGTCGGTATGGTTCAGCGTATAGCTCCAGCCGAGCCGACGGGCATCGCGAGAGATTTCGTCGCGCCGTGCCTGGTAGATATCGCGATAAGCATCGGCCGCATCTTCGGCGCGCCCCGCAGTGAGCCTCTCGCCGGTTTCCGGGTCGATGAAACGGGTGCGCCCGCCATAGGGAAAGTTCTCTTCGGCGGGATCGGATATCTCGATGAGATGGCCTCTCGCGCCGCGCTTGGCGAGCGGGCGCCACATTTCCTGCAGCGTCTCGACGTCATCGAGAAAGTCGGAAATCAGAACGACGTCGCACCGACCGCTGACGAGTTTGAAATCCGGGCGCTCGGGAAGAGGAGCCATCAGCATGCGGCTCGCCAGTCGCTCTGCTGCATTGCGTGTGGCCACCGGCTCCGAAAGACCGAGCCAGCCGATCCTTTCGCCCGATCGCGCGAGAAGTTCGGCCAGTGCCAGGGCGAGAACGATGCCCCGGGATTCCTTTGACACGTTGGCGCCTTGCGACTGGAACAGCATCGAAGGCGACGGGTCCGCCCACAGCCAGACCGTGTGCGCGCTTTGCCATTCATTGTCGCGCACATAGACATGATCGTCACGCGCGCTGCGTCGCCAGTCGATACGCGCCATGGTTTCCCCGGGCGTATAGGGGCGGTATTGCCAGAAATCCTCGCCAATGCCGCGCCGCCGCCGGCCATGCCATCCAGACAGGACGGCTGCGGCGATGCGCCGCGCTTCCACAAGCAGGTCCGGAATGAAGGCCGCACGTTCCCGCGCCCGTGCCAGAGCGTCTTGGGGCGCAACGGGTGCGCTGGATGTGCCGATTGCCGCCAATGGCTTTCCTATCGCAGGCTCTTCGCCAGATCGGCGATGACATCCCTTATCCTCGTGCCTTCCGCCCTTGCGCCGAAGCTCAACGCCATACGGTGTTGCAGAACCGGCTCGGCCAGAGCAGCCACATCGTCGATGGAGGGGGCCAGCCGTCCATCATAAAGCGCTCGCGCACGTGCGCAGAGCGTCAATGCCTGGCTGGCGCGCGGGCCGGGGCCCCAGGCGACCTGCCGGTCGATCTCATCATTGCCATGGCCGGGCCGTGCTGATCGCACAAGCTGCAAAATGGCGTCCACCACGGAATCGGGGACGGGCATGCGTCGCACCAGTTCCTGAATTTCCATCAGCCGGCCTGCGCTGACGACGCTTCTGGCGCGCGCGCTGGAAATGCCGGTCGTGTCGGTGATGATGCGCCGCTCAGCATCGAGGTCAGGATAATCGATGTCGACTTGCATGAGGAAGCGGTCGAGCTGCGCTTCGGGCAGTGGATAGGTGCCTTCCTGCTCCAACGGGTTCTGCGTGGCCAGAACATGGAATGGCTGCGGCAGGTCGTAACGCTGGCCCGCCACTGTCACATGATATTCCTGCATGGACTGCAAAAGCGCCGACTGGGTGCGGGGGCTCGCGCGGTTGATCTCGTCGGCCATCAGCAGCTGGGCGAAGACCGGACCGGCCACGAAGCGGAAGGCGCGTTTGCCGGCTTCGTTCTCTTCGAGGATCTCGGTGCCGAGAATATCGCCCGGCATCAGATCCGGGGTGAACTGGATGCGCCGTGCATCGAGCCCGAGAACCGCGCCGAGCGTCTCCACCAACAGCGTCTTGGCAAGGCCCGGCACACCGACGAGAAGCGTATGTCCGCCGGCCAGCACAGCCACCAGCGTGCGTTCGACGACGGTCTCCTGACCGAAGATGATCTCGCCGACCGCGCGTTTGATCTCATCGATATCGGCAAGGGCACTTTCGGCGCTTGCCAGCATTTCCTCCTCGGTCATCGTGCCGGGTTCGGTCAGTGCACTCATGGAGGATACGCCTTGGCTTTTTCAGAATCAGGGACCTTACATTCCAAGTTCAAAGCTTAAGGGATCGAATAAGGCTGGCAAGCGCGCGCGCCATGACTATTTCGTAAGGCATGAAAAAGCCTCAACCGGACCGTCAGGAAATGGAACAAGAAGGTGCCGACGCGCTCGAAGCGCTGATCTCGCGATCTGTCAGCAATGGGCGCGACCCGGCCCCTGTCGAGATGTGGGAACCCGACAATTGCAGGGATATAGGCCTCTCCATCGGGGCGGACGGCACTTGGCTCTACAAGGATTCGCCGATCGAGAGAGAGCGGATGGTTCAACTCTTCTCTTCGGTGCTGCGCAAGGATGAAGACGGGCAGACCTATCTCGTCACGCCGGTCGAGAAGGTGGTGGTGAATGTGGCAGACGCGCCCTTTATCGCTGTCGAATGTGTGTCGAGCGGTGTCGGCAAGAACCGGGTTCTGACGTTTCGCACCAATGTCGGCGACGTGGTCGAGGCCGGCCCGGATCATCCGATCCACTTCGACGGAGCGGAAGAGGACGGACCTCTGAAGCCCTATCTGCGTGTGCGGGGCCGCCTTCAGGCTCTGGCAACGCGTGCGGTGACGTTCGATCTCGTTGCCATGGCGGAGCCGATGACCGTCGGTGATGTCGAGGTTCTCGCGGTCCACAGCCGTGGCGCGGTCTTTCCGATTGCTCCGATGGACCGGCTGGAAGCGATGGGCGAATGAGGCCACCCGGCGGCATGGCGAACATCGAAACTGGGGAAAGCCTTTATTCGACAGATGATTTCCGTCTTAGGGCGAGCAAGGAGGCCGGGCCGTTCGAGACGCGCGACTGGGGCGATCATCGCTGGAATCTCGACATTGCGGATCATTTCTTCCGGCGATCGCAACGCGACGCGGCCGTTCTTATCGGCGTAATCGAGAGATCGGAGGGCGCGAACGTTCTGCTGACCCGTCGCACCGATCATCTGAAAACCCATTCCGGCCAGGTGGCCTTTCCGGGCGGGCGGATTGATCCCGGTGATGACGGGCCGGTTGCCGCGGCATTGCGCGAGGCGGAGGAAGAAGTGGCGCTGCCGCAGGATCGCGTCGAAGTGCTCGGCCGCCTACCCGACTATTCCACGGGCTCCGGTTTCAGGATTGTGCCCGTTCTGGCCCTGCTTCATCCGCCGTTCGATCTTATGCCCGAACCGGGCGAGGTGGCGGACATTTTCGAAGTGCCGCTCTCTTTCCTGATGGAGCAGGCCAATCACATTCAGGATAGTCGCATCTGGGAAGGCCAGCGCCGCTATTATTGGACCATGCCGTTTGACGACTGGCACATTTGGGGCGTAACCGCCGGCATCATTCGGATGATGCAGGAGAGACTTTACCCTTGAACGAACCGATCTCGATCGCTGATCGCGCCTCCTGGCTGAAAGAGCCGGAGCTACAAACCCTTCTTGCTGCCTTGGGTTCGGAAGGCGAAAAAGCACGCATCGTTGGCGGCGCAATCCGCAATGTGCTGCTCGGCATGCCGGCCGGCGACATCGACATCGCCACCACGACCGATCCAGCCGAGACCACGCGCCGGATCGAAGGCGCCGGCTTTCGCGCGATCCCGACAGGTGTCGAACACGGGACGATCACGGCGGTAGCCGGCGGCCGCGTCTTGGAGGTCACAACCCTTCGCGCTGATATCGCGACGGATGGTCGCCACGCGAAAGTTCGTTTCGGGACGGATTGGGCAGATGACGCCCGACGGCGTGATTTTACGATCAACGCTCTCTATGCCGATGCGGATGGCACGGTGCATGATTTCGTCGGCGGCCTGGACGATCTCGACACAAGGACGATCCGCTTCATCGGCGATGCGCGCGAGCGGATCGAAGAGGATTATCTGCGGATTTTGCGCTTTTTCCGGTTCTTTGCGTGGTACGGCGAAGGCCGGCCGGATGCCGACGGTTTGCGGGCCTGTGCGGCCCTGAAGACTGGTCTCGACCGGCTGTCCGCCGAGCGCGTCTGGAGCGAAATGCGCAAATTGCTTGCCGCGCCTCATCCGCGCCGCGCGCTCCTCTGGATGCGGACAGCGAGTGTGCTCACCACCATTATTCCCGAAAGCGAAAAATGGGGCATCGACCTTGTCGCGCCTCTTGTCGAAACAGGCGAACAGGCCGGCTGGGAACCCGACGCGCTTCTCAGGCTGATAGCGATGCTGCCGCCGGACGCGAGCCGGCTCGCCGCTCTCGCGGAGCGTCTGAAACTTTCCAATGCCGAGCGCGACCGTCTCCTGGCCTTTGCGACCACGGACCCTGTTGCGGCGGGTGTCTCCGACCGTGAGTTGAAGGTGCGCCTTTACCGGCAGGGCCACGGGCCTGTACGTGATCGTCTGCGCCTTTCCCTGGCTTCTGCGCGGGGCAGGGCAGCGGAGCAGGACGGTGCACTGATCGAGGCGGGCCGTTACGCCGCCATGCTCGATCTCGTCGAGAGCTGGGACATTCCCGTCTTTCCCTTGCGCGGCGCAGACCTTCTGGAAGCCGGCATTCCGGCCGGGCCTGAAATCGGCAAACGTCTCAAGGCCGCTGAAGAGAGCTGGATCGAAAGCGATTTCAGTCTGGCCCGTGAGGACCTGCTGACACAGGCGTTGAACTGATCCAATCCGCCGTTATCCAATCGGGCGATTGACGCCAAAGCCCAAAAACGGCATGGCGCGTTTTTGCTGGCGGAATCGGAGAGCGCCATGTTGAAGCTTGTCGCAGGCGTCTGGGCGCTACTCCTCGGTGTGTTCCTGATCATGATCGGGAACGGCATGCAATCGACGCTGATGGGCGTGCGCGGCGAGATCGAAGGCTTCTCGACCTTCGCGCTTTCCCTCGTGACCTCCGGCTACTTTCTCGGATTTCTCGTCGGCTCGCGTATCACGCCGGTCCTGATCCGCAAGGTGGGGCATGTGCGCTCCTTTGCGGCGCTCGGCTCGCTCATGTCGGCGGTGCTGATCGCCTATCCTCTGCTGACCGATCCGTGGTCATGGACATTGCTGCGCATCGTGCTCGGTTTCAGCATATCCGGCATCTACGTGACCTCGGAGAGCTGGCTGAACGACAGCGCGACCAACGAGACGCGCGGCGCGCTGCTCTCGGCCTATATGCTGGCGCAGATGGCCGGTCTGGTCGGCGCGCAGGGCCTCGTCAATGTCGGCGACGCGGCCAGTTCGGTCCCCTTCATCCTGGCGTCGATCTTCGTGTCGCTAGCCTTTACGCCCGTGCTGCTCTCCGCCGTGCCGCTGCCGGCGGTGGAGGCCGTCAAGCCGATGACGCTGCGCGAACTCTACGATCGTTCGCCGACGGCGACGGTCGGCACGGCCATCGTCGGGGCGGTCATCGCGGCGCAGATGGGCATGGCGGCCGTCTATGGCGCAAAGATCGGCCTCAATGTGCGAGACGTTTCGATCTTCATCGCGTCGATCTTCCTCGGCTCGCTCATCTTCCAGTATCCGGTTGGGCGCCTGTCGGACCTGATGGACCGGCGCATCCTCATCATAACGCTGTCGGTGGTCGGCGGGGTGGCAAGCCTCTTTCCCTTCTTCATCCAGGGGAGCTTTCTGGTTCTTCTGGTCGCGGGTCTTTTCGCCGGCGGTGTTGCGAGCCCGCTCTATTCGCTGATGATCGCCTACACCAACGACTATCTGGAGCGCGAAGACATGCCGGCTGCCGCCAGCGGCATGATCTTCATCTATGGCGTTGGCGCGGTATCGGGCCCGATCATCATCGGCCAGGCGATGGAAATGGCTGGACCGGCCATCTTCTGGGTTCTGATGACGATCCTGTTCGCGATGATTGCGGCCTATACCGGCTGGCGGGTGACGCAACGCGCGGCGCCTATCGGCGACGATTCGGCCTATATCGCCGTGCTGCCGACCTCCTCGGCGGTTGCCGTGGACGCGGCTTATGAATGGTATGAGGAGGCCGCATCGGAGAGTGAGGCGGAGGACGAAGCAGCGGCAATATAGGTCTGGCACATGACAACCAGGTTTCGCCGCAGTTCCTCCGCATCGTCCGAAGGCAAGCCCCTTTCGAAAGCATTGCGGACGGTGCCGTAGATCACCGATGTCAACGTCAGGTTGGTCGCTGCGACATCGGAGAGCGCGCTGTCGCTGGTGCTTGCGAACATCGCCTCGGTCGCTCTGTCGACGCGCGCGGCGAACTCATGCATCAGCGCGTCGTTATCGAGCTCGGCCACCGAGCGGTAGAGTGCTCGTGTGAGATCGGCACGCTCCATCTTTGCACGCCAATAGGTCGCGATCAGAGCCTCGACCATGTGCGCGAGCGGCATCCCCTCCTGCTCGGCGCAAGTGGTCTCGATCCGCCCGGCCAGAGTATCGAGATAGCGCTTGTTCAGCGCATAGATCAGCGCCTGTTTGTTCGGGAAATACTGGTACATCGTGCCGACCGACACGCCGGCGCGTTCAGCCACCAGCGTGGTCGTCAGACCATTCATGCCTTTGCCGAGCAAAACCTGAATGGTGGCTTCGAATATGGCGTCGACGGTCACGCGCGAGCGGCTCTGGACCGGTGTTTTCCGCGCTTTCAGAGCGGTTGGCGTATCGTGTGGCATATGCGAATTCCAAAAGCTGAAGTTTTCTTCATTTTTAGAGGAGGCGAACAGCAAAGGAAAGAACACATGACCCAGCAACGCATTGCTCTCGTGACCGGCGGCAATAAGGGGATCGGTTTTCAGATCGCGCGTCAATTGGCCGAGGCCGGCATCGAAGTCGTCATCGGATCGCGCGACGAAGGGCGCGGCGCAGAGGCGGTGGCGGAACTGGCGGAAGACCAGCTTTCGGCAAGCAGCATCGAGCTTGATCTGAACGCACCTGAAACACTTCTTGCGGCGGCTGACACGTTGAAGGCCCGGCATGGCCGTCTCGACATTCTGGTCAACAATGCGGGGATCTTCGACTTTGGTGACGGCCCGCCCGCCACAGCGTCGATCGATGCCGTCCGCCATGTGATGGAGGTGAACTTCATCGGCACGCTCGCGGTGACGCAGGCCATGCTGCCACTTCTGCAGGCCGCGCCGGAAGGACGCATCGTCAATCTGTCGAGTTCGCTCGGCTCTCTGACCCTGAACGGCGATCCGGATTCGGCCTACTATTCGCAGCGATATATCGGTTACAACGCCTCGAAGGCCGCGCTGAACATGCTCACCGTGCAATTGCACGAGGAACTGAAGGAGACCGGCATAAAGGTCAATTCGGTCAGTCCCGGTTTCGTCAAGACCGACCTGACAGGCTATGGCACGATGACGCCTGAAGAGGGCGCTCGCCTACCTGTTCGATATGCACTGGAAGGCGAAGAAAGCGGCCGGTTCATCGAGCCCGACGGCATGACGCCCTGGTGATCGAAGCAATAAGCCGGAAGAGGATGCCCGCCCTCAGGAGTGAGGACTGGCGTCCGGCTTCATGTCGTCCGCCATCTCGGCCAGAAGCCAGTCGCGAAAGGCCTTGATCTTCGGCACGTTCCGCCGCCGCTCGGAATAGCAGAGCCAATAGGACTGGCCCATCTCTTCCACCAGTGGGAAGGGCTGGATCAATGTGCCGCTCTCCAGCTCGGAGCGGTAAAAGTCCGGGGTGAGGATGGCGACACCCATTCCGCCGAGCGCCATCCGCGCCTCCAGAAACTGGTCGCCCATGGACGATTTGGGCCGCTCCTTCAATTCCTCGGCATCGACACCCGCGGCAGTGAACCAGGCGTCCCACCAGGGGTCCCGGGCATCGATCAGCGGCAGCTTGAGAAGATCGCGAGGTTCGCGCTGCGGCCCGTATCGTTCAAGTAGAGCGGGGCCAAGCATCGGTGTAAAGCTCGCCTTAAACAGTTCGTGAGAGCGCAGCCCCGGCCATTTGCCCTTGCCGGAGCGAATGGCGACGTCGACCTCCTCGCTGGCAAAATCCGTCAGAACACGCGTCGCGGTAATACGGGTCGCAAGATCGGGATGGGCGATCTGAAACCGGCCCAGAATCGGCGACAGTTTCTGAACGGCGAAGGTCGGAATCACATTGATCGAAAGAACGCCCGAGGCTCTTTCGCGCACCGCCTCGAATGCCGAACCGACTTGATCCAGCGCCTTGCTGGCCGCCACCGCCAGCGTATCGCCGATTGCCGTCAGTTCGACCGCCCTCGGTCGGCGGATGAAGAGCGGCGCGCCGACGCGGTCTTCCAGCATCTTGATCTGATAGCTGACGGCCGCCTGCGTCATGCCCAGTTCATCTGCGGCGCGGGTGAAGCTCAGATGGCGCGCCGCGGCCTCGAAGACGCGAACGCTGGCGAGAGGCGGGAGATCATGGCGCGACATGCATAAAGACACCTTATATCGAACGTCTCATATTCCGTTGGATTTAGGCTTATAGATGCTGTTTGTCGATCCTCGACCATAAGGAGGATCATGCATGTCACGCGCTTTGCAGTCAGCCATTCCGTTCGTCGTCCGTCTGGTCAGAGGTCTGGCCGGTGCAGTATTCTCATTCCGTCATTCAATCGCTTCTCGAAGGAAAACGACTTCGAACAAGCGTCTCCAGATCGATCTGGAGACAGCGCCGGAGGATCGTCTGCGCGATCTCGGTCTGATGGATGGCCGCCCGGGTCGAAGGGGGCGGGCGGATTGGGAGTAGTCATCTGATGGAAGGCCGGCGGGCATTGTATCGCGGCTTCCAGCGACGACTCCGCCTATGTCAGCGTTCTGCCGATTTCGTCAGTCGTCGCGGTCGATGCGGCCTATGAGTGGTATGAAGGCGCATCGCTGAAAATGTCATCACCGGTCGCGTTTTTCAATCATAACTGTAAATTTATCATGCGAGATATCACTCTTAAGAACACCTCAATGCTCGGAATTAGAAAGATCAGACCGCCTGTTACGAGTAATGAGAAGCTAAAAAAGCACCGACCGGCCCTTTGACGATCTAAAAGCTCGAAATTTGCGACTATGGCGGCTACTGCCTCTTCTCGACGGCGTTTGTTTGCGACCGTTTGCGAGATAGCTCTACCGTTGTGAAAATAACTCATTGATTTTCGAACATCATGTTCACCTATAATTCCGAACATTATTCTATCGCCGCTTATATTGTCTCCGATCTCGTTCTTCGGGAAAACGCTCCCAAAATTTTCTAAAATTGAACGAAATTCTTCAGGTTTCAAACCTTCAACGATTGAGCGAACATAGGAATTTCTGTCGCCAAATTCCCTTATCTGCGTGGGGCAAAATATCCAGTAAATTAGAAGCCCTAAGGCAACTAGCACGCTTCCGCCATACAGCAGGTAAACACGCTGCAAGGGCGTCAACCACATGCCTTCACCAAGTACAGTAAATTTTAGAATTGCGTCTTGGAATACGTCGCCGAAAAGTACGATATAGCCTAACAATGGTAGTAGGCCTACGAGTTGGGGTAGACGGGTTCTGGTCAATCTGGCGCAGAAAGACCAGCGCAACGGCCAGAAGCGGTCAAAATAACATGGCTCGCGAAAGACAGTACTCATTCTAAGAATTTGGCTTGTTGAGACCTAAGTTACCAGACAAAAAACCCGCCGAGTTTCCCCGGCGGGTTTTTCATTGGTTATCTGCAGCGGATCAGGCCGGTTGCACCTCACGGATGCGGCTCTTGATCTCGTCGACCATATTTGGGCGGACATGCGTCTCGCCATGGGCGGAACGAAGATGCTCGCTGGCGCGGCGGACCACTTCCGCCTCTTCCTCGGCCTGGGTGTGCCAGTGGCAGCCCGGAACCAGGGTTCCGCAATCGAAGCGTTTCATGGTGAACCTCCTTCTTTCGCGTTGATGTAGAAGACTAACGAGGAAGGGGCGCCGGAAGTTCAAATTTTGCGTGCATCACCCGGTCCGGCTTCAGCGGTAGATGATATCGACCCGTTCGAACGCGCCGTCCTTGTGGTCCTCGCGGAAGAATTCGTGATCGGCGGCGAGCCGGTCGGCGGCTTCCTCGGCAAAGCGGATCAGATCCTTGATGAACAGTTTGCGCGGTTTCGCCGCTTCGATGATGGACGGCTCGACGTCGTAATCGATCTGGCCGAGATCGTCCGACAGCGCATGAGCCTGGGCGAGCGCCGCGCCGCAGACGCGGGCATAGTCCTTCCAGGTGCCGTAGCTGAGATCGTCCAGGTCGATATCGTCGCGGAAGGGCGCGCGTTCGCGGCTCATATAGCTCTCGCCGTCGATCTTGACCGCGCCATAGAAAATGTCGCCATGGGCAAGCTGCACGGACTGACCGTGGGCGATGCGGTCCGCTTCCTCGCCGGCATGGAATTCCGTCGGCGGCGTCAGGCCTTCCAGCGCGGACCGGCGCGCCTTCTTGAATTCGATGATGATATCGTCGGTCGCATCCTTGGACGGGCCTTCGATCAGCACATAGAAGCGTGGCAGGCCGAGCGATGCGGTGCCCTGTCCGTGGCGGACGCAGACATCCTTGACCTTGAGTTCGCCCGCCCGGTCCGGTGTCACCTCGATGCCGTTGGACTTGGCGAGGTCGTTGACTGCCTGCTGAAACTTGTCCCGTTCGCTTGAGATGGGTTGGAGTTCATCGCTAGCGCGGAAGCCGCGACCCGATGGCTTGAGATAGTCCCCCGAAAGCCATTCCTGCCGATCCGTCCACGCTTCCTTGAAAAGGCGCTGAATGACGTCCGGCGAGTTGTCCATGCGGTAGTCGTCATTGCTCTCGGTTGCGCGGTCCGCATAGTTCTGCATCGCCTGCAGATAGCCCTTGGCGAATTTCTTCACGATCTTGCGCCGTTTCTTGCGTTTCATACCGCCCGCCTCGCGCGCGGCGATCCAGAAGCCGACCGCGCCGCGTTTCAGATCCCAGGTGAAGGGCGCATAGACGGCCTCGTCGAAATCATTGACGCCGAAGATCGGCGCACCGTTCTTGTCCGGCATCACGCCGAAATTCTGCGGGTGGACGTCTCCAAGGGCCATGACCGACGGCATGTCGGAATCCATACCGACCATGTCGCGATAGAAGAGCAGTGCCGTGCCGCGATAGAACTTGAAGAAGTCCTTCGCCAATTCGTTGAACTTCACTTCCGCCGCAGGATTTCGTTGCTCGATCCGGTCGGCGTGATCCTCGCGCAGGGTCGAGCGAACGTGCCTGCGCCTTGCCTGGCCTTTCAGCAGGACGGGCGGGATGACCTCTTCGCCATCGGCGATGCGCTCGGCCAGCTTGCGGAATTCATCGACCTTGCCGCCCGACTTCTCGAAGATCTTGGCCGTGGTCTTCTGCAGTTCCGATTCTTGAGCCCGATTTCCGTTTTCCGACATGGCACGTGTCCCGATATGCTGCCTTCTGACCCGCATTGCGCTCTATCGCAATTAGGTCCGTTCGGCGCATCGTCCAAAGATCACGTTTCGGTGCGGCTCATCTCACGGCCATTTCACCGCTGGCGGCATGGATGAGAGGATCGAGGTGACGTTGCCCCCGGTCTTCAGGCCGAAGATCGTGCCGCGGTCGTAAAGCAGGTTGAACTCGACATAGCGGCCGCGCCGGACAAGCTGCTCCTCGCGCATCTCTTCGGTCCACGGCTTCTCGAAATTGCGCCGCACCAGCTCCGGGTAGACGCGCAGAAACGCCTTGCCGACATCCTGCGTGAAGGCGAAGTCCGCCGCCCAGCCACCATCGTCCTCGCTGGAGTGCTGCCAATCGTAGAAGATGCCGCCAATACCGCGCGGCTCGTTCCGGTGCGCCAGGTGGAAATAGCTGTCGCACCACGCCTTCATCTTGGGATAGTCGGCAACCGTATGGGCGCGGCAGGGCGCTTCCATCGCCTGATGGAAGGCGATCGTGTCGGGATCGTCCTGCCTCCGGCGCGCATCCAGCACCGGTGTCAGGTCCGCACCGCCGCCGAACCACCAACTCGTCGTCACCACGAAGCGGGTGTTCATGTGAACCGCGGGTACGTTGGGGTTCCACGGGTGGGCGATCAGGCTGATGCCGGAGGCCCAGAAAGACGGGTCTTGTTCAGCGCCCGGCATCTGCTTGCGGAACTCCGGCGAGAACTCGCCATGGACGGTCGAGGTGTGAACGCCGACCTTCTCGAAGACGCGGCCGCCCATCATTCCCATGACGCCGCCGCCACCATGGCCCTCATCCCTTGCCCATGGTGTCCGCTGGAAGCGGCCCGGCTCGTCGACGCCTGGCGGGAATGGGCCATCGGCTTCGTCCTCAAGCGTGACGAAGGCCGAGCAGATCTGGTCGCGAAGCGACTCGAACCATTGGCGCGCCGTCTTCTTCCTGGCCTCGATATCGGGCGGCAGGCCTTGCGGCAGGGTCGGGCGCTCCATGCTTTATCCTCGGTCGTGTTCGATGCGTCATTCTTGCCGGCAGCCGTTCATGCAGCCGCCGATTCGCAATTTTCGTCGGCCATGCCTAATCTTCCCCGGCAGGGCAAGTCCAGTTCGGGGCGGCCCGACACCAATGGAGGCCGTGATGGGTCCGCCGAAACGTCCGGCCCTCAAGGGGCTGTCGCAGCAGATCGCCGCGGGGCGCAACGGCGCGGGTGACAGTTTCGTGCGTGAAACCTTCCGTCTTCCCAGGCCAGAGGCGCGGCAGACCGCGCGTGACTTTCTGAACCGCTGGCCAAAGGCCGCCTATTGGAGCGAGGTCGAAAGCTGGCGGATCGTCGGCGACGACGAGATCGAGTTCACCATGCGCCGGCTGAAAAGCGCCGACTAGTCAGGTCAGTCCCCGCCGATAGCGAATTGTCGCGTGATCTCGCCGGCCACCATCGCCGCGCTGACGGCAAGGTTCAGGCTTCTCGCGCCCTGGCGCATCGGGATCGTCAGGCGCTCATCCGCTGCTTCATGCACATGGTCCGGCACACCGGCGCTTTCCCTGCCAAACAGAACGATATCGCCGGCGCGCCATTCGAAGGCGTGATAGGCGCGGTCGGCCTTGGTCGTCAGAAGCACAAGCCGCCGGCCCTCGGCCTTCCGCCAGCGTTCGAAAGCCATCCAATCGTCGAAGCGGGTGAGGGTCGCCATCTCAAGATAATCCATACCCGAACGTTTGAGCGCGCGATCGGAAAGGTCGAACCCTGCCGGGCCGATCACCGCCACCGGTAGTTCGAGGCACGCGCCCATACGCAGGATCGTGCCCGTATTGCCGGGTATATCCGGCTGGTACAGGGCGATAAGGGGACGATCGCCCGACCGGGCGCGCTGACCTGTCATGATCCGCTCCTAGTATTGTGTTCGCGCAGGCAGAGCCGCCATGCGTGGAAAAATTCCGAGCGCAGCCTTATATCGTCGCAACGCGTCGCGTCGAGCGCGCCATTCACACTCATCTTTGACCAGCGAACGGCCGGAGAGCACATGTTCAATTCGCTATTCGGCTGGTTTGAGCGACTGGCCGAACCCTTTCCGAAAATGCCTGCGGAGCGGCCTCCCAAAGGTCTCTTCGCCTTTATCTGGCACCATACAAAGCCCGTCTGGCCGCTGGTCCTGCTGGGCGGTATTCTGGCGGCCGCGATTTCTGTGGCTCAGATCGTGATCTTCAGTTTCATGGGCGATGTGGTGGACTGGCTTGCCGGCAGGCCGCCGGAAAACTTCTTCCAGGACGAATTCTGGACACTGGCCGGCATGGGCGCGCTGATCATGATCGTGATGCCTATTCTTGGCATCCTGCACGATCTGCTGCTGTTTCAGACCCTCGCCGGCAATTACCCGATGATCATTCGCTGGCAGGGACACAAATATCTGCTCCGGCAATCGGTGAGTTTTTTCTCGGACGAATTTGCTGGCCGTGTCGCCACAAAGCTGATGCAGGGTGCGCTCGGCACCCGCGAGGTTGTCATGAAGACGGTCGACGTCTTCGCTTATGTCGCTGTCTACTTCGTCGGCGCCGTCGCCCTGATGGCGACCTTCGACCCGGTCCTGATGGCACCCTTCCTGGTCTGGATCGGCCTCTATTTCTCGGCTATGGCGTTTTTCCTGCCGCGTCTGCGCAAGACCTCGGAGGTGCAGGCCAATGCCCGGAGCGAGATGACCGGCCGCGTGGTGGACAGCTACACCAATATCGCCACGATCAAACTGTTCGCCCATGCCGGGCGCGAAGAACGCTATGCGCGCGACGCGATGGAGCGTTTCCTGCATTCGGTCTTTCCGCAGATGCGTCTGGTCACGCTGCTGAACACCACCCTTGGCTTCCTCAACGCATCGCTTCTCTTTTCCGTCGCGGCGCTGGGGCTCTGGTCGTGGTCGCTCGGCACGGCGACGGTCGGTGCACTGGCCGTCGGACTTGGTCTCGTTATGCGCCTGGAAGGCATGAGCCACTGGGTGATGTGGGAGCTCGCCGGCCTTTTTGAAAATCTCGGCATGGCCGAGGATGCCGCGCAGATGCTGGCCAAGCCGCAGGAGGTGAAGGACAAGCCGAATGCCAAGCCGCTTTCGGTGACGGCTGGCGCAATCCATTTCGACGATGTCAGCTTCCATTACGGCAAGGGCGAAGGCGTAATCGGCCATCTCGATCTCGACATCAAGCCGGGCGAGAAGATCGGCCTCGTCGGCCGCTCCGGTGCGGGCAAATCGACTCTGGTCAACCTTCTTCTGCGTTTCCACGATGTGGAGGATGGCAGCATCCGGATCGACGGAACCGACATTGCCAAAGTCGATCAGGAGAGCCTGCGCGCGCATATCGGCGTGGTCACGCAGGATACCGCCCTGCTGCACCGTTCCGTTCAGGACAACATCCAGTATTCGCGCCCCGATGCAGCAATGGCCGAGATCGAACGCGCCGCGCGGCAAGCCAAGGCCATCGACTTCATCAACGACCTTAGTGACCCGACGGGTCGGACAGGCTTCGAGGCCCATGTCGGCGAACGTGGCGTCAAACTGTCCGGCGGTCAGCGTCAGCGCATCGCCATAGCCCGGGTCATGCTGAAGGATGCGCCGATCCTCGTTCTCGACGAAGCGACATCCGCGCTCGATTCCGAAGTCGAAGCCGCCATTCAGGACAGCCTCGATCAACTGATGGAAGGCAAGACCGTTATTGCCATTGCACACCGCCTCTCCACCATATCACAGATGGATCGGCTGGTTGTAATGGATCATGGCGCAATCGTGGAGCAGGGCGCCCACGACGAACTGATTGCCAATAATGGGCTCTATGCCCGCTTGTGGGCGCGTCAGTCGGGCGGCTTCCTGACGCTCGACGACGCCACCAGCGAAAATGCGCACGGGGTGGCAGCGCAGTGAGGCAAGCCGGCCAGTCCCCCGACCTTCCGACACAGGCAGATGACCTTCGTACCGATTACAACCGGCGCGAAACGATTTCGGACAGGGTCTTCGGCATTGCGGAAAACCGCATCGATCCGTTCCAGAAAGATGATGACAGCCTTCTTCCGCGCGATGCCGTGGCCTTCATCATGCATTTCGCCAAACAGGCAAAAGGCCCCTTCGCGGCGATGTTGATCGTTGGCGGCCTGTCGGGTGCGGTCGACGCTGCGCTTTACTGGTCGGTTGGCTGGCTGGTTGATCTGATGGAGCAGGAAGGACCGGCAAATTTCCTGTCGGATAATTGGCTGCCGCTGACTGGCCTTCTTCTTCTCATCCTTGTGGTCCGCGCGGCCGTCATGATCGGTCAGACCATGCTGGAACAGCAGGTCATCTCGCCCCGCTTCATCGCCATGATCCGGTGGCAATCGTTCCGACGGGTGATCGAGCAGCCGCTTTCCTTCTACCAGAACGATTTTGCCGGGCGCATCGCACAAAAGATCATTCAGGCCGGCGAGAGCACGACCGACCTTATCACCTCGCTTATCGGCACCTTCTGGTCATTTGCGACATTCGTTGTGCTGACCGCCTCAATTCTCGTTTCCATGGATCCTATTCTTGGTGTGGTCGTGGCGGTCTGGGCAGTCTGCTACGTCGCAGTCGCGCGCTTCCTTCTGCCGCGCGTTCGCAAGACCTCGCGCCGCCGGGCGAACGCCCGCTCCATTCTGAGCGGACGTCTGGTCGACGCTTTCACCAATATTCTCGCCGTCAAACTCTTCGACGATGGCCGGCGCGAACATGCCTTTGTCCGTGAAGGGGTGGAGCATTTGCTCTATGCGACGGCTCATGCAGCGCGTGCGATTACCACCGTACGGGCGTCGGTCGCCATATTGAATGGCGGGATGATGGCGGCGGTCGGCATCATCGCGGTGCGGGGCTGGCTTGCCGGAGATGTGACCACCGGCGCAATCGCGGCTGCGATGGGACTTGTCTTCCGCCTCAACCAGATGAGCGGCTGGGTGATGTTCAACATCAACGGCATCGTGCGCAACTTCGCCACGGTGCAGGACGCGACCGGCACGATCTCCGTACAGCCCGCGCTTCAGGACGCCCCGGATGCGATCGATATTCCCAGGGCGCGCGGCGCGATCGCCTTCGAGAATGTCTCGTTCAGCTATGGGCGTGACGACATGCCCGTCATCAAGAACTTGTCGTTTCGCATCGAGCCGGGCGAGAGGGTCGCGATCGTCGGCCCGTCTGGTGGCGGAAAGACCACGATCCTGTCTCTTCTCCTTCGGCTTTTCGACGTCGAAGAGGGTCGGATTACGCTCGATGGGCGTGATATTCGCGACCTGACCCAAGGTTCTTTGCGTCGCCAGTTTGGCATGGTCAGTCAGGAGCCGATGCTGATGCATCGCTCGATCCGCGACAATATTGCCTATGGCCGGCCGGAAGCGAGCGACGGGGATATCCGCGAAGCCGCGCGGCGGGCGGCCGCCGATACCTTCGTCGAAAAGGTGGGCGATCATCGCGGCCGGTCGGGATTCGATGCTCATGTGGGCGAGCGCGGCGTCAAGCTGTCCGGCGGTCAGCGACAGCGTATTGCGGTCGCTCGCATGGTGTTGAAGGACGCGCCGATCCTCGTTCTGGATGAAGCGACATCCGCTCTCGATTCCGAGATCGAGGCGGCCATCCAGGAATCGCTCGAAACGCTCATGGAGGGACGCACAGTGATTGCCGTTGCGCACCGGCTCTCCACCATCGCGCAGCTCGATCGGATCATCGTCGTCGATGGCGGGCAGATCGTGGAGCAGGGCAGCCATGACGAGCTTTTGTCCGAGGACGGCCTCTATGCGCGCCTCTGGAAGCGGCAGACGGGTGGTTTCCTGCCGCGCAATCTGGCCGCGGAG
Organism: Notoacmeibacter ruber; assembly: GCF_003668555.1. Classification (NCBI taxonomy): domain Bacteria; kingdom Pseudomonadati; phylum Pseudomonadota; class Alphaproteobacteria; order Hyphomicrobiales; family Notoacmeibacteraceae; genus Notoacmeibacter; species Notoacmeibacter ruber. Next base: position 1,910,708 of record NZ_RCWN01000001.1, on the reverse strand, counting down.
TAGGCGGATGGCTTTGCGCCCGCCCTCCCGCTACCGGGACGCGATGGAATCCATCGCGGACCGAAGCGATGCGCTTGGCTACGAGATCGCCGCCGAAAAGGCGTCCAGCCTGGGGCGGGCCGGAAAGTCTGTCGGCGAAGCACTTGAAGCATTGCGTCAGTTCGAGGCCGAGAATGACGCCGATCAGAACCGTTTGGGCGAGACGGAACGCGCCATGCGATCGGAGCTACTGCGCCGGGCTGCACGGGCGACTCATGCCTATTTCATCCAGCGCGAATTATGCGGCTTGCGGCGCCACCATGACGCGATTGCGCAGTACCGTATACCGCAATCGGTGCTTGCACGGCTCGGCGCGGCCTGACTGAAACGTTTCGCTCCACCGCTTTTGGACGAAAGTAAGGTGCGGGACTCTGGACAAGGGTCTCTCTGGCCAATAGAAGGGCGCGAAAAGACCGGGTAGTCGGGGGTCCCGGCGGCATAGACGCGTGTTTGACAACGTATCGGCCGTCAGGTTCCGACGGGTTCTCCGGGGGCCGGTCTCCCAGCAGAGGACAGTGAACGTGAGCGGAAACGACACGATCGGACATGGTGGCGAAGACGAGGCGACTCGTCGCGACTTTCTCTACATTGCGACAGGTATGGCGGCGGTTGTTGGTGCAGCCGGCGCGGTTTGGCCGTTCATCGACCAGATGCGGCCGGATGCGTCGACCTTGGCACTGGCATCGATCGATGTCGATGTCTCGGCGGTCGAGCCCGGCATGAGCCTGACGGCGAAATGGCGCGGTAAGCCCATCTTCATTCGCAATCGTACAGAGCGCGAAATTCAGGAGGCGCAGGAAGTGCCTCTCGGCGATCTCAAGGATCCGGTGGCCCGCAACGAAAATCTCAGCGGCGATGTCGAGGCCACGGATCTCAACCGCTCTGCTGGTGAGGGTAACGAAAACTGGATCGTCATGATCGGCTCGTGCACCCATCTGGGCTGTGTGCCGCTCGGCCAGGCCGGTGATTTCGACGGCTGGTTCTGCCCCTGCCACGGCAGTCACTACGATACGGCTGGCCGTATCCGCAAAGGCCCAGCGCCGGAAAATCTCGCTATTCCGACCTACGCCTTCACTTCCGATACGACCATTCGTATCGGCTGACATTTCGGAAGGGGGATTTAAGAGATGAGTGGACATTCCACCTATACGCCGAATTCGGGAGTCGAAAAGTGGATCGACGCCCGCCTGCCGCTGCCGCGCATGATGTACGACAGCTTCATCGCCTATCCGGTGCCGCGTAACCTCAACTACGCTTACACCTTTGGCGGTATCCTGATGGTCATGCTGGTGGTGCAGCTCCTTTCGGGCATCGTGCTCGCCATGCACTACGCCGCCGAGACGGGCGTCGCCTTCTCGTCCGTCGAGTTTATCATGCGGGACGTCAATTCCGGCTGGCTGCTGCGTTACATGCACGCCAACGGCGCATCGTTCTTCTTTATCGCCGTCTACCTCCATATTGCTCGCGGCTTCTATTACGGCTCCTACAAGGCGCCGCGCGAATTGCTCTGGATTCTCGGCGTCCTCCTCCTCTTCCTGATGATGGCAACGGCCTTCATGGGCTATGTTCTGCCGTGGGGGCAGATGTCGTTCTGGGGCGCGACCGTCATCACCGGCTTCTTCTCGGCCATTCCGGTCATCGGTGACTGGCTGCAGACCTTCCTTCTCGGTGGGTTCGCCGTCGACAATCCGACGCTGAACCGCTTCTTCTCGCTCCACTACCTTCTGCCCTTCATCATCGCCGGTGTCGTGATCCTTCACGTCTGGGCGCTGCATGTGGTCGGGCAGACGAACCCGACGGGCATCGAAGTGAAGAGCAAGACCGACACGCTGGCCTTCACGCCTTACGCGACCGTCAAGGACGGCCTCGCCATGGTCGTGTTCCTCCTCGTGTTCGCCTATTTCATCTTCTACATGCCGAACTATCTCGGACACCCGGACAACTACATTCCGGCCAACCCGCTGAAGACACCGGCGCACATCGTTCCCGAATGGTACTTCCTGCCTTTCTACGCGATCCTGCGCGCCATCACCTTCAATATCGGGCCGATCGACTCCAAGCTTGGCGGTGTTATCGCCATGTTCGCTTCGATCGCGGTCCTGTTCTTCGTGCCCTGGCTCGATACGTCCCGCGTCCGCTCGGCGGCATACCGCCCGTGGTTCAAGCTCTTCTTCTGGATCTTCGTGGTCGACTGCATCTTCCTCGGCTGGCTCGGCTCGCGCCCGGCCGAAGGTTCGGGCCTGATCGGTTTGCTGTTCCAGGGTGATTTCAGCGGAAACTATGTGGGCTATTCGCAGTTCGCTACGCTATTCTACTTCGCATTTTTCCTGGTCATCATGCCGCTTCTCGGTCTTATCGAGAAACCCAAACCGCTGCCCAACTCGATCACCGAATCTGTCTTGGCGAAGCGGGACAACACAGCCGCTCAACCGGCGGAATAAGTGGCTTGGACCAGCGACAGGGAATGAAACTGATGAATAATCTTCTCAAGGGCCTGGTCGGCGTCGGTCTTGGTCTCGGTGTAGCCACGGTCGTGTTTGCACAGGATCAGACGGAACAGCCGGCTGCAACGGAGCAGGCCGCTCCGGCAGACGAAACGGCAGGCGAAGATACCGGCGCGGCTTCCGATACGGCGGCGCAGGATGAAACGGCGCCTGCCACGAGCGAAGGCGAAGACGCCACCGCGGCGGGCGGTGAAGGCGAAGCTGTTGCGGACGACGAAGGTGATGCCGCCGCAGCAGATGCCGAGGCGGACGCCGACACGTCTGTGCCGGAAGACGGTGCGGCGTCGGCTGCCGATGAAGAGGGCGAACAGGACGCTACTGCCGAAGGTGAGGAAGAGCATGAGGGTGAGGGAGAAGCTTCCCACACCCAGCACTATCCGATCAAGAAGCCGATGCATGTCGACTGGTCATTTGCCGGCCCGTTCGGTCATTACGACATCGGGCAGCTTCAGCGTGGCCTGAAGATCTACAAGGAGGTCTGCTCGGCCTGCCACAGCATGAAGCGGGTCGCCTTCCGCGATCTGGAAGAGCTCGGATACTCCGAAGCGCAGGTGAAGACCTTTGCCGCCGACTACGAAGTCGAGGATGGCCCGAATGCCGATGGTGACATGTTCACCCGTCCGGCCACCGGTTCGGACCGCTTCCCGTCGCCGTTCCCGAATGAAGAGGCCGCCGCCGCCGCCAACAATGGCGCTGCGCCCCCCGACTTCTCGCTGCTGGCGAAGGCGCGGGCCGTCGAGCGCGGTTTCCCTCACTTCATCTTCGATATCTTCACCGGTTATGCCGAAAACGGCCCGGACTATATCTACAGCCTGTTGCACGGTTACGATGAAGAGACACCGGAGCATATCGAGCTTCCCGACGGCGTGAACTACAATCCCTATTTCATCTCTGCGGCAGGCCTCGCAATGGCCAAGCCCATTTTTGAGGGAATGGTGGATTACGATGACGGTTCGCCCCAGACGCTCGATCAGTACTCCAAGGACATCGCTGCCTTCATGATGTGGGCGGCAGAGCCCAAGCTGGAGCAGCGCAAGAAGATCGGTCTTCGTGTCATGCTCTTCCTGGTGCTCTTCGGTGCGCTTCTTTGGCTCACCAAACGCAAGGTCTGGCACAGCGTGAAGCACTGATCTCGCTTCAAATCGAAAAACGGAAAAGGCGCCTGCTTCATGCGGCGCCTTTTCTTTTGCGCCGGTGACTTGCCTGACATGTCATGGCGCGCAAAAACAAACCAAGAGCCTTAGAGGGTTGCTCCATGCCTGCGACGATTGCCGATGCTGATCTTGCCGAACGTCTGCGAAGTGCCATTCGCACGATTCCGGACTATCCGAAGCCCGGCATCATGTTCCGCGATATCACGACACTTCTGTCCAACGGACCGGCCTTTCGCGATGCGGTCAATGCAATGGCGGACCGGTTCCGCGGCGAGCGGATCGATTGTGTTGCCGGCATCGAGGCGCGGGGCTTCGTGCTGGGTGCGGCGGTGGCGCACGCCATGGGCGTTGGCTTCGTGCCGATCCGAAAAAGCGGAAAGCTGCCGCACAAGACGATCAGCCGCGAATATGCGCTCGAATACGGTACCGACCGGCTGGAGGTCCATATCGACGCCTTGCCCGATGGCGCACGTGTCCTTGTGATCGACGATCTGATCGCGACCGGAGGGACAGCTCTTGCCGGTGTGGAACTGGTCGAGGAACTGGGAGGCGATGTGGTCGCAGCGGCTTTCGTCATCGACCTGCCGGACCTCGGCGGTGCAGCCCGGCTCGCGGAGCGGGGCGTTCATGTCGAGATCCTGCTCAGCTTCGAAGGGCACTGACCTTCACGACGGCTGGTCGTTCGCCACAGAAACGGTGATAGCCCCGCGGGCCGCCTGCCAGTTGTGTGCGCTCATGAAGGGGACCTACGTGTCGGAGCGCAGAAAGACCGCCGACTGAAAGAGCATCACGCTTTCGTCATTCTGGTTCGTTGCCTCGACTTCGGTCTGCATCAGGCCCCAGCCGGGTCGTGATTGCGTATGTCGCGCCTCGGTGAGCGTTGAGCGGTAGGTGAGCGTATCGCCGGCATAGGTGGGACAGCGCCACTGCAGGTCGCGTAGCCCAGGAGAGGGGCCGCGTTCGGGAAGCGGACCTGTCCAGCCCGTCGCGGAGAGTAACGCCTCGTCGCCATTGGCGACATTGAGTTTCATGAAGATGGCGCACACATGCCAGCCGGATGCGCATAGACCTCCGAAATGGCTCTGCTTGGCCGCCGTTTCGTCCATGTGAAAGGGCTGCGGATCGAACTTATGTGCGAAGTCCTTGATGGCGTGGGCTTCGAATGTGTAGCTGCCCAGATCGAAGATCAGGCCCGGCTTGAGACGCGAAAAGAATATGTCGCTCATGATGCTGCATCCCCGTCGAAATTGGCAGGGTCGCGCAGACGCACCATGGCGGGATAGCGCAGCGACGCAATCGTTTGCCCGTTCTGGTCTGTCAGGACCGTTTCAAACTCGACGAAGCCGCGCTCCGGTCGTGATCTGGATACCCGCCGTTCGCCGACAGTCACCGTTCCGGAAAGTGTGTCGCCAGGGCGGAGCGGCTTCATCCATCGGACCTCTTCGACGCCCGGTGCGCCCTCCGACAGGCTGTTATTGATGAAAGCCTCGCACGCCATCGCCATGAAGAGACCGCATATATGCCAGCCGGATGCAATCAGGCCGCCGGTCTGTTTCGCCTGCTCGCTGTCGCCGTCGAGATGAAAGGGCTGGGGATCGAACTCCTCGGCGAAGGCGATAATCTCCTCGGCCGTCACATGGCGGGGTCCGAGCTGAAATTGCCGGCCGACCGTGAAGTCTTCGAATGCCAGTATCTGACCCTCTGCGTTCATCTCATTCATTTTCCGAGATACCTGTCACTCACGATCCGTCAGGTGTTGAAGCGGAAGAGCAGCACATCGCCGTCCTGAACGACATATTCCTTACCTTCATCGCGCGCCTTGCCGGCTTCCTTCGCGCCCTGTTCGCCTTTCAGGGCGACATAGTCGGGATAAGCGATGGTCTGCGCGCGGATGAAGCCGCGCTCGAAATCGGTATGGATGACGCCCGCCGCGCCTGGCGCCTTTGTCCCCCGCGCGATGGTCCAGGCTCGCGTTTCCTTCGGTCCTGCGGTGAAATAAGTGATGAGGTCAAGCAACTCGTATCCAGCACGGATGAGGCGGTCGAGGCCGGGTTCTTCGAGCCCCATCGTTTCCATGTATTCGGCGGCTTCTTCATCGTCGAGCTGTGCGATTTCGGCTTCGATCGCCGCAGAAATGACCACGGTGGATGCACCCTGCTCGTCCGCCATGGCCTTGACGGCGGCGCTATGCGCGTTGCCTTCGGCAGCGTCTTCTTCGGCAACGTTGCAGACATAGAGGACGGGCTTGCTGGTCAAAAGGTTGAGGCTGCGCAATATACGCAGATCTTCCGCCGCGATTCCGTCGAGCATGAGGCGGACCGGTTTGCCGTCCTGTAGCAGAATCAGGGCCTTTTCCATCACCGGCAGGAGCGTGATGGACTCCTTGTCCTTGCCCGTAGCCTTCTTGCGGGTGTTGACGATCCGCCGTTCGAGGCTCTCCAGATCGGACAGCATGAGTTCGGTCTCGACCGTATTGGCGTCGGCCACCGGGTCGATCCGGTTTTCGACATGGGTGATGTCGTCATCTTCGAAGCAGCGCAGCACGTGGACGATGGCGTCGACCTCGCGAATATTGGCGAGGAACTGGTTGCCGAGCCCTTCGCCCTTGGACGCGCCGCGCACGAGGCCGGCAATATCCACGAAGGAAATCCGCGTCGGGATGACCTCCTTGCTGCCGGCAATGCCGGCAATCGCCCGCATCCGACTGTCCGGAACAGCGACCTCTCCGGTGTTCGGCTCGATGGTGCAGAACGGATAGTTGGCGGCCTGTGCCGCGGCGGTCTTGGTCAGGGCGTTGAACAGGGTGGACTTGCCGACATTGGGCAGTCCGACGATGCCGCATTTGAAACCCATGGGGGAACGGTCCTCGGAATAGATATTTGGAATTTGCCGCAGGCTATGGGCGAGGGGAGGGCGGGCGTCAAGGACCGCCCTAATATCACAGGTGACAGTTCCCCATGGAGACAAGCCGTGAAGAAAGAGCCGAGCCTGCTGGAGGACGCGCCTGAGATCGAGCGCGGCACGATCACGAAGCCCAAACTTGAGAAGCCGCGACTCTACAAGGTGATCCTGCTGAATGACGATTATACGCCGCGCGATTTCGTGACGATGGTGCTACGCGCCGTCTTCCGCATCTCGACCGATCAGGCCCGCCGCGTCATGATGACGGCGCATCAGAAAGGAAGCTGCGTCGTGACCGTCGCGACGCGGGAGATTGCCGAGGAGAAAGCCAAGGAGGCGACCGACCTTGGCAGAAGCGAAGGCTTCCCGCTGATGTTTACGACAGAACCGGAGGAGTGAGCCGTCTGGGTCGTCGCTCTTAACCCTTCACGATTGTTCTGCGGCACTTTCGCGCGCTGAGAAGCCAAAATGGTCCAGAACGCGGTGACCCAACACGATCGCGTAGGCTGCGAGAATCGCATCGAGAATTTCGATAACGCCCAGAAGGAACGGCATCGGATCAGAAGATCGGGGGAAGACCTCTCCAAGATCCAGAAATACGACGAAGAGGTAGTTCCAGCCGCAGATGATGGCGAGCCACCCCGCACTTCGCTTGCCCTTCAGGGCCATGCCCCCCGCGAGAAGTGCCGTCAGGCCAAGGGCGATCAGATAGACGTTGAAGCCCCAGAAAACGGCTCCCCCGAGAGCTTTGAAGTCTCGTGTTTCCACGGGGCCGCCCGGCACCAGTGTCGCGAAGGTGGCGACGAGGGTGAGCAGAAGGAAGCCGAGCGGGCGGCTCACACCGGTTTGAAGGCGGCTTGCAGAAAGAGACATGGAGGCTATCCTTAAAATGACCGATTGGTCATTTATCGCCAGTTTAAAATGACCTGCAAGTCATTTTAAAGCGTGCCGGTGACGAAGGAATACGAATGCCGAAGGTCGTGGATCGGGATGCAATGAAGCTGCGCGTGCTGGATGCCGCCAAGGCGGTGCTGGTGCGTGAAGGCCTTGCCGAAGCGCGGATGGAACAGGTCGCGCGGCAGGCCGGTATCGCCAAGGGTACAATCTATCTCTACTTCGATAGCAAGGACGCTCTCGTCGCAGCGCTTCTGGAGAGAATGACGAAGGATATCGAGACGGCTCTGGCTCCGGTGGACCTGCCGGCGACGCTCGACGAATTTCTCGACGAGATCAACCGCCGCCTGACTGGGCGAGATGAAGATGGGCGAAGCGTCGTCAATTTCTTCCTGATTTTCGGCTCTGCGCTGACCTCCCCACCTGTCGCGGAGCGGCTCACGCGAACTTTCGATCAGTTTGGCTCACGGATTGCGGAGAGACTCCGGGCTCTTCAGGATCGCGGGCAAGTCCTCTCCGAATGCGACCCGGATCACGCCGGGCGCGCGCTGGCTGCGATGCTGGACGGGCTGGTTCTCCACCAAGCCCTTTTCCGCCGATCGGCAGCGGAGCGCGAAAAAATGGTCAGCGCGGCACTGGCCATCATCGGCAGGGGCCTCGCTGCCGATAGGCGTTGATTACTTCCCCAACAGCTTCTTCAACATGTCGGCCATGGGGCCGGTGGTGGGCGTGGCAATTGCCGGGCCGTTCTTCCGGGCCTGATGGATGTGGCTCTTGCCCTTTGGCACCGGCTTTTTGCCGGGTGCCGTCCCGGTCGGCTTTTGCTTGCCGGACTGTCCAGTCGCCGGTTTTTCGTTTGCTGCAGGGGCTTTGCCCTGCATCTCCAGGGCGACCTTGTTCATGAACTCGCTATCCTTGCCGTCCGCCAACATGGGCATGGCGTCGGCAATGGTATCCAGCAGCGGATCAAGCCACTCACCATCCGCTTTCGCAAAGTCACCGAGGACGTGGCGTGTCACCAGTTCCTTCACGCCAGGATGACCAATGCCGATCCGCACACGCCGATAGTCTTTGCCACAATGGGCGTCGATGGAGCGGATTCCGTTATGGCCGCCGGCGCCGCCACCCGTCTTTACACGCACCTTGCCGGGGGCGAGATCCAGTTCATCGTAGAGAACGATGAGGTCCGCGGTGGTCAGCTTGTAGAAGCGAAGCGCTTCGCCGACGGCGCGGCCGCTTTCATTCATGAAGGTCTGGGGTTTCAGGATCAGCGCCTTGTCGCCGCCAAGCCTTCCTTCGGCCAGTTCGCCCTGAAACTTCTTCGCAAACGGTCCGAAATTGTGCCGCCGGGCGATCTCGTCGGCCGCCATGAAGCCGATATTATGCCGGTTGGCTGCGTATTTCGCGCCAGGATTGCCGAGACCAACGATCAGCAGCATGGTCTTTACCTCATCTGTTTCCTGCACCGACTTGGCAAAGGCCGAGGCAAAAGAAAAGGGGCGGATCGCTCCGCCCCTTGTTTGTCTCGGGAATGGCTTTCGCCTTATTCCTCGTCGGGACGGTCCGTACCGGCTTCCTCGGTCGCGGACTCTTCGCCTTCGACGGTCTCGGCATTCTGCTCGATGACCTCGGTCTCGGTGACTTCCTCTTCTTCGCTCTGCGAAGCAAGAGAGTCGGCCGCCGCGATCGTTGCGATGGTGAAGTCGCGATCGGTGACGGAGGGCTCGACGCCCTTCGGCAGCTTCACGCCGGAGATGTGGAGCGAAGCGCCCATCTCGGCACCGGCGAGGTCGACCTCGATGTAGTCCGGAATGGCCGTTGCGGCGCAGACCACTTCCACTTCGTGGCGGACGACGTTCAGCACGCCCGGTACGATTGTCTCGCCGTCTTCATCCACGGTCTCTGTGGGATGCAGGCCAGGCGACTGCTCTTCATTGATGAAGTGCACCGGCACGGCAACCGTCACCTGAGTGTTCTTGCCGACGCGAAGGAAGTCGACATGCATGGTGAAGTCCTTCACCACATCGACCTGAAAGTCCTTCGGCAGCACCTGGATCTTCTCGCCATCGACATTGATCGTCGCGATCGTCGTCAGGAAGCCCGGCGATGTCGCCTTGAGGTGAACTTCCTTGTAGGGCAGGGTGATCGACAGGGGATCTTTCTTGTCACCATAGATGACGGCCGGGATCTTGTGTTCGCGGCGCAGTGCACGGGCGGACCCCTTACCGACCCGTTCGCGACGCTCGGCCTTGAGCTCGTAGCTCTCGCTCATAGCGTATTCCTTTCAAAATTATGGAGTGACGCGCCGGGCTTTCCCGAAACGCCAGAGAGCGCCCGACAGCGTTTGCCATCGTCCGCCTCGACCACGTTGCCTCCAAGGGTGTCTGCGTGGATGGGAGGCCATTATCGCATGAGGGCGATAAGGGCAAGCGTCATGAAAATACCGCTAAATCGCCACGGAACGGAATGATCGGGCGCTGCGTTAACTGGCTGAACGATCATCGCGCAGAAGTTGTGCGATCTCGTAAATTTGGGAGAACTATTATGAAAAAGCTTATTCTTTCCGCTGCTGCAGTCATGGCTCTCGGTGTTTCGGGCGCCTATGCGCAGGAAGCATCGGATCAGCCGGCCGACATGGCGACCACGATCGGCGTCGACAACGCCAAGGTCGAAGATGGTAAGATCACCGGCATCAGTGTCGATGTCGATCGTGCCGGCTATCTGGTTGTTCATGACGATGCTGCCGGCGCACCGCCTGCCAGCCTCGGCCATATCGCTGTTCAGCCTGGCAGCACGGAAAACATTTCCATCGAGCTGACCGGTACGCCGGGACCGGGTCTGTCGCTGATGCTTCACGACGAGACCAACGACAACACCACCTACGATTTCGGTCCGGGTTCGACGGATGTCGATACGCCGGCGACCGTGAACGGTGAGCCGGTCGTGAAAGCCGTGGAAGGCATGTAATCATATCTGACGGCTCTTGCCGCAGACTGAGAAGGGCGCCGAAAGGCGCCCTTTTTTTGTGTCGTCGAATGTTGCGTTCTGAACGCCTAGTCGAAGAGCGACGAGACCGATTCTTCCAACGCCGTCCGATTGATCGCTTCGCCGATCAGGGCGGATATCGAGAGGACACGGATCTTCTCGGCCGCCTTCACCGCCTCGCTCGGCTCGATGGAATCGGTTATCACCAGTTCCTTGAGCTTGGAATTCTCGATCCGCTCCACCGCCTTGCCGGACAGCACACCATGGGTTATGTAGGCGGTTACCGACTTTGCGCCTCGTTCCATGATCGTCGCGGCCGCGTTGCACAGTGTGCCGCCGGAATCGATGATGTCATCGATCAGAATGCAGTCTTTGCCTTCGACCTCACCGATCACGTTCATCACTTCGGATTCACCGGGACGATCGCGACGCTTGTCAACGATGGCAAGCATCGCATCGATCCGCTTGGCCAGCGCTCTGGCGCGGACCACGCCGCCGACATCCGGCGAGACCACCATGGTGTTGGAGAGGTCGTATTTCGCCTTCACATCGCGCGTTATGACCGGCACGGCGTAGAGATTGTCCGTCGGGATATCGAAAAAACCCTGGATCTGTCCGGCGTGGAGATCCAGGGTCAAAACGCGGTCAGCGCCGGCTTCGGTGATGAGGTTCGCCACCAGTTTCGCCGAAATGGGCGTGCGGGCAGCCGGTTTGCGGTCCTGCCGGGCATAGCCGAAATAGGGAATGACAGCCGTGATGCGACGCGCCGAAGAGCGGCGGAACGCATCGATCATGATGAGAAGCTCCATCAGATGATCGTTGGCCGGGAAAGATGTGGACTGCAGGACGAAAACGTCCTCGCCGCGTACATTCTCGTTGATCTCGACGAAAATTTCCTGGTCGGCGAAACGGCGGACCGTTCCCTTGCCGAGAGGAATGTCGAGATATTCCGCGACCAGCTTGGCCAGATGGGAATTGCCGTTGCCCGTGAAAAGCTTCATCGAAAAAGTTCCGCCCGATGTTCTGAGGCTGCCATAAGGGGCGCTCACGCCCTTTGCAACCCGCGATAGCCAGCGGATGTGTGGAGAAGATTAACGGGCGAGCATGATGACGCTGATCTGACGGCCGTAATCGCGCTCCTTGCGGTGCGTCGTGCGCCGGTAGGAGAAAAACCGCTTTTCATCCTCATAGGTGCAGAGGCCAAGGCTTCGCGCCTTGATGCCGAGCGTCGTCAGCCTGTGAACGATGTAGCCGCCGAGATCGAAATAGGCATGCCCTACCTTAGAGGAGGGACGGAACCATTGATGGTTGGAGTCGGAAGCCATCACGAAGCGCTCGACGAATTCCGGCCCGACCTCATAGGCCGTCTGGCTGATCGACGGGCCAAGCACCGCGACGATATCCTGCTTGTTGGCCCCAAGCGCCTCCATGGCATGAACCGTATTCTCCAGAACGCCGCTAAATGCGCCGCGCCAGCCGGCATGAGCGGCACCGATCACCCCGGCCTCGCCATCGGCAAAAAGGACGGGGCCACAATCGGCCGTCAAAATGCCGATTGGAAGACCGCTGGTGGCCGTGACCAGCGCATCGCATTTCGGCCGTTCATCGCCCAACGGCTCGGTAAGGGTGACGACATCCGGAGAATGAACCTGAAAGGTTGTCGAGATGGAGGTTGCGCTGCCGAGCATTTCGGCCGCGCGCCGGCGGTTTTCCGCGACCGCCGCCGGATCGTCATCGCTGCCTGCTCCGACGTTGAGCGACGCATAGATGCCGTCCGACACACCTCCCCGTCGTGTGAAGAAACCGTGCCGTATGCCGTGCAGCGCATCCAGCATCTCGTGGCGGATGGCAGGCGCCTCGTCGCGACGATCCGGATCTTCCGTTGAATTGCTCATGTCTCTATGGGCCTCCGGCGGTTTCGGTATGGGCTTGCCGACCTACATAGAAGATCAACATCGCCCAAACGAGGCGCACACCAAAAAATCCCGAATTGGGTGAAATCATGTCTGCCACCGCCCCGCATTTCGACAATAGCTATCAACAATTGCCAGAGCGCTTCTACGCCAGCGTCGCGCCCGCTATTCCAGAGGCGCCGGTGCTGCTCGCACTGAACGAGCCATTGGCCGGGGCCCTCGGTCTCGATCTCCAATGGCTGCGCGGCGAGGAGGGTCTAGCGATGCTGTCGGGGCGAGAGCTGCCGGACGGGGCAGCCTCGATCGCGATGGCCTATGCGGGCCATCAGTTTGGCGGCTGGGCGCCGCAACTGGGCGATGGCCGCGCGATCCTGATCGGAGAGATCATCGGCAATGACGGCGTCCGCCGTGATCTCCAACTCAAAGGGGCCGGCCGGACGCCGTTCAGCCGGGGCGGGGATGGCCTCGCCTGGCTTGGTCCGGTGCTGCGCGAATATGTCGTCTCCGAAGCGATGGCCGCCCTCGGCGTTCCGACGACCCGCGCTTTGGCGGCGGTCTCGACCGGCGGGCAGGTGATCCGCGAAACGATTTTGCCCGGCGCGGTTCTGACCCGCGTGGCGACCTCTCACATCCGCGTCGGCACATTCCAGTACTTCACGGCCCGCCGCGATCTGGACGGACTGAAGGCGCTGGCCGATCACGTGATCGCCCGGCACTATCCGCAGGCGGTCGAGGCGGATGAACCCTATCTCGCTCTTCTCGAAGCGGTCATCCAAGCGCAGGTGGCGCTGATCAGTCACTGGCAGTCGATCGGTTTCATCCACGGCGTGATGAACACCGACAATATGACGCTCTCGGGCGAGACGATCGATTACGGCCCTTGCGCTTTCATGGATGACTATCATCCGGCGACCGTCTTCTCGTCGATCGATCAGGGCGGGCGCTACGCCTATGCGAACCAGCCGGTCATCGGACAGTGGAACCTGGCGGTCCTCGCTTCAGCGCTTCTGCCGCTTTTCGGCGAGGATGAGGAGAAGGCGGTCGCCGATGCCCAGGCGTTGATCGACAGCGTGCCGGGACGCTTCGATGCGGCCATCCTTTCGCACTTTCGCCGGAAGATCGGCCTGACAGACGACTTTACCGAAGGCGACGACGCGTTAATTGCGGATCTGCTGTCGCGCATGGCTGCCAATATGGTCGATTTCACCAATTTTTTCCGGGCGCTTGGCCGCCTGCCGGATGAAGGCGGAGAACAGACGGATGCTCCGACGCGTGATCTGTTCGTCGACCCGACCGCCTTCGATCAGTGGGCGGAAGGCTGGCGGCGTCGCCTTGCCCGGCAGACAATCCCGCAAGGCGATCGTCAGGCGAAGATGGACAGTGTCAATCCGGCCTTCATACCGCGCAATCACCGGATCGAGGAGATGATCGCGGCCGCTCTCGAGGGCGATCTCAAACCCGTGCAAGATCTTATGGCGGTCCTGTCGAAGCCATTCGATGACCAACCGGATCATGCGAACTATGCCAGCCCGCCATCGGAACAGGAGCGGGTGACGGCAACCTTCTGCGGTACGTGAAGTCCTTCGGAAACCGATTCAGGTTTTGCCGATCAAGCGGTTGATGCGGAATCGAATTCGCCTCCGGGCGTCATGCCCCGCCGGCGCCTGTTATCTCGATCACCTTGAAAAGATCGCCCATTTCGTTCGGTCCGTCGCCGGCCAGGCGCTGAATGGCGGAACGGATAACGTTCTGGACTGCTTCGTCCTTGCCAGCTCCAAGCCCACCGGCCCGCTCGAGTAATCCTCTTTTCAAGAGCCAGCTCCCCTGTGTTTCAAGTTTGACGGTGAGGCCGTGGCGTTCCGCGACTGCGGCGAGCACGGCAAAATCGACATGCGATGTCAGATCGGCTCGGCCGGGCTCTGCCAGAGGGTCGGTGAAAGCATGATGAGACACCGCCTGGAACGTGTCGCCCAGCCCTGGTGTCAGGTAGCCGTAATCGAAGAAGAGAGCTGCGCCGCCCTGGTTGGCCATCCGATAGGCGATTTCGTCCATCAGCGCCGCGCGCTGCGGTGAAAGTTCGGCGATGGTGCCCTCCGGCGCTTCCCGGGAACCGGGCGGCAGGAGAGTCTCATCGGCGCTTCCGGCGCCGATGCCGAATGCAAGTTCTCCTTGCGTATCCACCAGAACCATGCGTTCGCGCCAGCCGTCAGCGGCTTTCACGAACTGTTGAAAGGGCAGCGCATCGAACAGTTCGTTGCCGACGATCAGAAGAGGTTTTGTTTCTTCGATATCGCGAAGCGTCATGACGTGGCGTGGGCGCAATGGCGCATTCAGCAATCGTCCGGCCTGCAGCGCCTGCAATCGAGGACTGGCCTCGATCAGCACTGCGTCGGCAGCCTCCGCCATCGCGGGCGACAGAGCCGTGATAGTCCTTGCCATGTCGGCAAAGAGCGTCCCGCGTCCCGGTCCGATCTCGGCGAGGGTGAAGCTGGCAGGCGAACCAAGCATCTGCCAGTGCCCGACGAGAGCCGCACCGATGAGCTCGCCAAAGATCTGGCTGATTTCCGGTGCGGTCGTGAAGTCGCCGTCAGTGCCGAACGGCTCGGCTGTGGTGTAGTAGCCTTCGGCGGGATCGAACAGGCAGAACGCCATATAATCGGAAATTCGCATGGGGCCTTCGGCGGCAATCTGTGCGCGGATGCGCGCCTTCAAGCTCATGCAGGCACCGGCCGGGCTTCGGGCCGCTTCGCCGTCACCATCGCCCAGGTCCCGGCGATGACCATCGGCAGCGACAGGACCATTCCCATAGTCAGCCAGCCGCCGAGCAGATAGCCGAGCTGGGCGTCGGGCACGCGAACGAATTCCACCAGAATGCGACAGATGCCGTAGCCGGCCACGAACGCGCCGCCGACGAACTTCGGCCGCTTGAGCATGAGGCGGCTATGGGTGAGCCAGCGCAGGATCAGAAAGAGAACGATTCCTTCCAGCGCGGCCTCGTAAAGCTGGCTGGGATGGCGGGGCAGGCCCTCGGGATCGGTCGGAAAGATCATGGCCCAGGGCAGGTTGGTCGGTGCGCCCCAGAGTTCGGCATTGATGAAGTTCGCGATACGTCCGAAGAAAAGGCCGATCGGCACGGCTGCCGCGACCGTATCCAGCATCGACCAGGTGGGTATGCCGTGCCTGCGGCTATAGAGGATCATGGCCAGAATCGTGCCGAGCGCACCACCATGGAAGCTCATGCCGCCCGACCAGATCTGCAGAATGGCCGCCGGGTCACTCAGATAGCGCATCGGTTCGTAGAAGAGGACGTAGCCGAGGCGCCCGCCAAGAACGACACCGACCACAGCCCAGAGCAGAAAATCGTCGACCTGGGCGATCGTCATCGGTCCGCGGCCATGCGGCCACAACCGCTCGGTCCGCACCAGCCTTTTGACATAGACCCATCCCAGCAAAAGACTGGCAATATAGGCGAGCCCATACCAGCGGACGGACAATGGTCCGAGGGAGAAAATGATCGGATCGATGTCCGGATAAGGGATCAGGGCGAGGGGGCGCAGGGCGTCCAGCACGAAAGCATTTCCTTCGATTGGCGGGGCGATAATGGCGCGGACCATGCGCGGCGCATCCCTTTCCGGTCAAGATGTGTCTTGCAACGCATGCTGCTGGCGTTAAATCTGCGCCAACAGAGATTGGAGCTTGCTATGCAGAATGACGACCGCAACCCCTTCCGTGAGGATGACTTCGCGTCTCGCAATCCGGGCGCGGGCGATGCGTTCCGCGAAGATGGCTACGGCAATGACCCCTATGGCACCGACCCGTTTGGACGGCCGCGGGGCGAGCGCCGGAGTGCCGGACCGGGCGCCGGTCGCTTTCTGGATGAGATCGCCCGGCTGGTCACTGATGCGGCTGGCGTGGCGCAAGGCGCGCGGCGCGAGGTGGAAACCGCTGTCCGGTCTCAGGCCGAACGCCTGACGGGGTCGCTGGATCTGGTCAGTCGGGAAGAGTTCGAGGCCATGCGCGACGTGGCCTTGCGGGCGCGTGCAGACGCCAAGGCGCTCGAGAATCGCGTGGCTGCTCTGGAAGCCCGTCTCGGCGCGGATGCGGACAAGGGGGCTGCCGCCAGCGAGTGAGGCTGCGGACCATCATGTCGCTGTTTCACAAAAAGTTTTCAACAATGGCGTTCGTTCAAAAAAGCTAAACGACGGAGTCACTTATGGGCGGTCTCTGAATCATTTGATTCAACTGCCTCCGACTTTGTTCACTGTTGAGATTGTCTCGGGGCTTTCCCGGGGAGTCCGGATCAATAGACTGAATCTACAAGATGATTCGAGCCGAGGCCAATTGGCCGAGGTTGGACCGGACAGCAATTGCTCCATGCGCGGCGGCATGGGCAGCAGCAGGAACGAGGAACAGCTTTGATGGCGCTCCACTCCATTTTCGATGCGCGTGACGTTCACCCCGTGGACGTGATCGAGTCGGTCGCCAACGATAATCGCTGGAGCTTCGAGCGCACGGCGGATGACGAGATTGCGATCTCAGTTGCCGGCCAGTGGGCCGACTATCACATCAGCTATTCCTGGCTGGACGAGCACGAGGCTCTCCATCTGGCCTGCGCCTTCGACATGACCGTGACCCGTCCGCGGCAGAGTGAAATCACGCGCTTGCTTTCCATTATCAACGAGCAGCTTCTGTTCGGCCATTTCGACCTATGGGAGAGCGAAGGCGCGATCATGTTCCGTCACTCGCTGATTCTGCCGGGCGGGCTGGAGCCGACGACGCTCCAGGTGGAGCGTCTTCTGGCCGCGTCGCTGGAAAGCTGCGAAGCCTATTTTCAGGCCTTCCACTTCGTCGTCGAAGGTGCGCGCGCCGAAGACGCCATGGCCGCCGCAATCTTTGAAACGTTCGGTACGGCCTGACTGCCATGGCAGATCGCGACGCGCCGGCAGAGATCGATTTTTCGACATTCCTTCAAGTCGATATCCGGGTGGGCCGGATCGTCGCGGCTGAGCCGTTTCCAGAAGCACGGAAGCCCGCCATCAAGCTGAGGATCGATTTCGGCGATCCGATCGGCGAGAAGAAAAGCAGCGCGCAGATCACAAAATATTATGCGCCGGAGCAGTTGGTCGGCCGTCAGGTGATGGCGGTGGTCAATTTTCCGCCGCGCCAGATCGGCCCATTCATGAGCGAAGTTCTGACGCTGGGCGTGCCTGATCCCGAGGGTGAGGTGGTCCTGCTTGCTCCCGACATCGATGTTCCTGTCGGTGGTCGTCTTTTCTAAGGTCTGTCAGCTAGAGCGGGAGCCGGACGGTCACGGCCAGGCCGCCCATCTCCGATTTCTCCAGTTTGATATCGCCACCATGCGAGCGCGCAATGTCTCGCGCAATGGATAGCCCCAGTCCCGTTCCCGACTGATCGAGGTTGCGGGCGTCGTCGAGGCGCGTGAAGGGGCGGAAGATGACGTCGTAGTGCTCTTCCGCCACGCCAGGACCGTTGTCCTCGATGCGGATCGTGATCGTCCTTTCGAGGCGGAAGGCGGAGAGCCTGATGTGGTCGCCGTGGCGCATGGCGTTAGCCACGATGTTGTGCAGCATCCGGCCGAAGGCGATGGGCCGGACAGTGAATTGCGGGTCACCTTCGATGTGACAGACCGCATCGCATCCCTTCAGCTCTGCTTCTTCGGCCATGGTCTCAAAGAAGGCGGCCAGATCGAAAGGCGCCACTGCTTCTTCATTGTCGCCTCTCGCAAAGTCCAGATAGGCTTCCAGCATGGTCTGCATGTCGGCCACATCGCGTTCCAGCGCCTCGGTGTCGGTTTCCTCTGCTGCCAGTGCCAGTTGCAGCTTGAAGCGGGTGAGGATGGTGCGAAGATCGTGGCTGACGCCGGCTAGCATGGCCGTCCGCTGCTCGATCTGTCGTTCGATCCGTTCGCGCATCTGAATGAAGGCGAGGCTGGCGCGCCTGACCTCCTCGGCGCCTCGCGGGCGGAATTCGGTCGGCATGGGCTGGCCCTTGCCGAAACTTTCCGCCGCGGCCGCGAGATGCTGGATCGGCCGGATCTGCTGACGTAGAAAGATGACGGCGACGGCGATCAGCACAACGGACGCGCCAACCATCCAGAAGATGAAGATCTCGCTATTGTTGGCATAGGCCTGGTTTCGGTTGGTCACGATGCGCAGCACGGCATCGTCGAGCGCGATGCGAATTTCGACGAAACGCGATTGGCCGACCGTATCGATCCAGAAAGGCCGCCCGATATTATCCTCGATCCGCTCCGAGAGAACGCTGTCGAGGAGCGAGAAAAAGGGCTGGCTCGTCGCGCTCGGCAAGGGGGTCGGCGGCAGCAATTCGACCTGTAGATCGAAACGCTGGCGCGCGATCTGCGTGATGCGCTCCATATCAAGGGAGCGGCCGTCTGCCTCGATCAGATCGATGACGGCAGCAATTTCCTGCGAGACGCGATCGGACAACATCTCCGTCACACGGTTCCAGTGTCGCTCCATGAAGACGAGTGCGACCACCGATTGAAGGAGCAACATCGGCGCAATGACGATGATGAGGGAACGCGCATAGAGCCGCTTGGGCAGGCGATGGAAGATCGGCCGCCAGAAGCTGCGCCAGCCGTCGCGGATGGCGATCAGAACCATCCAGAACGGTGAGGGGGCGTCCCGGTCTTCCTGCTCGTCTCTTCGAGCACTGCCGCTTTGCGGGTCGACGCTCATTCGATGGTGGGGTTCAGCCGGTACCCAATGCCCCGGACGGTCTGCAACCAGAGCGGATTGGCCGAATCGACTTCAAGCTTGCGGCGGAGGCGATTGATCTGCACGTCGATCGTTCGCTCGCCAATTTCGACACCCTCCGCGACCAGTTCATGGCGGGGGACCGTCTCACCCAGGCGGGCGGTAAAAATACCCATCATGTCCTGTTCGCGATCGGTAAGATGAACCGCTTCGCCGCCGCGTTTGAGCTCGCGTGTGGCCGTGACCCAGGTAAAAGGCCCGAAGGCGATGACGGCCGGTTCGTCCTCGCGGGGCGGTGCGACCCGCCGCAGGATCGATTCGATCCGCAGAAGCAGTTCGCGCGGATCGAACGGTTTCGACAGGTAGTCGTCGACACCCGCTTCCAGGCCGCCGATCCGGCTGTCGGTTTCCGCCTTGGCGGTGAGCATGAGGATCGGAACGTTCATCGTATCGCGAAGAGATTTCGTCAGCGACACGCCGTCCTCGCCGGGCATCATCCAGTCCAGAATCAGCAGATCGAAGGTCAGGCCCTTGAGCGCACGCCGGGCGGTGGCCGCATCCTCCGCCACCGTGACCCTGAAGCCGCGCCGGACCAGAAACGTCTGGAGCAATTCGCGGATACGGCTGTCGTCGTCCACGATCAGAAGATGAAGCTTCTCATCGTCGGGATGCGGCATGCCTGCAGGCGAAACGGGCTCTTCCAGTGCCTCGGCCATTGCTCACACTCCTTCTTGTTGGCGCTTGCGATGATGCGTGAGCGCCGACATCGCCTCACGGGCATCTTTATCGATCATGCTGCGTAAAAAGGCGACAATAGCGTCGTAGTTTTCATCGCCTGCGCGCTGCAGGGCGTCTTCCAACAACTGCCATTGCGGCGCCGACAATGCGTCGGCAAGGGCTTCGCCTTCCTCTGTCAGATAGAGTTCGCGCTGGCGACGGTCGCGGACATTGGTCTTCTGCTTGACGTGACCCGCATCGATCAACTGCTTCAGGACGCGCGCCAGGGATTGTTTGGTGATGCCCAATATCTCCAGAAGGTCGGCGACCGTCAGGCCGGGCCACCGGGCCACGAAGTGCAGAACCCTATGGTGGGCGCGACCGAAGCCGTATTGCGCCAGTATGGCATCCGGACCGGCGGTGAAATCGCGATAGGCGAAGAAAAATAGCTCCTGCATTCTGGCGAAGTCGCGATTGCTGCCACTAAAGGCGGCGTCGGACGGGCCGTGCTCGGCAGGGGAAGAGGCGTCACCCATGCGGTAATCGGTCTCAAAGTAAAACAAGTCAACTATGCTGACATATCATAGGCAAGCCTTCGCCGGCAGACAAGAAGCGGCCGTTCATGCCTGTTCATGAGTTGGGAGGGTCGATATGGTCCGCCGCGAGGTCCATGGGAGAATTTTATGGGTCAACTTGCCTGCCAAATCGTTCCGGTCACGCCGTTTCAGCAGAACTGTACGGTTCTGTTCGACCAGGACAGTCTCGTCGGTGTCGTCATCGATCCGGGTGGCGAAGTCCCGCGCCTTGTCGAAATGATCGAGGAAAAGGGATTGAAGATCGAGGCAATATGGCTGACGCATGGGCACATCGATCATGCGGCCGGCGCCATTGATCTGAAAGAAAAGCTCGGCGGGGTCCCGATCATTGGTCCTCATCGGGACGATCAGCCGCTTCTGGACAATCTTCAGCAGCAGGCCGCCATGTTCGGATCAGGCGATCCCGTTCGCAATTGCACGCCCGACCGGTGGCTGGATGAAGGCGAAAGCGTCTCCTTCGGAGATCACAGTTTCTCGGTCTATCACACGCCGGGCCACGCGCCGGGGCATGTCATCTTCTATAATGCCGAGCACAAATTCGCTCAGCTCGGGGATACGCTCTTTCGTGGTTCGATCGGGAGGACCGACCTTTGGGGTGGCGACATGGCGACCCTGCTGCAGTCCATTCAGAACAAGATTCTGCCGCTCGGCGACGACATCACCTTTGTCTGCGGTCACGGGCCTGGCGGCACTCTGGGCGAAGAACGGCAAACCAACCCGTATCTTCGCTAGAGAGCGTAAAAAAGAGCGCCGGTTTGTCCGGCGCTCTTGTCTGTGCTTACGGGCGGCAAAAATAGGTCCGGCCATCATAGCCCCGCCAGAACCCCGTCGACGGGTTGAACGAGCGGTAACGCTCGGAGCACCAGCGGCGCCATTCCGGGGTCCATGGCTCCAGCCCGCCCGTCTCGCGGTAGGTCGGGGCGGGTACGGTGCGATAGACCGGCCGGTTATCGCGCGTCGCGCTTGAAATGATTGCCGCTGTTGCCAGACCGGCAATCGCACCGGCAATGAACTTTTCCGCATCGTCGTCGTCACGTCTGGCGCGTCGTCTCTCCTCGCGCCGACGCTCCGCCCGTTCGCGTGCACGGCGTTCTTCACGTTCCGCCTCACGCCTGGCTTCGCGGCGGTGGTGCCGCCGCTCCCAGTCGCGGTCCGCATCGTAACGCTCGTAGTAATCGCGATAGCCGTAACGCGGTCCGGCCTCGGCGGCGACGGGCAGAGCCGCGCCGGCGATCAAGGTTGCGCAGAGGGCGGTGTGGAGCAAACGACGAAACATGCGAAAATCTCCGGTAAAGAGGGCAGACACCGTTGTCTGCGAACTGTCTGGAGATTGCGCCGCGCTCGCTGAACCGTAGCTGAATGAACCGTTCAGTCTTCCATGGAAAAAGGCCGCCCCAAAGGGACGGCCTTTTACGTCGTTCAATCGGGAAATTGCGTCAGAGCACCGTGAGGTCGACGGCCTTCGGGCCCTTGCCACGGCGATCCGGCTCCGTTTCGAAGCTGACCTTCTGACCTTCGGACAGCGTGTCGAGGCCGGAAGCCTGGACGGCAGAGATGTGGACAAACACATCCTTGCTCTCGCCGTCTGGCGTAATGAAGCCGAAACCCTTTTCGGCGTTGAAGAATTTGACGGTGCCGGTCTGGCTCATGCGAAGTCGTCCTTCCCCCTCTGCGGCTCATCGATCAGACCATGGCGGGGGAGATCATGGCGTGACGGGAGTGGAAACGGCTGTCAGGCGCCGTGTTGCCGAGGAAAGCCGGAGAAAGACCTCGCATCGCGATGGTTCTTCACCCGGACCATCGCCCAGACATGAGGATTATTGCCCGAACATGGCTGGCCGGCAAGTAAAACTTCCATGACATTCAACGGCGTCGAGAGGACGAGTGTCAGTTTTGGACCGGTACCGGAGTAGGGCGCCCTTCGCTGTCGAGCGCGACCATTATGAATTCGGCGCGCGTCACGCGCAGACTTTCATGGGTCAGATAGCGCTGCGCCCAGGCTTCCACCGCCAGCGTCATCGAGGTTCGTCCGACGCCGATGACTTCCGTATAGACCGCGACCGTGTCGCCCACCTTGACCGGCCTTTCAAAAGCCATTTCGCGGACAGCCTTGGTGACGACGCGTCCACCGGCGCGCTCTGCGGCATGGATTCCCGCGGCAAGGTCCATCTGGGCCATCACCCAGCCGCCAAAGATATCGCCGGCCGCGTTTGCGTCCGCCGGCATGGCCGGCACACGCACCGTGCTCTTTTGGGATGGCTTGTCGTCGTCCATGACTTCTCCAGCGGTTTCGGTGGCCTTTGGCTTCTCTTTCCCGGCAACAGATGCCAGTCAACATTATCGTTCGTAACAGGATGAATGATGAAACGGAATTGGTCGCGAGCCGTTGGCCGGGCTAACGCGAGCGAAGGCGGCTTCGGCTGCGGAGGAAGATCGGACGAAAACCTCATGTGGCAGTGGTTCTCAGAGTTTAGCGGTGCCCTCAGCGCCATCATCAGCGCTTGCATGCTCGTGGTCTGGATTACGTATCTTCAGCTTCTCCTGATTCAGTTTCGGGCAGGGCGCCGATCTTCCATCCTCATTACCCGCGCAGCGGGCAAAGGCATGAGAAGCCGATGCCTGGTCACCAATATGAGCAGCCAGCCGCTTTACGTCACAAGCCTGATCGCGACCCTTCATTTCGGCGACAGGCAGGTTGAATTGGCGCTGACGGATCTGCGCGACCTGCCCGAAGACCTCGGAAACGACCCGCGCTCGAAGATGGGACAGGGCAGTCTCAACACCGGGCAATATCTGGATATCGGCCATTTCGACGAAATCGTCACGGTGATGCTCGAAGGCTCCGACGATGTCTCCGCTACGGTGGAGGACGTCACGCAGCTCGATCTCATGGTTGTCGCCCTCTATGCGCCGGAAAGCCTCCCTGTCGGAGCGTTCAGACGATTCCAGTTCGACCGGGATATCCCGCGCGGCCCGAAGGTAACGCCGCTCAATGTCCGGACGGAACAGATCCGTTCGAAACGCCGTCGCCGCGAGCTGCTCGAAAAGGTCCGTCATCATACCTGAGTGGTGTCCTCTAAGCGGTCGAATATCGGCTTCCTGCGATCGTTAGCCCGCACTTCTGTGTGGTTTCGATCACATGCTTTTCGAAAGGCGCGGCGGGGGCGCGGGGGTGAGACGATTTTCGTGGTCCGGATCGCGTCCTTCCCTTAGGAAATATTACAGGGGCGTGTTTCAACAGAACCGGATGTTCGAAGTGATGAAAAAGTTTCTTCTTCTCTGCAGCACGGCGCTCGCCATCGGTGCCTACGCTCAGGTCGCAACGGCCGCTGACGTTGTTGTCTACGAACCCGTCCAGGAGACGGTGGACTATGTACCGACACGTAACTTCTATGCTTCGATCTTCGGCGGCGTGGCGATCCCGCATGATCTGGAGTTTGACGTGGCCGGCACTGAAGTCGATCTTGATCTCCACACAGGCTTCGTTGTCGGTGGAACGGTTGGGTATCGCTACGAGCGCATCCGGGGTGAACTCGAGGTCAGCTATCAGCGTTTCGGCGGCGATGAATTTTCATTCGGCGGCATCGAAACCGATCTCGATGGTGATGCCTATGCAGTCTATATTCTTGGCAATCTCTGGGCCGACATTTTCGCCTATCGCGGAATCGGCTTTTACGCCGGCGGTGGTGTCGGTGCAGCCTATGTCGACCTCGATTTCGACGCAGTTGGTCTCGGCACCGTAGACGCCGATGAATGGGTTGTCGCCGGCCAGCTTGGAGCGGGCGTGACGTACGACTTCAACGAGCGGGTCTCACTGGATCTCGGCTATCGGTTCAAGGCGACTGGCGACTTTGAAGCCGTCGACGATGCTGGCACCACCGCTGATGATGGCAATCTCTACACGCACAACATTCAGATGGGGCTCGCCGTCAAGTTCTGAACGAGCAGCCAGTTTTCGAGATAGGACGGCCGGGCATCCGCCTGGCCGTTCCTGTTTTGGGCGGAACTATTTGTGAATGGAAAAGCCGGACGGCGGGGCATCCGCCTGATCTGCCGTTTCTGTCCGAAGCTCATCCACCGAGGCCGCCACTGGCCCATCCTGAAGCCGCTCACCGAAACGTTTCAAGGTCTCGGTGTCTCCGCAGGCAAGAGCCGTGACCGAGCCATCCGGATTGTTGCGAACCCATCCGGTCACGCCGAGTTCATGTGCCTGATCCTGGGTCCATGCGCGAAATCCGACCCCCTGCACGCGGCCCGTCACATGGATCTTGCGGCAGGTGGCGTTCGCTTTGTCGGTCATGACAGCTCGTCTTCCTGCTCGTGTTGGTCTGCATCCTGATCTAGGGGACGCCTTCGGACCCGCCAGTCGTTTTTGTCAGGAGACAAAGCGCGAACGCCTTTTCATCCTGCATCGTCTTCCCCATAGTCACCTATATGTTCTGCGGGTGGGGTGATGATGGCCGGCAACGAGTTCAATCACTTTTCCGGTGCCGATGGCGCTCCGACCGAAGCCGAACGCCGTCTCTGTAACGCCGTCTTTTCTGGCGAATCGGCTGATTGTTCGGACCTCTCGGAAGATGACCGGATCGTCTCGGCTGCGCTGCTGGAGGCGCTGGCGCTCGAGACCTTCCACCACTCCGATTGGTCGGACGGTCAGGTCGGCCCCGAAGGGATTGGCGCGAACGGACTGATCTTTCGAGATCAACCCGATCTGGAATGGGCTGAAATACGGTTCGGCCTCCGGTTCGCTGGATCGCATTTCAAAGCGGGTCTCCGACTACCCGACGCGCATATCCGAGGCGCTCTTCGGTTCGACGAATGCGAAATCGACGGCACGCTAGACGTCAGCGACGCGACGATCGACGGCCAATTCGCTGCGAACAACGCCACGTTCCGCAATGCGGGGGGAACGGCGGTCAAGGCGCAGAGCTGCACGGCGAAGGGCTGGTTCATGCTCGAGGCCGAGGTGGATGGGTTGTTCGACATCAACAGCGCGACGATCGACGGCCAGTTTGTTGCCAACAGTGCCAAGTTCCGCAATGCCAGCGAGACGGCAGTGAATGCACAGGGCTGCACGGCGAAGAGTTGGTTCATGGATGGCGCGGAGGTTGATGGGTTGTTCGACATCAACAGTGCGACGCTTGACGGTCCGTTCGTCGCGAACAACGTCAAGTTCCGCAATGCGGGCAAAAAGGCAATCTACGCACAGGGCTGCGCGGCGAAGGGTTGGTGCACGGATGGCGCGGAGGTTGATGGGTTGTTCGACATCAACAGCGCGACGCTCGGCGGTCAGTTCGCCGCGAACAACGCCAAGTTTCGCAATGCCGGCGAGATGGCAGTGAATGCACAAGGCTGCGCGGCGATCGGCTGGTTCATGAATGGCGCGGAGGTCCACGGGCTGTTCGACATCAACAGTGCGACGCTCGACAGTCAGTTCAGTGCGAACAATGCTAAGTTTTGCAATACCGGCGCAGTGGCGATCAGCGCACAAGACTGCGGGGCGAAGGGTTGGTTCGTGGATGGCGCGGAGGTCGATGGGCTGTTTGACATGAACAGCGCGACGATCAACGTTCAGTTCAACGCGAACAATGCCAAGTTTCGCAATGCGGGCGGAATGGCCGTTCAGGCCGCGACAAGTCGGGCGGGACAGTGGAACCTTGCAGATGCTGTCATCGATGGTTGGTTTTGCGGTCATTCCATGAGCGCGGATCACTTCAATGCGTTTTTGTGCGTGTTCACGTGCTCCGCTCTCGCGTCTGACGACACGACATCGGACGTTACCGAAAGACTTGTAGCACTCGACCTGCGTTCGGCGCGGATCGACGGGCAACTGGTACTCCCCGGTCGGACACCGCGCGGTATCGTTGATCTATCGCGGGCGCGTTGCGATACGCTGGTCGACACCCAAAGCGGCTGGGCGCCGCCCCTTCGAGCGGGTGGTCAGATTTGTGCGGAACGCGAATGCCTCGCGACCGAGAGTGGAGCGATCGACTGCCAGCATTTCATTCTTGATGGATTCACATGCCGGCACTTTGAATATCCCGACGGTGTACATGAGACGCCGGTCGCTGTGGGTTCCGGCCGTTTCCAACGATTGCGGAACCGCTTTCGCCGCGCGCCGGCGGGCGAAGACGCGATCGCCGCCGCCCGGATCGACTGGCTGGCCGGCCAGCCTGCGGCGAATCTCACCTTGAACTTCGATCCGCAGCCCTGGCGAATGACGGCCAGTGTGCTGCGTGAAATGGGCTATGACCGGGCGGCGAACAAGGTGACGATCGAGCGGCGTCTGCGGGCGCGCCGGGCGCACGGTACGCCGCTCGGCCATCGGTTCGTCGGCTGGTTTCTTCACCTCGTTTCCGACTATGGCTACCGGCCCGGCAAGACGCTGCTCTGGTCGCTCGCGGTGATCGCATTCGCCGGTAGTCTCTTCTGGGGCGGTGAGCAGCTTTGCGCGAACGGTGCTTGCGGCGGCACGTCGGCTGCCGACGGTGCGGGACTGTTCCAGCCAGTGCGGGTCGGCGACACGCTCCGCTCGGAGGCTGGCGGCACGGCGGCGGATTATCCGCCTTTCCGGCCCTTCCTCCACGCTTTCGACACTTTCGTTCCCATCCTCGACTTCAACGTCGAAAGCTTCTGGCGCGCTGACACGGATCGCTTCCTACCGGTTACGCTTCCAGAAAGCATTCCCGGCATCGGTGCCGATGAGCGTGATCGCAGCTTCAATCTAGCCATTGGCTGGCTGGCATTGATCCGCTCTATGGCGCTTCGTCTGCTCGGTGCGATTCTGACAGCCATAACCATTGTCGGGTTTACTGGCGTGCTGCAGCACGAGGAACGCTGAGCGGCGCTCCCCCACCCGCCACTCGTTTTTGTCAGGAGACAAAGCGCGAACGCCTTTTCAAGCGCCGCCGCTTTCACCATATTGACGCGATGGCCAGACGATCCTCTTCACCCAAGACTGAAAAGCCCGAAACCGGTTTCGGCGAGGCGCCGCAATCCGATTTCGAAGGTGCGCCCTACAAGGGCGGCTCGATCACCGATTGGGCGAAGGATCTCGCGCGCGAAGCGGAAGAGGCCGAAGCCAAGGCCGCGCGTAAGGAAGCCAATCGCAAGCGCGCCTCCGAGGCCGGGAAACACCGCAAGCGCGTTCAGGAGGCCGAGGCCGAGGATGTGCTCGCCGAAAAGAAGAAGCGCGCCGCCGAAGCCAAGAAGAAGCGTGACGCCAAGAAGAATTCCGGCGAGGTCGGTAACAAGCGCACCGGTGCGGGCATCCTGATCGGTGGCACCAACGACCCGAAGGAACGCGCAGCCGCGGGCCTCAACCCCGTCGCCGGTCTCGACGTCAGCCTGGAAGAAGCGTCCAAGCTCCAATCGACCGGCGCGGTGACGGCGACCGTCGAAGCGCTCTCCAACCTGATCGAGCATGGCAGGCCGGAGATGAAGGACGGCACCTGGATGCCGCACCGCCCGGCGCGGCCCGCCAAGTCCGAAGGCGGCATCAAGCTGGACATGGTGACGTCATTTGAGCCCTCGGGCGATCAGCCCACCGCCATTGCCGATCTCGTAGCGGCGGCCAATCAGAACGAGCGCACGCAGGTGCTGCTCGGCGTCACCGGCTCGGGCAAGACCTACACCATGGCCAAGGTGATCGAGGAGACGCAGCGGCCCGCCGTCATTCTCGCGCCCAACAAGACGCTCGCCGCGCAGCTCTATGGCGAGTTCAAGAAGTTCTTCCCGAACAATGCGGTGGAGTACTTCGTCTCCTATTACGACTATTATCAGCCCGAGGCCTATGTGCCTCGGACGGACACCTACATTGAGAAGGATTCGTCGATCAACGAGCAGATCGACCGGATGCGCCACAGCGCCACGCGCTCGCTTCTGGAGAAGGACGACGTCATCATCGTCGCGTCGGTCTCCTGCATCTACGGTATCGGGTCGGTCGAGACCTATACCGCGATGACGTTCCAGATCGCCGTCGGCGACCGCATCGACCAGCGCCAGCTTCTCGCCGACCTGGTCGCGCAGCAATATAAGCGCCAGGACGTCAATTTCGTGCGCGGCTCGTTCCGTGTGCGGGGCGATACGATCGAGATCTTCCCCGCCCACCTGGAAGACCAGGCCTGGCGCATCAGCCTGTTCGGCGACGAGGTCGAGCAGATCACCGAATTCGACCCGCTGACCGGCAAGAAGACCGGCGAACTTTCCAGCGTCAAGATCTACGCCAACAGCCACTACGTCACGCCGAAGCCGACGCTCAACCAGGCGATGGAGAGCATCAAGGCCGAGCTGAAATGGCGGCTGGAAGAGCTGGAGAAGGCCGGGCGCCTTCTCGAAGCGCAGCGACTGGAACAGCGCACCCGCTTCGACCTGGAGATGATGGCCGCCACCGGCGCGTGCCCCGGCATCGAGAACTATTCGCGCTATCTGACGGGTAGGAAACCCGGCGAGCCGCCGCCCACGCTCTTCGAATACATTCCCGACAATGCGCTGCTCTTCATCGATGAGAGCCACGTCACCATTCCGCAGATCGGCGCCATGTATCGCGGCGACTTCCGCCGCAAGGCGACGCTGGCCGAATATGGCTTCCGCCTGCCGTCCTGCATGGACAACCGGCCGCTGCGCTTCGAGGAATGGGACGCGATGCGCCCCGCCACCGTCGCCGTCAGCGCCACCCCGGCCGACTGGGAGATGAACGCCGCCGGCGGCGTCTTCGCCGAGCAGGTGATCCGCCCGACCGGCCTGATCGATCCGCCCGTCGAGGTGCGGCCCGCCAGCAGCCAGGTGGACGACGTGCTGGGCGAAATCCGCGCCACCGCCGAGGCCGGTTACCGCACGCTCTGCACCGTTCTGACCAAGCGCATGGCGGAAGACCTCACCGAATATCTGCATGAGCAGGGCATCCGCGTCCGCTACATGCACAGCGACATCGACACGGTGGAGCGCATCGAGATCATCCGCGATCTGCGGCTCGGCGCGTTCGACGTGCTTGTCGGCATCAACCTGCTGCGCGAGGGTCTCGACATTCCAGAATGCGGCTTCGTCGCCATTCTGGACGCCGACAAGGAGGGCTTCCTGCGCTCCGAAACCTCGCTGATCCAGACCATCGGCCGCGCCGCGCGCAATGTGGACGGCCGGGTCATCCTCTATGCCGACAAGGTCACCGGCTCCATGCAGCGCGCCATGGACGAGACGGCGCGCCGCCGCGAAAAGCAGCAGGCGTGGAACGAGGAGCAGGGCATCACGCCGGAGAGCGTGAAGAGCCAGATTTCCGACATTCTGGAGAGCGTCTACGAAAGCGACCATGTCCGCGCCGACATTACCGGCGCGAAGGGTAGGAAGGGCGCGGCCAGGGACGAAGGCGCGCTGGTCGGCAACAATCTGCGCGCCCATCTCGAAGCGCTGGAAAAGCAGATGCGCGATGCCGCCGCCGATCTCGATTTCGAGACCGCCGCGCGCCTGCGCGACGAGGTGCGCCGCCTCCAGCAGACCGAGCTGGAAGTGCTTGCCGATCCGATGGAGCGCGACTCCGGCATCGAAAACACTCAGGACTCGCGGAAGAGAAAGGCCCAGGGCAAGCCACCGAAAGGGAAACGTTCAAAGGATGACACGGCACTCTCTCCCTCAGGGGGAGAGATGTCGGAGGAGCCGACAGAGAGGGGGCAACCCTCGGCGCCAGAACCCCTCTCTGCCCCTGACGGGCCATCTCTCCCCGAGGGGGAGAGAGCGGCGGGCAGCTACTTCCGCAAGCCGGGTCTCGACGAGATGACCGTCGGTCGCACCGAGAAGATCAAGGGGAAGGGGGGCGCGCTGCCCGAGAAGCCGGTCCATACCAGCCGCGTCATCCACCCCGCGCCGGAAAAGGTGCCGGGCCTGTCAGCCGCGGACATTGCCGATGAGGTCAAGCCGGTGCGCCGCGCCAAGATCGGGCTTGGCTCCTATGAAGACGAGGGCGACGCCAAGCGCAAGAAGCGCCCGACGAAGAGCGGCAAGCCGGGAAAGTAGGCCTCCCTTCCCACACGGTCGTCATCCTCGGGCTCTGACCCGAGGATCCATGCACGGCACCATCGAACGTCATCACGGCGAAGCAGGAACCGCCCATCTCCCACGACGGGGAAGGGTGTATGCCGCGCCACTCTCGCCCCTTGGGGAGAGATGTCGGCGCAGCCGACAGAGAGGGGGGTGGGGGCGTCAGAACCCCTCTCTACTCCTGACGGGGCACCTCTCCCCGAGGGGGAGAGAGTGGCCACCTATCGTATAGCACCCCTAATTCCGGCCCAGCATCAAGGTCTCGTCGAAGCGCTCATCCTTGCGCAGCGGGTGCGGCGGTCGGGCCGTCCCGCCATCCTCCTGCCAGCGCAGATCGGCAAGCGTCGTCTCCATCATCCGCTCCCACTCGGCTTCGCGCGCGTCACGCTCCATCGCGTCGTGGCGTTCCATGCGCCAGGCCGCGCGGCGGTGATGCAACACCAGCGCGATTAGGCCGAGCGCAAAGGCCAGCGGCAGAATCAGCATCAGCGATTTGATCGCGTCCGGCGCGGACTGGAATGTGTCGAGCAGATCGGCACGGAAATTATAGTCGTTCATCGGCAACTCCCCGTTTGAAGGAAATCGGTCACCCGAGGATGGACCTCTGGTGACCGGGGAGTTCGTAAGCCGCACGAAGACGACCGCTACGGCCTTTAAGCCGGAGCTCTGGACATACGCCGCAGCCTCCCCGGCCATATCGACGCGAGGAGGTATCGTTACCGGTCGATACCGACCGCTCTATGAGGGGTTACGACGCCCCAGGCCGGAATATTTTCCGGCCCGCGATGGTTGGGGAAAGGAGCCAATAGGGAAAGGGTGGCTCGACCGGTTCGCTACTCTTTCAGCGCTTCCCTGCCAATCACGGAAAGGATCGGGCCGGCGCAGCGAACGCGGCCAAAACAATGCCCCACTTGGGTAAAGTTGGAACTTTACTAAAATGCCGTGCTCTCGGTCTAACACGTTATCAAAATTTTATGGCAAAGCTACTCAGCGATGTTACAGTCGTCCCCGATGAGAGCTTCTAACGAATCGAAGCTTTTGCAAAAGCTTCGATTTCTGAAGAGAGATACAACGCCTGAATGATCAATAAGGAAATCGAATGTCAGATTTTCCGACCGGTTCTAAATCTATTTATCGCACCAAGATTTTGAGTGCATCTAAAATCGTTGATATGATAAGTAGCTTGAAGCACAGAGCAGAAAAATCTGACGATTTTTCTGCTTTCTTTCCCAGCTACGTTCCTGTTTTAGATATAAGTCTACTTAATAATAAAAATACACAAGTTATATACGGCAGAAACGGCACAGGAAAGACTCATATATTAAAGTGTTTCGAGGAAGTTTCTCGTCAGAGAGTGCCTTATTATAAATGTATACCTATTTACTTCGATATGAGAGAGTTGGATATAAGTAGAATTGCCCCGGTATTGACGGATATTGATGTTGTCGAAATATTTTTTTCCAATTTTTTAAATGTGTGCGCCGAGAGAGCTATAGAGTTAGCAAGTAATTATGAAACTCCACCAGTGCTCGATGAAGAATGGGTATCATGGTATAAGTCAGTTCGCACCCAGTCGCGGATCAAGGCCGCATCCAAGCGGCTCAGGCGGGCGTTTCGCAACGAAAATATGCGGGAGCGAATAGAGGGTTATAAGAAAACTGTCAAAAGAAAGTCGGATGCTAGGGCAGATGCTGGCGCTTCTTCGCACATATCGTCGAAAAAATTCGATATAGACTTTGCGATTTCTGGAAATGCTTCTATTTCGAATGAAGAATTTACAGAGTATGTAATCGAGGCAAGTCATTTTATCGATATTTCTGAAATTAGATTGGCGTTCAATGAACTTGCAGAGTCGTTTGGTGTTGAACAAATTGTCTTTTTGATTGATGAATGGTCTCAGATAGATAGAAATATTCAGCCTATATTTGCCGAAATGATAAGGCGAACGATTGGTACTTCAAATCGGATTTCCTGTAAAATCGGTGCCTTGAAATATTTGACTTCTTTCACGTCGGTTTCCTCTGGTCGAAGAATTGGGCTTCAGCCGGGGATAGATATTACAGAATTAACTGATTTGAATCATATATTTACATTTGATTTAGATAAGGAGTCAGTTAAATCATTTCTGCTACTTATACTTCTAAAGCATTTTTTAGAGGCAATTGGCAGAGAAATATACGAGATGGATTTTAATGACCCCACGAAATTTATCGCGGCCCAAATCAATGCTATATTTGACAAGCTCTTTTCAGAGGTTTTTGAATCTGAGAAAGCTTTTGATTTCTTTGTCAGAACGTCCGAAGGTAACCCAAGAGATTTTTTGGCGATGATTGCAGAATGCTGTGCAACCCACGGCACCGCACAATTGCCAATTAGTATGAAAGCAGTTCAAGCGTCGGCGATAAACTATTTTGCAAACACAAAAGTATCAAATTTCGATGGATCTTCTCAAAATTCTTTAGAGCTTTTCGAGCTTCTCTTTCAGCACTGCCTACACGAGAAAACCAAGATATTTTCTGTTTCTACAGACGTTGATCGGCAAAGTTTACTTTTACAAGATCTTTGGGCTCAACGGTTGATACATTTGATTGATAACAACTATCAGTACTATAATGACGTCATCGGAAAGCTTGAATCCTACGTGATATATGCAATTGATTACGGTAAGATACTCAGTTTACGCGCTTCCGAGGATGGTCAAAAAGTACTTCAGAAGATGGTAGACGGTACCGGTGAGATTATCGATGGGCTTTACGATGGGGCTACCCATCGATCCATTATGGAGTCCATTGAAAATGGAGACCCTCAACTCGCTGCTATAACCAAGATTATGAGTGCAGCTCCAAATGCGTCGGATGTCACTGATCAAGCTGATATTTTGACCGCTGAGTCGCTACATGAGAAGGTTATTTCCATTAATGCTGATGGAATAATTAAGGCTACGAATATAGCGCTGAGCAGTTCGCCATCTCTTTCTATTGCTGACTCGTAAAGCTTAGCTTAGACGAAAACTAGCAAATTTATTCTGATTGATCAGCCGGTCCTATCCACGCCCTTCCAACCTCCCTTATCCTGGCCCGCACTGCCTTCCTTGAGGTGCGGAGCACGGATCGCGAACCGGAGATTTCGATGGGGCCTGCCCTCCGCTTCGGCTCCGGGCGTTCGGCGCTCGTAAAGCTCTGCTTTCCGTCCGTTGAAGCGGACCGCTTCTCACCGTAGCGCGCCGGTGACGAATCCGTGGTCATCGGTGGTGGGTGCCGGGGCTCGCTTCCGCTTCGCCCGTTCGTCATTCCGAAAGCCAAATCGTTGGCTTCCGGTCCGCTTCGCGGACCATTCCTCACCCCTTTGGCTACGGACTTTCGGTGAGCCAAGACCGTTCGAGCCTGCGGGGCAGTGAAGCCCGTCTTGCGGATCGACAACGATTTGTCGATCCGAGGGCTGAACGCTCGGAGCACGAGCGGAGAGCTGAAGCAGGAGGCGGCAGTATTCACGGGCGGGTCTCCGCCGGGAAGGATGCTGCCGTCACAGAGACGCTCAGTCGATAATCGCCTGGACGGTGGCCGGAAGGTCGCACTCACACCACCCAAGGACACGCGCCTTTCCGGCCACCGTCTTTGCTCATTTCCTTTCCCACCCGCCGGCGGCCGACGCGCATGGCCAGCGGGTCTTTCGGCATGTCCGCCGTTTCGCGGACGGCCGCGCCGTGCGGTTTTCTCCGCTATCGGCGAAACCGGGCGGGCCGTTTGGCCGTTCCGGTGCCATCGGCTAGTCTGCCGCATGGCGCGCATCCCGCCGCGCCGTTCGCATCGGACCGGAGGATTTCCATGCGCGCCCTGTTTCCTTCCGCCCTTATCGCGATGGCCATCGCGACTGCCGCTCTGGCTGGCGCGGTCTCGCCCGCCAGCGCCGCGCCGCTCACCGCCGCCGAAATCAAGGCGCAGATGGAAGGCAAGACCATCAAGACGCGGCGCTTCGGCATGGCCATCACGCTCAATTATCGCGCCAATGGCACGGTGACGGCGCGCGCCTTCCTCGGCTCGGTCGACGGCACCTGGCGCGCTAACGGCAACCAGGTCTGCACGACCTTTCCGCGCGGCCCGGCCAAGGGCACCGAATGCGTGACCTTCGAGAAGATCGGGCCGAACCGCTATCGCAATTCCAAGGGTGTCGAATTCACCGTGCAGTGAGGCGCGGCCTCAGCGTTTGTCTTCGCATCGCCCGTCATGGACCGTGCGGTAGCCCGCCGCGCCGGCTTCGCAGGCGTTTCCGAACGTGCGCATGTCGCCATCGCGCCGGGCGCAGACCGGTTCATATTGCTGCGTGCAGACCCGGTCGGAGTCGGGCAGCGGATCGGGTTCGGCTGGGGCGGGACGCTCGCCCGGCACTCCGCCGGTGCAGGCTGTTAGAAGGGCGAGCGTGGCGGCGAGGATGGCGAGGGCCGGGAGCGGCAGTCTCATGGGCGATCTCCTGTTGGTCGCTCGCGTGGCCAAGGCGCTGGCGAAGCCGTCACTTGCAGACGCGGTAGCCGTTCTTCCGGCTCATCAGGTCGAAGTGGAAATGGTCGCCATGGGCTTTGTCGTAGCCGGGGCCGAGCACGGTGGTGAAATAGGGGCAGGCGTCCTCGCGCACCGCGTTCAGAAGCCCCTTCTGGCGGAACGAGAAGAAGCCGGGCTTGGTGACGTCGATGCTCTTGCCGTTCTTCAGGACGATCTCCATCACGTCGAGCGCGTTGCCGGATGCGTGGGCGCTCCACTTGCCCCTGCCGCCTATGCGCGTGCAGCGATAGCTCGATCCGTTGCGGATCTTCTCGACGCCGGAAAAGAAGCGCCAGCGGGCGGAGGGGTTCAGCTCCTCCTTGGCCCAGACCGCCGTCGCCAGCGCCATCTGGCAGGTCAGCGTCGCGGCCGGCTCCACTGCCACCTTGCCGGGCAGGCGGGTGAGCTGGACCGGCCATTCGATGCCGCAACTGGGGCCGTCATGGATGGGGGCCACATCGGTGTATTGCACCTTCATGCGCTTGAGCTTGCGGCGGCACTCGGCCTCCTCGCGCGGCATGACGGCGGGCGCGCCGTAGCCGTCGACTGTCCTTCCGAACCCTCCCGCGAAGCCGTAGGCGCCGCTATAGCGGCCGGAATCGTCGCCACAGCCCGACAGGGCGAGCAGGGCGCCGCCGATGGCGGCCATGAGACGGAGGTGGGACGGACGGACCATGATACGCAACCCGGATACACAAGGTGCTGGCCTTCCACGCGGCCAGTCCGGGTATTTTAGCCGCGACAAATGAATTCAAAGTTATCCCGAATTTTAGGATTTCGGGCGCTTTTGCGGCCATTGGGCGAGAAGGATCGCGGCAAGGATCAGGCCGCAGCCGACAAGCGCGATGGATGCCAGACGCTCACCGAGGATGATGGCGCCGAAGATGGCGGCGAAGACCGCCTCTGAGGACAGAAGGATCGCCGCCGGCCCGGGTTTGACGTAGCGCTGGCCTCGCGCCTGAAGCGAAAAGGCGAGACCGCCTGCAAAAAGGCCTGTGTAGATGATTTCGGGCAGGGCGACCAGGAGTGACGCCGTGCTGACGGTCTCGAAGACGAGCGCCAGGGGCAGGGCCAGAAGGCATGCAACCACCATCTGCACCGTCGTCAGCGTGACGGGCAGACCGGTGCGCTCTGAGAGGCGGCCGGTGAGCGCCACCTGAAGACCCCAGAAGCTCGCGCTGAGAATGGTCCACCAGTCGCCGGAGTTGAGGCTGCCGCCAAGGCCACCCGACAGTAGGAAAATACCGAAGAGGGCCAGCGCGCTGGCAGGGAAGACGATCGCCCTCGGCTTCTCGCGGAAGAGCAGAAGCACGATGAAAGGCGTGAAAACAACATATAGGCCTGTGAGAAAGCCGGAATTGCCGACGGTCGTCGTTACCAGCCCGACTTGCTGGGTCGCCATGCCGGTGAAGAAGGCAAGGCCCGCCAGCGCATAACCACCCCATTCCGGCATCAGCGTGCCGTGATCGGGAAGCGCCTTGCCGCTTTCCCTCAAGCGGCGCGCCTTGCGCAGTTCCAGCCATGCGAAGGGCAGAAGGCCGACCGTCGCCACGGCAAACCGGGCAGCGATGAACCCGAACGGTCCAAGCGAATCCATCGCCGTGGATTGGGCGACGAAGCCCATGCCCCAGATCGCGCCGGCAAACAGCAGCATGAAAGCAGCTATCAGGCGTGTTCTGAGCGGAAAATCTGCTGAGGCGGTTTGCGGCAATGCGACGTCAGTCATTCTCGATATCGAACCACTGGCGCAGGCGTTTTTCATTGGCGCCGAGATCGCTTCGTCCAAGTAGAGAGCGGCTCATGGCGCGCCAACCTTCCGGCGACCAGCGCAGGTCGACAGTGTCGGGAAACCGCATGAGCGGCGTTCGAACGACATAACGGCGATATGTGATATCTGAGCGATCATCCACCCGCTCGACCTCCGATCGGTCGGCTTCGATGTGCCGTTCAATCCGCGCGAATGCGTTTTCGGCGCTGTCGGGCGGCTCCGGCAGGACCACGTCCGGCTCGGCGCAGAGGCCTTTCGTGCAGCCCAGCGCGTCATTATCAGTCGCGGAACGCTGTGCCGCGTCAAAATCATACATGCCCTGATCGGCCTTTCGCGTTCGGGTCTCCCATCCCGTCAGTCTGCCGTAAGCGATCGCGCCAAGAAACGCAGCAATTGCAACGGCGACAAGAATGGCGAGGATGATCAGGAAGATTTTCATGCCGAATTGATCCCCATGTGGATTATCGCGGGCCAGTTGCGCGATAGGATCGCGAAGTCAAGTTGCGTAGTGGACGTCGTCCCCCCGCTTGGCAGCAGCAAAACGGTTCGCTAGACTCATGGTGGATGTAACGCCTGGCCGCCGAAATGGCGACCGGGGGTTTCTTTTTTGGTCGATGGCCAAGCCTTCCGTGGCCGCTATCGGCGTCAGTACAAATGGAATGAGACAATGCAGAAAGTGCCCATGACCGCTCCGGGTCATCTCAAGCTGAAGGAAGAACTGCGCTGGCGCCAGCAGGAAGAACGGCCGCGCATCATCGATGCGATTTCGGAAGCGCGCGCCCATGGCGATCTCTCCGAGAATGCCGAATACCATGCGGCCAAGGAAGCGCAGAGCCTGAATGAGGGCCGGATCAAGGAACTCGAAGATCTAACCACTCGCGCGGAAATTATCGACGTCTCCAAGATGAGCGGCGACACGATCAAGTTCGGCGCGACGATCAGGCTCGTCGATGAGGATACGGAAGACGAAAAGACCTATCAGATCGTCGGCGATCAGGAGGCTGATCCCAAGGAGGGTCGGATTTCCGTTTCCTCGCCGATCTCCCGTGCGCTGATCGGCAAGAAGGTTGGCGATTCAATCGAGGTGAAAGCGCCTGGCGGGAGCAAATACTACGAAATCCTCGAAGTGAAGTGGCGCTAAGCGCCTGAGACTTTTAAGCGAAATTGGGGGCCGAAATGGCAAATGATGAAGGCACCCCTTTTTCCTATCCGTTTTGCGGCGAGGGAGCGGTTCGCAGCGCAGATGACACGATGCGTCTGCGAGATTTTCTATCTGCTCAATACCGATACCTGAAAAACCTGCGCATCGCCGAGCTTTCGCTGTCGAGCGGTGCCGGCCCCGAACGTTTTTCTGGTGACGCCATCGCTTGCGTCTTTCTCTGCCATGATGATCTGAGATTTCTACCGAGTTTTCTCGAGCACTATCGATCGATGGGCGTCTCACGCTTCATATGCGTCGATGATCGGTCGACCGACGGATCGCGAGAGTTTCTGCAAGCGCAGGAAGATGTCGACCTGTGGGTCTCGGCAAGGCGATATCGTGAGGCTCGGCGCGGTAAGGTGTGGCGTGAATGGCTCATGTGTCGCTATGGATTTGGACGATGGTATTTGAATGTGGATAGTGACGAATATTTCATCGCGCCACTGCACGATCAAATGCCATTGAGTGATTACGTTGCGGTACTGAACCGAAGAGCCATCAGACGTGTCGCTGCGCCGATGATCGATTTCTATCCGCGGGAACTCGAGGAAGCGGTCTTTCACGGCACAAATGGTGAGAAGCCATGGGAGGTAGCCCCCTTATTTGACGGAGGCGATTATGAAGGCCGGCTAGAGCAGGCTGGTCCGATCCTGCTCGGCGGCGTGAGGCGGCGGGTCTTTCATTCCGACAATCATCTGATGAAATACCCTCTTCTCTATTGGGATCGAGCTTGCACACTCGGAGCATCGGTTCATTGGCCGAAACCGGCTCGCTACAATTGGACGACCGAATGGGGCGTACTCCTTCATTTCAAAATCTTCTCCGATCTTGCCGGCCAGGTTCAGCAGGCAATCCAGGAGGGGCAGCACATGGGTGGTGCTGAAAATTATATCGCCCTAAAAAACCATTTGGAGAAAGCAGAAAGCTCGAATTTCATCTATGAAAAGACGATCAATTATACAGGCCCTCAATCGCTTCGTTCGAGGGACTTTCTCAAAAGCGCGATAGAATTTCGCGAGAATACGTGATTTCAGATTGGTCGAGACGCAGATTTATGAAGGATGCGATGGCAGAATATCCTTTTCTCAAAGGCGTGCCTTCTTATACCGACGATTACAGTCTCCCCAAGGCGTTTGCTTATAAAGCGCGGAATGCTTTCCGTTTCGCACGTGATCGTTCGAAAGCCAAGCTGCACGCGGTTTCAGGGTCGGGGCCCTCGACCGTCGCTCCCACCGACTTGATCTGTCTTTGTACGGCTCGGAACGAGATGAGATTTCTCCCGTCCTTCCTCAAGCACTATCGCAGTCTGGGCGTGGACAGGTTCGTGTTCGTCGACGACGGGTCCGAGGATGGAAGCGTCGAATTTCTCAGCGGTCAGGCCGACGTGGATCTCTACACTTCCAAGCTTCGATTTGCCGAAGCCCGACGGGGCCGCCTGTGGCGGGAGCAGCTTGCGCTCTCCTATGGCTTCGATCGCTGGTACATCAACGTGGACTCGGATGAATATCTGATACCGCCGTGTAACGGGAAGATGGACTTCAAAACCTATCTTCGCCGTATCTTCGGCTTGAACAAGCGGCGCATCATCGCGCCGATGATCGATCTGTATCCCATCGGGTCTCTGTCTCATGCGAAATTCGACGCGGGTTCCGGCGGTTATCCCTGGGACGTCGCCGACCATTTCGATCGCGATGGATATCGATATGAGCGGTCAGAAAGTGGAAATATTTCGATCTATGGCGGGCCAAGACACCGGGTGTTCGGCGTCAATGCGAAATTGACGAAATATCCGGTCCTGTGGTGGGATTCAGATACCAGCCTGCGCAAATCCATTCATGCCCCTGACCCCTCATGGCGCAACTCCCCGACAGAATGGGGCGTGCTTTTGCATTTCAAAATCTTTTCGGATTTGAAGCAGCAGGTTGCTGCCGTCGTCGAAAATCGACAGCACTATGACGGTGCTTCCATCTATAAGCAGATGCAGGACCAGATGGACACGGCGATGCCGGAGAGTTTCGAATATAACGGCTCGGTGCATCTCAAGGATATGGAAACATTGCGATCAAGCGGCTTTCTTGTTTCGGCGCTCGATCGCGGGAAGGATAGAACCAGTTAATGGCACTTCCGCTCTCCGCCTTCATCATATGCAAGAATGAGGCCGCCTATCTCGGCAATTGTCTCGAAAGCCTGCGTTGCTGCTCCGAGATTGTCGTCGTCGACTCCGGATCGACTGACGGCACGCTTGATCTGATTGCGGATTATGCCGAGCGCGGCTTTCCGATCCGCCTTTTTGAGCGTGGCTGGCCGGGTTATGCCGCGCAGAAACAGTTTGCGCTGGAGCAGTGCACGCAACCATGGTGTCTGAACATCGATGCGGATGAGCGTCTCGACCGCGCCTTGGTCGACGCCCTGCCGGCTTTGCTCGCGGCCTCCGATCACATTGCCGGCTGGAAGATTGCGCGTCGGCCTTTCCTGATTGGGTACGGTTATACGCCGGAGCACGCTCATGAGCGGCGCAATCTGCGTCTGATCCGGAAAGGACGAGGCACATACGATCTTTCGCTGATGGTTCATGAGGGGATCGTTCCGGATGGAGAGGTTCGCCCTTCCAAAGAGGGGAGTCTCCTGCATT
The DNA here is from genome assembly GCF_003668555.1 of Notoacmeibacter ruber. Taxonomy (NCBI): domain Bacteria; kingdom Pseudomonadati; phylum Pseudomonadota; class Alphaproteobacteria; order Hyphomicrobiales; family Notoacmeibacteraceae; genus Notoacmeibacter; species Notoacmeibacter ruber. The sequence goes on along the minus strand of NZ_RCWN01000001.1, from coordinate 1,870,103 downwards.
TCAGGCCGTTGCCGCTCGATGAGCAGATCCTCAAGGAGAACAACTATTCCTCGCTGAAAGCGGACATGCAGCTGGAGAGGGGACGAAAGCCCAGTGTCGTCAAACTCCTGTTCAGTCCGACAACCTATTTTCTTCGTCTTTATTTCCGCACGGGCCTGTGGCGCTGCGGCGTGCCGGGCCTGATCCAGGCGATGACCGGCGCGGCCTATTCCTTCATGACGGAAGCGAAGAAGTTCGAGCGCACGGCATTGCGTGATGGCCCACCCGTGGAGGATGGGACGGAAATCTGGTGGCGTGAATCCGGGAACAGCGAAGAAAGGGACATCGCTTGAAGGTCTTTCACTTTCATTTTGGCAAGGATGGCGGCGCGGAGCGTTTTTTTACCCATCTCGTCGCCGCGCTCGGCGAACGCGGGGTCGAACAGACCGCCGTCATCCGCCCGAAACGTCTTTGGCGGCCAGCCATCGCGCCCTATGCCACGATTATCGAAAGCCATTTTCGGGATTTGTCGACCGACAGGCTGCTCTTGCCGCTACGGATGAAACGGCGTGTCAGTAAAGAAAGACCGGATGCAGTGTTGGCATGGATGCCGAAGGGAGCCAAGCTGATGCCCGCCGACCCGAAGACACACAAGATCGCGCGGCTGGGCGATTATCCGCTACGCCTCAAGCATTTCGACCGGCTCGACACGCTGGTCTGCAATACGCCAGGCATAGCGGAGCGTGTGCGTGAACTTGGTTGGACGCGCAATGTCGAGGTCATTACGAATTTCACGAATGAGGAGCGCGTTGCGCCGGTCGATCGCGCTGCATATGGCGCGGGCCCGGACGATTTCGTGGTCTCGACGATGGGCCGCTTCGTGCCCCGCAAGGGTTTTGACGTTCTGATCGATGCAGCCGCTCTCAACCCCTCCATTCATCTTTGGATCATGGGCGACGGCGAACTGGCGGAGGCTCTGGCGGAGCAGGCGAAGGAACGCGGTGTCGAAAACAGGGTCAAATTTCTCGGCTGGCAGTCCGATATCCGGCCGTTTGTCGCGGCCAGCGACGCCTTCGCGATGGCTTCCAACCACGAGCCTCTCGGCAATGTCGTGCTGGAGGCATGGGCACAGGGCAAGCCGGTGGTCTCGACACGGTGCGAAGGCCCGAGTTGGTTCATGGAGGACGGCGCCGATGGCCTGATGGTCGATATCGGCGATGCGGAGGGCTTTGCCAAAGCGTTCGCGAGGTTAAAAGAAGAGGACGGCCTGGCAGAACGTCTGGCAGCGGGGGGGATGGCAACCCTCAAAAGCCGTTTTTCCAAACAGGCGATCTGCGACCAATACATACGTCTTTTCAAAGAAAAACCCTGATGGTTACGTCCCCGCCCGCAGCGCGCCGCGCGGCATCGCCTGAACCTTTGCTGGCGGTCGCGCCCAATCTGAAGCGACGGCTGTCCGGTGTCACCGCGACGATCGCACGTCTGGTGCCATTGCAGGCTCAAAAGGAGCCGGTTGCTGCCTACGGGACGGGATTGCCGCACGATGTGCCGACGATCGGCACGTTGCGGCTTCTGCGGGAGGGCTATCGGCGGCGGTCTGGCCAGCCGGTCTTCCATGCCCGGCGCAATACCGAAATGCTGCTGGGGCTCGTTCTCCGTGACCTTCTGTTCGGACGCTGGAAGCTGCTCTTCACCTCAGCCTCTCAACGGCACCATACCGCTTGGAGCCGTTTTCTGATCTCCCGGATGGATCACGTCATTGCCACCTCGGCGGCGGGGCAGGCCTATCTGGCCGTGCCATCAGACGTCGTCCATCACGGCATCGATATAGACAGCTTTTCACCTCCTTCCGACCGGGCTGCGTCACGAAAATCGCTTGGGCTTCCCGAGAGACCCACGATTGGCTGTTTTGGACGTATCCGCAGGCAAAAGGGCACTGACGTCTTCGTCGAGGCGATGATCGCGCTTCTCGCGGAACGCCCGGCCTGGCAGGGGGTGGTGCTGGGACGCGCGACGGAGGGCCACCAGGCTTTCCTCGGCGAACTCCAGAGCAAAGCGGAGGCCGCAGGTCTTGCCGACAGGATTCTCTATCCGCCGGAAGTACCGGTCGACGAAGTGCCGCAATGGTACAAGGCACTCGATATTTTCGTGGCCCCACAACGCTGGGAAGGGTTTGGTCTGACGGTTCTGGAAGCATTGTCGACAGGCGTTCCGACGGTCGCCACACGGGTCGGCGCTTTTCCCGAACTCATCGTCGACGGCGAAACGGGTTTTCTCATAGAGCCGGGAAATGAGAATGCGATGATTGGTCCGCTCGCCGGTCTTATGGATAATGAGGCTGAACGGAAAGCGATGGCCGTGGCGGCGCGGCGCTATGCCGAGCAACATTTTTCGATCGAAACGGAAGTCGAAACGTTGCTCGCGATCTACCGCCGCCTGGCCAATGAATCGTGGGATTCGGCCCGCTGACCTTGCGGGCGGCCAAGGCCTACGCTTATCTGCCAACTTAATAGCCCTGTCCTGGTACAGGGCGAGCCAGCCATACGTCGTCTCAGGAGACATGAATGCCAGCGTCCGCTCAGCACACAAGCGTCCTCGTCATCGGTTCCGGCCCGGCTGGCTATACCGCTGCCATCTATGCCTCGCGCGCTCTGCTGGAGCCGGTCCTGATTGCAGGGCTGGAGCAGGGCGGCCAGTTGATGATTACCACCGATGTGGAGAACTATCCCGGCTTTGCAGACCCCATCATGGGGCCGCAATTGATGGAGCAGATGCGTCAGCAGGCCGAAAATGTCGGGGCGCGTCTCGTTTCGGATATCGTGACGGACGTCAATCTGGATATCCGCCCGTTCCGCATCACATGCGACAGCGGAGCGGTATGGACCGCCGATTCCGTCATCATTGCAACGGGTGCGCAAGCCAAATGGCTTGGACTACCGAGCGAAGAGACGTTCAAGGGATTTGGCGTCTCAGCCTGCGCAACCTGTGACGGGTTCTTCTATCGCGGCAAGCATGTGCTTGTGGTCGGCGGGGGCAATTCAGCGGTCGAGGAGGCCCTTTATCTTGCCAATATCGCAGAGAAGGTGACAGTCGTTCACCGTCGCGACGAATTCCGCGCCGAGCGTATCCTTCAGGATCGTCTGTTCCGCCAGAAGAATGTCGAAATCCTCTGGAATACCGAGGTCGACGAAATGCTTGGCACCCAACCCAAGGCGCCCCTTCCGCCATCGGTCAATGCTGTCCGTCTGAAAGATGTGACAACGGGCGAGACCCGCGAAATGGATATTGACGGCGTGTTCGTCGCGATTGGGCATGCGCCGGCCGTTTCGCTCTTCGAGGGCAAGCTGAAGCAGAAGCCCAACGGCTACCTCTGGACGGAAGCGGATTCGACCCGCACCTCGGTGCCCGGCGTTTTTGCCGCAGGCGATGTGGCAGACGATATCTATCGCCAAGCCGTTACCGCCGCCGGCCTTGGCTGCATGGCTGCCCTTGAGGCCGAACGCTATCTCGCCGGTATTGCATCGGAAACCGAAGTACAGGCTGCCGAATAAGACTGAGCCGCAAGGCCCGGTTGTCGGATCGGCAGCAAGAGGAGCAAAGTATGCCGGTCGATTGGGACAAATTGCGGGTTTTTCACGCCGCGGCGCAAGCTGGTTCGTTCACACATGCGGCAGACACACTCAACCTTTCGCAATCGGCGATCAGCCGGCAGGTCAGCGCACTGGAACACGAAATTGGCGTCTCGCTCTTTCACCGCCATGCGCGCGGCCTCGTGCTGACGGAGGCAGGTGAAACGCTGTTCAACACCGCCCAGGAAGTCCTGCTGAAGCTCGAGACGGTTCGGTCAAACCTGACCGAATCGAAGGACAAGCCGAGCGGTCCACTCCGCGTGACCACGACGGTCGGGCTTGGCACGGGATGGCTAGCCAAGCGCGTCGATGAATTCATGCAGCAATATCCGGATGTTCAGTTACAGCTCCTCTTCTCCAATGAAGAACTGGATCTGACGATGCGCGAAGCGGACTGCGCGATCCGGCTGCGTCAGCCGCAGCAGCCGGATCTCATTCAGCGAAAACTCTTCACTGTTCACTTCCACCTCTGGGCGAGCGAGGACTATGTGCGCCGCAAGGGGCAGCCTCAATCATTGGAAGAGCTGCAAAATCACCGATTGATCACTTTCGGCGAGCCGGTCATCGCTTATCTGCGGAATCTGAACTGGCTGGAAACGGTGCAGGTCTCCAGTGGAGAACGCCTTCAGCCCAGCTTGCAGATGAACGATCTCAATTCGATCCGGAGCGCCGTTAAGCGCGGTCTCGGGATCGCTATGCTTCCGGACTACATTGTCGACCACGATTCCGGATTTATCCATATCCTTCCGGAAGTCGAGGTGCCGACCTTCGACACCTTTTTCGTCTATGCCGAAGCGATGCGGAGCCAGGCCAAGCTGGAAGCATTTCGCGACTTCATGTTTGCAAAAGCCCGGCGCTGGAGCTTCTAATATTCATTCAGCATTCGGGCGATAAGGTCTATCCGAGGCCGTATCGCAAGTTTCGTCATCTCGGAAAAATATCGAGACCATCAATCCGATGGCCAGACCTGAGGAGGCCTGGCCATCGGATCGAAACGGCTTAGCTGCTATTCAAGCGGGAGAGCCGGCTTGTCACATTCTGGAGGAACAGCTGGTCCGGAACACGGGTCCTTTGGTGGCTGCGCTACTTCACCATCGCCGTTGTCCGAGTCATTATCCGAGCTTGCGGCCAGCGCGACGAAGCCGTCAAGCGTGTTGCCGATCCGAATCTTCGGATCGTCCTGTCGGTGACGCTCGATCAGGCTCTTGCTTTTGCCGCCGAAATAGACGCGAAGGCCACCACGGACCGACACGAAATCCTCATTGAAGGCGCTGTCGACGAAGACGGCTGGAGCAAACCCGCTATTGGTCTGGTAAGCGAATTCCGCACCCGCCTCTCCGTAAACTTCTTCAAGGGCCGTCGCGATGCCTGCTGAAAGCCGCAGATTATCGACCGGATAGAAAGCCCCGGTGAGATCACCGTTGAAATAGACATCGCCGCCTTCCGTCGACCCCTGGACGCCGGCAAAGGCCTCGACCGAGAAGCGGTTAAGATAAACCTCGCCCTCGGCACCGACTTTGTAGAGCGCGCCGTCGAAGGAATCCGAGCCGACCAGTTCGCCGTAGATACCTGCCAGATAGAGCGACGGATCGCGGGTGAAGCCATGAAGACCGCCGCCATAGACCGCATCGCCGTCTCCGGCGAGGATCGCGGCATCGGCCTGCAAGCCGAAGCGCTCGCCAAGCGGCGCCGAGAATGACGCATCGCCGTAGAAACCGGCTGAATCGCCAAGATTGTCGACATCGTAGTAATAGCCGCCGCCAGAAATCTTTCCGTTGAAACCATCGACGGCGGGAAGATCGGCGAACCTTTCGGGCGCGACTTCTGGAATGGCGAGATCGGCGGCATGCGCCGAGACGCCCGCCACAAGCGAAACCGCCACGGAGGCGGCAAAAGTCAGTTTAAATCGCATAGAGTGTACATCCCCCTCTTCTGTATCAACCAGCAATTGCCATGCTGAGCTGATTCAAGCTACGCCAATCAGGGGCGATGTCTCGTGATCAGTTCTTAAATCGCAACTGTGTTGCAAATTTACAAAGTGACGACTGTACTTATCTTGTGCACCCGATCTCGGCCATGATCGCGACGACCTGAACACGGCTCTTGCAGACGTTTTCGCAGGGTATGCCGTCATTGTCGCCATCGGCACGCGGATGCATGCCCGCGCACCATGCGATCACGGCCTCCCGGCAATTGCTGTAATCGGCGCACCGTGCGGCAAAAGCCATGTCGATCGAAACGACCGAAAGGCTGGTCGCGAGTATCACAGCATGAACGAGCGCTTTCATTCTCTCCCCTCCGCTGTTCAGAGGAGAAGAGAGACTGATTGCGACGTTATTTGCAATTGCCGCAGAAGCGCTGGATGCGAGAACATGCGTCTTCCAACTGCTCTTCGCTGGTCGCGTAGCTGATGCGGAAGTTCGGACCCAGCCCGAAGGCCGAACCGTGAACGACGGCGACGCCTTCGGCTTCGAGCAATTCGGTGACGAAATCCTCGTCCGTTTTGATGACCTTGCCGGAGGGAGCGGTCTTGCCGATCAATCCGGCGCAGGACGGGTAGACGTAGAAGGCACCTTCCGGCGTGGGGCAGGTGAGGCCGTTCGCCTGATTCAGCATCGACACCACCAGATCACGCCGATGCTGAAACACTGCCTTGTTCTTCTCGATGAAGTCCTGCGGGCCCGTCAGCGCTTCCACGGCCGCCCACTGACTGATGGAAGCCGGCCCCGAGGTCTGCTGGCTCTGGATGGTCTCCATGGCCTTGATAAGCTCCTTCGGTCCAGCCGCATAGCCGATGCGCCAGCCCGTCATGGAATAGGCCTTGGAGACACCGTTCATGGTGAGGGTACGGTCTTTCAGACCGGGTTCCACCTGAACAGGCGTATGGTAGCTGAAACCCTCGTAGACGAGGTGCTCATACATGTCGTCCGTAAGCACCCAGACGTTGGGATGACGCATGAGAACGTCTGTGAGAGCCTTGATCTCGTCCTTGGTATAGGCCGCGCCCGAAGGGTTGGACGGCGAGTTGAAGACCAGCCATTTGGTCTTGTCGGTAATCGCAGCTTCGAGAGCCTCGGGCCGAAGCTTGAAGCCATCCTCAAGATGGGTCTCAGCAAAGACGGATTCTCCGCCGCAAATCGCCACCATCTCGGGATAGGAAACCCAGTATGGAGCCGGGATCACGACTTCGTCGCCCGGGTTGAGGGTTGCCATGAAGGCGTTGAACAGGATCTGCTTGCCACCGGTGCCGACGATCGTTTGCTGCCAGTCGTATTCGATGCCGTTTTCCCGGCTGAACTTCTCGGCGATCGCCTTTCGCAATTCCGGTATGCCGGCGACAGGCGTATATTTCGTCTCGCCGCGCTCGATCGCGTCCTTGGCTGCCGACTTGATGTTATCAGGCGTATCGAAGTCCGGTTCGCCTGCACCGAGGCTGATCACGTTCCGCCCCTGTGCTTTCAATTCACGTGCCTTCTGGGCGACAGCGATTGTCGCGGAAGGCTGAACGCGTGAGAGAATGTCGGCGAGAAAGGCCATGAGGTGCTGGCTCCCTAAACTTTTGTCGTTTCTGGGCGGACCCGTCAGAGGTCGGCGCTCCTTAGCGCTGCTTGCGAGCAGGAGCAAGACGCCCGCTCACATGGTCGATGTCAGGGTGACAGCAGAACGTTTGACGCAAGAGTGCGTTCAGGATCGAATTAGGCCTGACATAGAAAGGTTGGATCGCTGTGCTGACACTTTATTCCATGCCGAGTTCCGGCAACTCCCACAAGGTTCGTTTGCTGTTCAAGAAACTCGGTATCGAGTATCGCCACGTGGCAGCAGAGTATGGCAGCGGCGTCACCCGCAGTCCGGAATTTCTCGAAAAGAACCCGCACGGTCGAGTTCCGCTCGTCGAGTGGGACGATGGCAGGGTCCTCTCGGAAAGCAACGCCATTCTCTGCCATTTCGGGGAAGGCACGCGGTTCATTCCCGGCGACCCTTTCAAGCGAGCCAAAATGTTCGAATGGATGTTCTGGGAGCAGAACTCGCATGAAGCGACGGTCGCCGTTCGTGCCGCCATCCTGAATTATCGTCACCGCGAAGCGGAGCGCCGGTCAGATGTTCTCGATCCACTTTTCGATGCGGGACAGCGCAACCTCTACCGAATGGAAATCCAGCTTCAGAAAACGCCTTATCTCATTGGCGACGAGATAAGCCTGGCGGATCTCAGCCTCTATCCCTACAGCGCGACCGCAGAGAGCCGGGGAGGTTTCGACCTCTCCGATATGCCGGCACTGGAGGAATGGTTGCGGCGTGTCGAACAGGATCCGGACCATATCCCGCTCGACTGGCTCCCCGAAGAGAAAGGCTGAGCCGATACACTCATGACTTGACGGCGGGCTCGTTACTTCAATCTTCAAGGGAAGGCTAATAAATAAACGGCGTCTCTGGTCGGTTCGATCACGCGCAAAGGCTTTTCGGGAGAGAGAGCGTGAGAAAACTGCCTCTGACGATAATCGTTTTCGGCCTGATGGCGACGGCCAGTGCCGCCGCGCCGGGCGATCCGCGTATCAATGTCGACGGCATGAGCTGCAGGGAAGTTCGCAATGTTGTTGCGCGGACGGGCGCGGCCATTCTCCGTTATTCGTCCAGACAATCGGACCGGATTCTCTATGACCGGTTTGTCGCAGATGATCACTTCTGTCAGCCTGGCGAGCTTGCCATCGGCGAAACCGTCTTTCGGCGTGAGGGCAAATGCCGTCTTCTGACGTGCCAGATTCCCGAACGTGACAATTGTCGTCTGGGAGACATGTTCTGCCGATACTGATTTGCAGGGCAGGGAGATAGGGCGGCACGGGACGTCCGACGGTATTTGCCCTTCGGAAGAGAGCCGGCTGTCTGGCCGGCTCGTCTTTCTGCTGTAGCGCCTTTAGACGAAGTAATCCTGCAAAGGGCGAACCTCCAGGTTGCCGGCACGCAGCGCCGCGATGGCGAGCGAGGCAGCCTCGGCTCCCGACAGGGTGGTGTAGTAGGGCACCTTCTGCATGAGGGCGGCCCGCCTTAGCGATTTTGAATCGCTAACGGCTTTGGCCCCATCGGTCGTGTTGATGACGAGTTGAACCTGGCGATTGCGAAGCGCGTCCTCGATATGAGGCCGTCCCTCGAGCACCTTGTTGATCTTGTTCGCCTCCACGCCGTTTTCATTCAGAAAACGCGCCGTTCCGCCAGTCGCAATGATGTCGAAGCCGTTATTGCGCAAGCGGCGGATACCGCTGAGCATCCCTTCCTTGTCCTCGTCGCGCACCGAGACGAACACGGTGCCGCTGCGGGGAAGGTCGACGCCCGCACCGAGCTGGCTTTTCGCAAAGGCCAGCGCGTAGTCCCGATCCAGCCCCATGACTTCGCCGGTCGAACGCATTTCCGGCCCGAGAAGCGTATCGACACCGGGGAAGCGGGCGAAGGGGAAAACCGCCTCTTTCACGGCGATGTGCTGAAGCTCGCGGATGTCAGGCTTGTCACCATAATCTGCAAAGGCTTCATCAAGGGTCTCGCCAGCCATGATGCGCGCAGCGATCTTGGCAATCGGGCGACCGATCGTCTTCGCGACGAATGGCACGGTACGGGACGCTCTCGGATTCACTTCGAGAATGAAGACCGTGTCGTCCTTGATCGCATATTGCACGTTCATCAGGCCGCCAACCTTGAGCGCGCGGGCAAGGGCCGCGGTCTGGGTCTCAAGTTCCGTCACGACCGCGTCGCCGAGCGAATGGACGGGCAAGGAGCACGCACTGTCGCCGGAGTGGATGCCGGCTTCCTCGATATGCTCCAGAATGCCGGAAACGTAGACGTTCTGGCCGTCGCAAAGACAGTCGACATCGACTTCGATTGCTCCCGCGAGATAGGTGTCGAACAGGAGCGGATTCTTGCCGAGCAACGTATTGATCTGTCCGGTCTTGTCGTTCGGATAGCGGGCCTTGATGTCCTCGGGGACGAGTTCCGGCACGGTGTCCAGCAGATAGCTCTGAAGGCCCCCTTCGTCGCGAATGATCTGCATGGCGCGGCCGCCCAGCACATAGGATGGGCGAACGACCAGCGGATAACCCAGTTCGCCGGCGACCAGCCGCGCCTGTTCGACTGAATAGGCGATGCCGTTCTTGGGCTGGCTGAGGCCAAGCTTGGTCAGGAGTTTCTGGAACCGGTCGCGGTCCTCCGCCAGATCGATCGCGTCGGGACTGGTGCCAAGAATCGGAATGCCGTTCCGCTCAAGGGCATCGGCGAGCTTCAGCGGCGTCTGTCCGCCAAACTGAACGATGACGCCATGGAGTGTTCCCGCCTGTTGCTCGGTCCGCAGAATTTCAAGAACGTCTTCGGCCGTCAGAGGCTCGAAATAAAGCCGGTCCGACGTGTCGTAATCGGTGGAGACCGTCTCCGGATTGCAGTTGACCATGATCGATTCATAGCCTGCATCCGCCAGTGCGAAGGCGGCATGACAGCAGCAATAGTCGAATTCGATACCCTGGCCGATCCGGTTCGGACCGCCGCCGAGAATGACGACCTTCTTGCGGTCTGAGACTTCCGCTTCATTGGCCGGCTGGCCCACAAACGGCTTCTCGTAACTGGAATACATATAGGCGGTCGGCGAAGCGAATTCGGCCGCGCAGGTGTCGATCCGCTTGAAGACCGGGTGCACATCCAACTTGTTGCGAAGCGCCTTGACCTGATCTTCGTCGATTCCAGCCAGCGCGCCGAGCCTTGCGTCGGAAAAGCCCATCGCCTTCAGCATGCGCATATTGTCGGCATCCTGCGGCAGACCGTGTTCCCGAACGCGCTCTTCCGTGTCAATGATCGCCTTGATCTGGCGGAGGAACCACGGGTCGATATGCGATGCGTCCTGAATGGCCTCCAGCGTCATCCCATGGCGCATGGCTTGGGCAACGTGGCGCAGCCGGTCGGGTGTCGCTGTGCGGACCGCCGCGATCAGGGCATTCTTGTCGTCATCGTCGCCCGCCATGCCAGGAATCTCGATCTCGTCGAGGCCGGTCAGACCGGTTTCCAGTCCCCGCAGAGCCTTCTGGAGGGATTCCTGAAAGCTGCGGCCGATCGCCATGACCTCGCCGACGCTTTTCATGGCGGTCGTCAGGAAAGGTTTGGCGCCGGGGAATTTCTCGAAGGCGAAACGCGGGATCTTCGTAACGACGTAGTCGATCGAGGGCTCGAAGCTGGCCGGCGTGGCGCCGCCCGTAATGTCGTTTTCCAACTCGTCGAGTGTGTAGCCGACCGCAAGACGGGCGGCGACCTTGGCGATGGGAAAGCCGGTGGCCTTTGAGGCAAGGGCCGAGGACCGCGATACACGCGGGTTCATCTCGATCACCACGAGGCGACCATTCGCCGGGTTTACAGCAAATTGCACGTTCGACCCGCCGGTCTCGACACCGATCTCGCGCAGCACCGCAATCGATGCGTTGCGCATGATCTGATATTCCTTGTCCGTCAGGGTCAGAGCCGGCGCGACCGTGATCGAATCGCCGGTATGGACGCCCATCGGATCAACGTTCTCGATCGAGCAGATGATGATGCAATTGTCTGCACGGTCGCGCACGACCTCCATCTCGTACTCTTTCCAACCGAGGACGCTCTCCTCGATCAGCACTTCCGTCGTCGGCGAGGCATCGAGGCCGTAGGAAACGATCTGATTGAATTCATCTTCATTGTAGGCAATGCCGCCGCCGGTGCCGCCGAGTGTAAAAGACGGGCGTATGATGGCGGGCAGTCCGATGGTTTCAAGCGCGACGGCGGCCTGACCCATCGCGTGGCGCATATAGCGCTGCTTGCGGTCGCTTTCGCCGCGGTTCCACTCGGCTTCCAGTTCGTCCAGTGCTTCGTCGAGCGCATCGCCTGAGAGCGTCTGGCGCAACTCGCTGCGGCGTTCCTCGTGTTTCTCGCGGTCGGCGTTCTTCACTTCGGTCGCATTGACGAGCATCGATTTGGGCGTTTCCAGGCCGATACGCGCCATCGCCTCGCGGAACAGCTTGCGGTCCTCTGCCTTGTCGATCGCCTCGGCATTGGCGCCGATCATCTCGACATTATAGCGCTCCAGAACACCCATCCGCTTCAGGGAGAGGGCCGTATTCAACGCAGTCTGGCCACCCATCGTGGGCAGCAGCGCGTCGGGGCGCTCTTTGGCGATGATCTTGGCAACGACCTCGGGTGTGATCGGCTCGACATAGGTCGCGTCGGCCAGTTCCGGATCGGTCATGATCGTCGCAGGGTTCGAATTGACCAGAATGACCCGGAAGCCCTCGGCTTTCAGAGCCTTGCAGGCCTGAGTGCCGGAATAGTCGAACTCACATGCCTGACCGATGATGATGGGGCCTGCGCCGATGACGAGGATGGACTGAATGTCTGTGCGTTTCGGCATGGAAATCCCATTTTTCTTGCGCGCAAAAGCCGGGCGGGGGGTACCCATCCGGCTTCATCTCATACTGAAGGCTAAGCGGGGCTTATAGTCAGAACCGGGCCCATGCAACACCCCCGAATCGGTCGCGGGATGACGAATTCACATCTGTTCTTACCGGCCGACGGATCCTCAGATTGTGCTGGCGAACGTCTGCGGTGGTAAGCCAGCTTTCGAAGAATGGCTTATTGCTACAGTAGAAGCCTGACGAGACGCGCCTATAACAATGGCGAGACACGTTGATCCAACCCGGAGAATAATATGCGTTGGAGAGGTCGCCGAGGCAGCAGCAATATCGAGGATCGCCGGGGAGAGGGCGGTTTTGGCGGTGGTATCGGCCGCGGAGGACGGATGAGGATTCCGGGCGGCATACCGATAGGAGGCCGAGGCGGCCTGTCGATCGGAACGATCGTCCTGCTGATCGTCGTCTTCTTCGTCTTGCAGATGTGCGGGGTGCCGATCGGCGATATTTTATCCGGCGGCGGTGGATCAGTCGGCACGCCACAGACTCAGAGCGAACGGACCACGAATGCCGATGGCGCCAGCGACGAAATGCGCCAGTTCGTTTCCGTCGTGCTTGCCGAGACGGAAGAAGTCTGGAACGGCATTTTCGAGCAGCAGGGCGACAATTACCGCGAGCCGACCCTCGTTCTCTTCTCCGGTTCGACACAGGCCGGGTGCGGTTTTGCCAGCGCCGCGAGTGGCCCGTTCTACTGTCCCGTCGACCAGAAGGTCTATCTCGACACATCATTTTTTCAGACGCTTGCGGAACGCTTCAATGCATCTGGCGATTTCGCCGCAGCCTATGTCATCGCGCACGAGGTCGGCCACCATGTCCAGAACCTCATCGGTGTCCTGCCGAAGTTCAACGAAGCGCGCCAGCGTATGAGCGAGACCGAGGCCAATGCCATGAGTGTTCGCGTCGAGTTGATGGCTGACTGTTTTGCCGGGGTCTGGGCGTATTACACGGATCAGAAGGGACTGCTCGAGGAGGGCGATATTCAGGAAGCCCTCAACGCGGCCGAGCAGATCGGTGACGATACTCTGCAAAGGCGCACCCAGGGCTACGTCGTGCCCGAGAGCTTCAACCACGGCACGAGCGAGCAGCGGCAGACATGGTTCGCGAAGGGGTTCGAAAGCGGACGCATGAATGCGTGCGACACGATGAATAACCCTGTTTGATCGCAGTCCCGCTACGAACCAATTTTAACAGTCAAAGGCCTGACACGCTGTTGGCGTGGAAGACTATGGAAGTCGACAATGATTACAGTTCATTACCTAGAAGATTCACGCGCCCATCGGGCTCTGTGGCTGCTTGAGGAACTTGAGCAGCCATACGGGGTGAAGGTCTACAAACGCGGCAGCGACATGCGGGCGCCGCAGAGTCTCAAGGACGTTCATCCCCTTGGCAAATCTCCGGTCATCGAGGATGACGGCGTGATCGTGGCCGAAAGCGGAGCGATTACCGAATACCTCGTCGGCAAATATGGTGGCGATCGCAAGCTCATGCCCGAGGGCGCGGAGAATCTGCGCCGCTACACCTACTGGCTTCACTATGCGGAAGGGTCGGCCATGCCAATCCTGTTGCTGAAGCTTATCTTCTCCATGTTGCCGGAGCAGACGCCTTTCGTGGTGAAGCCTGTGGCAAAGGCGATCTCCAAGGGCGCTGCCAGCAAGGTCATCGATCCGGAAGTGAACACGCACATCGCGTTTTGGGAACAGTCTCTCGAGGAAGAGGGCTACTTCGCCGCACCACATTTCACCGCCGCGGATATCATGATGAGCTTCCCGGTGGAGGCCGGCCTGAGCCGGATCGATTACAAGGGGAAGAAATCCGCTATTTCGGCGTGGCTGGAGACGATCCGTTCGCGGCCGGCTTACAAGAAGGCGCTTGAGCGCGGGGGCTCATATCGCTTCACTCGGTCAGAGGCCTGATCGCGAATTTCTGACCGGTCAACCTAGTTGCGCGACGGTTGCCCCGGTGGCGTCGCGCAAAGAGGTGGGATCAATGGCGAAGACATGGTGCGGCGTTCCCGCCGCGGCCCAGACGGTGTCGAAGCGGAACAAGGATTCATCCATCAGGCATTGGATTGGAGCGCTGCTCCCGAAGGGAGATACTCCGCCAATCGCAAAGCCCGTCGCCTGGCGTACGAAATCGGCATCCGGCCGACGAATTTTCTCGCCGATCAGGCTTGCCACCGCCTTCTCGTCCACGCGCTTGTCGCCCGCGACCAGCAACATGATCGGCTGCTCTCTTTTCTTGCCCTGAAAAATGAGCGATTTCACGATCTGGCCGACTTCGGCCTCCACGGCTTCGGCTGCTTCGACGGCCGAACGCGCGGTTTTCTCAGTACGGATAATTTTGATGTCCAAGCCGCGTTCTGTGGCATCAGTCAGCACGTTCTGGGCCGGCTTGGGGAGAGATGCACTCTCGGTCATTATGACTCCTCCGTTCGATCCGGTGGTCATCGCAACTCATCGCCGTGAAAGAAAGGCTTTTTTCCTTTCCGCGACCCATTATGATTCACGCGTTTTCGAGAGGGGGGCGGCTATGCTCTATCGCAGTTTCTGGTTGGCCGCCGCTGCTGCGGCCGGCGTCACGGCATCCCAGGCACCCGAATATGCCCAGCAATACCGCCAAAGGCTGGGCGGTGCGCTGGAAGAGTTGCAGGCCGTCATCGCGGATTTCGATCGCGATGCGAGCGCCAATGGCCTGACCCGGGCCGAGGCCTTGTCTTCCTATGACCGGTCGGCGGAGCCGTTTCTCAATGCGCGGGGGCTATCGATGCAGGACTCTCTGGAGCGCCTTGCGCGGCTGGAGAGCCAAGCCGAAGCGTTTGCCGATCAACCGCCGATTGCCTGGCCGCTCGTGGTGGCACGCAATCCCGACCCGCGATTATCGGAAGGCGCGATGCGCGATTTCCGGCCAGGTATACCGGTGACGACCGACGGTTTCGTCTATGCCGGCGCCGGCGCTCTGATTATCGCCTTTATCATTTCGCTCCTGCATCGGATCAGTCGACCTTTGCGCGGCAAAAGGATGTTCGGCCAGCGGCGCGCGACGACCGCCTCACGCAGAGTGTAGGAGCGACGGCCGGAGGGCGCTTGGGTCAAGCGTCGGCGCGTTGCTTGTGCTCGCGGATCCTGTCGGCAAATCTCTGAAAGAGGTAATAGCTATCCTGTGGGCCCGGTGACGCTTCCGGGTGATGCTGTACCGAGAAAACCGGCTTGTCTTTCAGTGCCAGACCGCAATTGGTGCCGTCGAAGAGCGACACATGCGTCGCTTCCACCGTTTCCGGCAGGCTTTCGCTGTCGACCGCGAAACCGTGATTCATGGAAACGATCTCGACCTTGCCCGTCGTGTAGTCCTTGACCGGATGGTTCGCGCCATGATGGCCCTGATGCATCTTGACTGTCTTGGCGCCGACGGCCAGAGCAAGCATCTGGTGACCGAGGCAGATGCCAAACATCGGGATTCCGCTTTCGATCAGTTTCTGGATCAGTGGGACGGAGTATGTACCGGTTGCGGCGGGGTCGCCCGGCCCATTCGACAGGAAGATGCCATCGGGCTGGAGGGCCAGAACCTCGTCGGCGCTGCTGCTGGCCGGGACCACCGTCACCTTGGCACCGAGGCTGGCGAGCAGACGCAGAATGTTGCGTTTGATGCCGAAATCGATCGCGACGATATGAATGTTGTCGGCATCAGCACCGCCATAGCCTTCGTTCCACACCCAGGGACCTTCCGACCAGGGGCGGCTTCCGGCGCTCGTAGCGTCTTTTGCCATATCGGCGCCCACAATGCCCGCCCACGCCCTAGCGCGCTCCTTGAGCGCCTCCAAGTCGAACTGCCCGTCCGGATCATGCGCGATGACGGCGTTCGGCATTCCCTTTTCGCGGATCATGGCCGTCAGCGCCCGTGTGTCGATTCCCGACATGCCGATAATGCTCCGGCTCGTCAGCCACTCGTCGAAATGCGTACTGGACCGGTAATTCGATGGATCGGTGATATCGGCGCGAAGGATTGTGCCGACAGCGCGCTGCGGCTTTTCCGGATCGAGATCCTCGATGTCTTCGTCATTTGCCCCGACATTGCCGATATGCGGGAAAGTGAAGGTGACGATCTGGCCCGCATAGGATGGATCCGTGAGGATTTCTTCATAACCGGTCAGAGCGGTGTTGAAACAAACCTCTCCCTCGACCTCGCCGGTGGCTCCGCATCCTCGGCCCTCGATGACCGTGCCATCCGAAAGAACCAGTAGGGCGGTCGGCCTTGATACTTCCCAAGCGCTGGACATGAAGATCTCCGTTATGCGTGGCTGATTTTTTTGCACGTCGTCGATGTGGAACGGTGCGTTCGCCGCAGTGCGTAACCATATATAGAGGGCTGAAACAAGGTCGGGCCGGTTTTCAACTGCGAATATCGCGGAGCCGTTCGAAAGGCCGTGCCACATTGTCGCTTGCGCCCTGCGCAACTCAATGCCGATCTGGAACGTTTATGAAGGGTTGTCGGACGGACGCGCTTGCGTGCGGAGCAAAAAAAATGAAAACATGGCAAAATACCGGCGAGACCGAGGCGATGGCGGACGATAAGAATTTGCCCGTTCGGAAGCCGGAGGATAAAACACGCCGAGGATCAACGGGGCAACTCACATCCATGCGGGATCAGATCAGTGCGGCATTGAATGAGGCCGTGCAGGCAGACAATCGCAATCGTGCCTGTATGTTGCGTCTCATTCAGACAGCCATCAATGACCGTGACGTGGCCGCGCGGGCGGACGGCAGGGACCCTATCTCGGAAGCAGAGATAGGCACCATGCTGATGAAAATGATTCATCAGCGCGAGGCGTCGGCGGCGGAATATGAGGCCAGCGGGCGCTTGTCCGAAGCCGAAGACGAGCGCGAAGAGATCGGTATCATTCAGGATCTCCTCCCGCGACAGCTCGACGAGAACGACACACGCCGCGCCTGCGCGCAGGTGATCGAAGAGGTCGATGCAGGCGGCTTGCGCGATGTGGGCCGGTGCATGAACGCACTCAAACAAAAATTTCCAGGCCAGATGGATTTCGGCCGGGCATCCGGCATCGTCAAAGGCATGCTGCGCTAAAAGCCACGTTTTGGATGCCGCGCTGGCTCTTACTTCTTCACAGAGAGCCTGAGATTGCGCAAACCGTGCGGCAATGGCCAACATCGTTCGCCGTCCCAGTCCTTGCTGTGAATCGCGGGCAAGAAATCGATGCCGCTTTGCCTTCGACATTTTCATCATGTACGCAGTTCGTTTGAAGTGCTCTTGCCTTCGCCGGGATTTCCTACGCCATGCGCTTTTCGCAAAGCTTTCTGGACGAGATACGTGATCGCGTGCCGATTTCCGCTGTCATCGGCCAGCGGGTGACGTTTGACAGGAAGAAGAGCGTTCCAGCTAAGGGCGATTATTGGGCCTGCTGCCCCTTTCACGGCGAAAAGACCCCGAGCTTTCACTGTGAGGATCGCAAGGGCCGCTACCATTGCTTCGGATGCGGAGTGTCGGGCGATCATTTTCGCTTTCTGACAGAGCTGGACGGCATGCCGTTTCCCGAGGCTGTCGAACGGGTAGCGGAAATGGCCGGCGTTTCCATGCCAACGCCGGACCCTCAGGCTGCGCAGCGCGAAAAGAAGCGAGGGACGCTCTCAGACGTGATGGCGATGGCGGCGTCTTTCTTTCAGGAACAGTTGCAGGGAGGGCAGGGCGCTCATGCTCGCGCTTACCTGCGTGAGCGTGGCCTGGGGTCTTCAGTTCAGGCCCGCTTCGGGATGGGCTATGCGCCTGACAGCCGCAACGCGCTCAAATCCTATCTGGCGGACAAGGGGATAGACCAGAAGGCGATGGAGGCTTGCGGACTGATTGTGTTCGGAGACGACATCGCTGTTTCCTATGATCGTTTTCGCGATCGGATTATGTTTCCGATCGAGGATACGCGCGGGCGGGTGATCGCTTTTGGCGGTCGGGCCATGAAGCCGGACGCACTGGCCAAATATCTCAATTCGCCGGAGACGGAGCTTTTTCACAAGAGCAATGTGCTCTTCAATCACGGTCAGGCGCGCAAAGCGGCTCAAGCTGCCGGGTCGATTATCGTCGTCGAGGGATATGTCGACGTGATTGCTCTTGCGCAGGCCGGTTTCAATAATGCCGTCGCACCCTTGGGTACCGCGCTGACCGAAGAGCAACTCGAAATGCTCTGGCGCATGACTGGAGAACCGGTTCTCTGTTTCGATGGAGACGAGGCTGGCCGCAAGGCGGCCTACCGCGCGGCCGATCTGGCTCTGCCGAAGATCGCTGCGGGTCGTTCGCTGCGCTTCGTGTTACTGCCCGACGGCAAGGATCCTGACGATATGGTGCGTCAGGATGGAGCTGGCGCTTTTCAGGACGAGATGAACCGCGCCATGCCGCTCGCGGACATTCTCTTCATGCGTGAAACAGCGAACGGCATCTTCGATACACCCGAACGCCGGGCCGATCTGGAGCGGACGCTTTTCGCACAGGTCGGGCGGATTGCGGACGAAACCGTTCGTCGCTTCTATGGCCAGGATATGCGCCGCCGGCTGAACGGTCTGTTCGGTAGCGGTCCAGCGCGGTCGGCCGGAGGCGATCGGGGACGCCCGCGAAACGCGTCAAACAGAAATGCCGGGCCCGAGGCGCGCGGTCGCTTGACTGTTTCGGACAGTCTGGCCCGTTCGCGTCTACTGATGCGGGGACCGTCCATAGGTGTTCGCGAAGCAGCATTGGTGATGACCCTGGTGACGCATCCGGCGCTGGTCGGCGAGCATTTCGAAGCGCTTGAAAGACTCGACCTCGGCCATGCCGATCTGTCCGCGCTTCTTTCCGCTCTGATGGAGAGCCTTGCGATCGGTGCTGTGACCGACGATGCTGAGGACGCGCGCCAGTTTCTGAACGAACGCGGGCTTGGCGAGACTCTGGCGCATATGGAGGAACTGGTCCGCCGGGCGCGTTTCTGGCCGGCTGAAACTGGCGCCGCCCTGGACGATGCCCGAGAAGCCTTTCGTCAGGCCCTCCACTTGCACCAGGTCTCTCGGTCTCTAAATAAAGAGCTGCGTGATGCTGAAGCTGCGCTCGGCCGCGATCCTACCGAAGCCAATTACCGGCACTTTCTGGAAATACAACGACGTTTTCAGGATGTGGGAGCCACTGAAGCTCTGCTGGAAGGTTTCGGTCTGCAGTCGGGGCGCGGCAAAGCCCATGTCGAGAGCTAAACAAAGTTCGTTCGTCGCAATTGAACCGATGACTCCAACGGCCGGCGCGAGAGCGTGGCAATAAAGATTCGCGTTTGGAGAGTTGGAGTGATAAGGCGCCGGCTCATCGAAGTTCTGTCGCTGGCCGCTTCGGAAGTCGTCCGATACTTCCGAAACGGCCTTTTATGGCGGGTGAGCAGGGTTAAGTGCGCGTTAATTGCGGGTTGCTAGAGCCTGGACCGGCTCTAGTTTCCGCTTGGCGCATTCTGGCTACGCGGCGATACGACAGAGAATTGAACCGTTTCGTTACCTGGCCGTTACGGAATGGATACAGGTCCGGAGAGACATGAATGGCAACAAAGGCGAAGGAAGACGTCGAAAACGAGCGCGAGAATGGTCCCGACGGTCCACTGCTCGATCTTTCCGATGCCGCCGTCAAAAAGATGATCAAGGCTGCCAAGCAGCGCGGCTACGTCACCATGGATCAGCTCAACGCCGTTCTTCCAAGCGAGGAAGTGACGTCGGAGCAGATCGAGGACACCATGAGCATGCTGTCCGATATGGGCATCACTGTGGTGGAAGAAGGCGAGGAAGACGAGCAGGAAGCGGCGCCCAGCGAAGACGAAACCGAGCAGAACGAGAGCCAGACCAGCACACGATCGGTTGCGAAAGCCAGTGGTAGTGCGGTCAGCACCGGAAATACACGCTCGTCGTCTGATCGTACGGATGATCCTGTGCGGATGTATCTGCGCGAGATGGGCACCGTCGAGCTGCTATCCCGCGAGGGCGAAATTGCGATCGCCAAGCGCATCGAGGCTGGCCGCGAGACGATGATCGCAGGGCTCTGCGAGAGCCCGCTGACGTTTCAGGCGCTGATTATCTGGCGCGACGAGCTCAATGAAGGCGATATTCTTCTGCGCGAGATTATCGATCTCGAGGCGACCTATGCCGGACCGGAGGCCAAGAAGGTCAACGTTCCGACGCCCGAAGAGATCGAGCAGCAGAAGAGAGAGCGCGAAGCCAAGGAAAAGGCTGCTCGTCAGCCTCGCCGCCGCAGCGACGACATCACAGATGTCGGAGGCGAAGGCCGCGTGGAGGAGGACGAGGAAGAAGAGGACGAACAGAACCTCTCTCTCGCCGCCATGGAGGCCGAGCTTCGTCCGCAGGTGATGCAGACGCTCGACGATATCGCCACGACATATGCCGAGCTGCGCAAATTGCAGGATCAGCAGGTGGAGAACCGGCTGGCTGCATCTGGTGCGCTGAGCGACAACGAGCAAAAAGAGGTCAAGGATCTCAAGGATCGCGTTATTAAAGCGGTCAAGAGCCTGGCTCTCAACAATGCGCGTATCGAAGCGCTGGTCGAGCAGCTTTACGACATCAACAAGCGGCTTGTGAGGCAGGAAGGTCAGTTGCTGAGACTGGGTGAAAGCCACGGCGTGACCCGCGAAGACTTCCTGAAGAATTACTACGGCCATGAGCTCGATCCCAACTGGCTCGACAAGATGGGCGTGGCCGGCGGGAAGGGCTGGGACAAGTTCGCCGCCGACAAGAAGAAGGCGGAGCGACTGCGGACCGAAATTCAGGTTCTCGCCCAAGAGACCGGTATTTCGATCTCCGAGTTCCGTCGCATCGTCAATCAGGTTCAGAAGGGCGAGCGAGAGGCGGCCATTGCCAAGAAGGAAATGGTGGAAGCGAACCTTCGCCTCGTTATTTCCATCGCCAAGAAGTACACCAATCGCGGTCTGCAGTTCCTGGATCTCATTCAGGAAGGCAATATCGGCCTGATGAAGGCCGTCGACAAGTTCGAATACCGCCGTGGTTACAAATTCTCGACCTATGCGACATGGTGGATTCGGCAGGCGATCACGCGTTCGATTGCCGATCAGGCGCGCACGATCCGCATTCCGGTGCACATGATCGAGACGATCAACAAGATCGTCCGTACCAGTCGCCAGATGCTTCACGAGATCGGTCGCGAACCCACGCCGGAAGAACTGGCCGAAAAGCTGGCAATGCCGCTCGACAAGGTGCGCAAGGTTCTGAAGATCGCCAAGGAGCCGATCAGTCTCGAAACGCCCGTCGGCGATGAGGATGACAGCCATCTCGGCGACTTCATCGAGGACAAGAACGCGGTTCTGCCGATCGAGGCTGCCATTCAGGCCAATCTTCGTGAAACGACCACACGCGTTCTGGCCTCGCTGACGCCACGCGAAGAGCGTGTTCTGCGCATGCGTTTCGGCATCGGCATGAACACCGACCACACGCTTGAAGAGGTCGGTCAGCAGTTCTCCGTGACGCGCGAGCGTATTCGCCAGATCGAGGCCAAGGCGCTTCGCAAGCTCAAACATCCGAGCCGTAGCCGAAAGCTGCGCAGCTTCCTGGATCAGTAGAGCCCAGGACCTGGGACTTTCTGAAAGATCAGGCCGGCGGAAACGCCGGCCTTATTTTTTGTCGAACCTCAGAACGCCGAGAACTTCGTCCGTGCCGCCATCCTTCGTGTGATGCTGGCCGTCGTGCACCGGCACGGCTTCGAAATCGAACGGGCTCAGCCCATCGATACATGCCGCGTTGATGCCGAACTCCTGCGGGTTCGAGCGGCGTTGATGGTGCGTGTAAATGCCGCAATGGCTGCAGAAATAATGCTGCGCGCTTTCGGTGTTGAAGACGTAACGCGTCAGATCGGACGCACCTTTAACCACCTTCAGGTCTTCGGTCCGCGCCGTCAGTGCGACCGCGCCGCGCATGGCGCAATAAGAACAATTGCAGCGGCGTGCCTGACTATACCCCTCCTTCAGGCGAACCTCGAAACGCACGCGGCCACAATGGCAGCCGCCATTCAGCGGCTGATCCGGATCGGGTCTTGTCATCTTCAACTCATTGGCTTGTGACAGTCTCGCTTGAAGCTATCATTCTTCTTGCCATATCATCCACTTGATCAGCGAGGGGTTTTCGAATGGAAGATGCGATCGAGGCTATCGATATCGAGCCGGTGAACATCCTCGAAGATCAACTGAGGGGGATGGCCGCAGCCTCGATCAGCATGCTCCCGCAGATTATCGTCGCCATATTGGTGATCGTGGCGACAGGCATATTGGCGGCCTCTGCCCGCTGGCTTCTAAAAAAGGGCCTGAAGCGAACCGGATTGCGATCGAGTTTGCAGGAACTCTTCGTCATGCTGCTTGGCATCGGTATCTGGGTGCTGGGAATCATGGTTGCCGCCGTCGTGATGTTTCCCTCGCTCACGCCAGCGTCGATGCTGGCGGGCCTTGGAATCGGCACCGTCGCCATTGGATTTGCCTTCAAGGATATCTTCGAGAACTTCCTTGCCGGTATCATCATCCTCTTTCGTAAGGAGATGCGGACCGGTGACTTCATCGAATGCGAGGGAATCGAAGGGCGTGTCCAGCGCATTTCGGTCCGCGAAACGCATATCCGCCGCACGGACGGCCAGCTTATCATCGTGCCGAATGCGATGCTGTTCACCAACCCTCTGCGGATCGTGACCGACATGGAGCTGCGCCGGACCACCATCATCGCCGGTATTGCCTATGGTGAAGATGTCGACGAAGCGCGCGAGGTTATTCGCCACGCGGTCGAAAGCTGCGATACGGTGATCCGCAATGCTGCGCGACCCATCCAGATTTTCGCGCAGGAATTTGCGGATTCGTCCATCAATTTCGAGGTCACGTGGTGGACGGGTTCCAAGCCGGTCGATGAGCGCAAAAGCCGCGATGAGGTGGTCGCTGCCGTCAAACGCGCGCTCGACAATGCCGGGATCGAAATCCCGTTCCCCTATCGCACGCTCACCTTCAAAGAGCCGCTTCCGCTTCTGCGTGGAGACGGTTCTGCGGAAAAAGAAGCCAGCCCGGGCTCCGAATGAGCATCACCGGGCTGGCCTCTTCGCCCCCTCCGAGCGAGTGTCTGAAATATCAGAGCGTCTGTGCGCAGTTCCGGCAGAACGGCGTCCAGGGAATAACCTCCAGCCGCTTTTCGTCGATTGCGGTGCCGCAATGCAGGCAGACGCCGTAAATCCCGGTTTCGACCCGCTTAAGTGCCGCATCGATCGCCTTCAATTCGGTCTCGCCGCTTACTCCAAGCTCGATCTGAACCTCATCATCCTCAGCTTCGACGGCTGCTTCCTCGCTATCTGCCGGTGCTGGCTCGCTGAAGGACGCATCAATGCCCGAAAGACGATGTTGAAGTTCCTGCTTGCGTTTGCGCAGGATCTCTTCGGCGGCGGCATGGTTTTGCATGGTGGCCTCTCGTCTTATCAATCGTTGGGAGCCAAGAGACGCTCCCAATTTCATAGTCGTAAGGCTAGACCTTGGGGAAAGTCGTCCGGTTGATTTCGATCAACAAGCCGGCATTTTCACTGCCAGACCGAGAGTTCTGAGGTTCAACAGCAAGCCGGGACGGAGATATGCCGAGACAACAATTTCAGATCGAGACAGGCGGCCAGGGTCTTTACGAGTTCACCGATGCGGCAGCCGATGCCTTGAGCGATATGGGGGCCGAGGACGGGCTCTTGACCGTATTCACTCGTCACACCTCCTGCTCCCTCCTTATTCAGGAAAATGCAGATCCGGATGTCGTTCGAGACTTGCGCGAATTCTTTCATCGCATCGTGCCGCCGAGCGACGATGCGTCGATGGGATGGGTTCGACACCGCTCGGAAGGGCCTGACGACATGCCAGCTCACATCAAAGCGGCATTGACGGCAGTCTCCCTTTCCATACCGGTCGACAAAGGACGGATGATGCTCGGGACCTGGCAGGGCCTTTATCTGTTCGAGCATCGCGACAGACCGCATCGCCGGCAGATCGTGCTTCAGTTTCTACCGGGGTAAACAGCGAGGGTTTTACTGCTTGTCGAGAAGCGAGGTGGAACCGGTGCGCGAACTCGTGTCGATCGTGCTATCTGCGATCTGGGGGGAAATCGCCTTGACATCGCCTTGCAAAAGCGAAGCTGGCACGACGCCTCCCATCCACAATGATCCGAAAACGAGAAGAACGGCAAGGACACCGGTGAAGAACCACAGCGAACCGCGCGCCGCGACGTCGGGCTGGCGTCGTACCGCCCTGCCGCCGATAGGCTGTTCCATTGCGGGATCGATATGGTGGTCCGGTGACATCTCATTCCCTCGGCGCCGCAGTTGGCGCTCTATTCGAGAGAAAACGGCCAGCCGGCTATGGAGTTCCGGCTGGCCGTTCGTTTTTCAATGAGGCTGGAAAGCCGGCCTCAGCAAGTTAGCGCGAACTTGCGATACGCTCCGGTGAAACCAGAGGCGTGATACGCCGGACCGCGACGCGGCGGTTCTCACGGGCCGGATCTTCTGTACGGATCTTCAGGTAACGCTCGCCGTACCCCTGGGTCTCCAGATTCTCCGGCGGAATACCGAAGACATTGGTGAGCGCCGAGGCCACGCTTTCGGCGCGGGCATCGGAAAGCGCCAGATTGGCCGCATCGGAACCCACCGCATCGGTATGGCCTTCAATCAGAAACACCTCCGCAGGATTGCGATCCAGAAGCCGCTCCATGGCTTCAGCGAGAGACTGGAGTTCGTCGATCTCCGAATCCTCGATACCGGCCCGGCCGAACTCGAAATTCACGGTTCCAAGATCGACGCGCCGAACCTTGTCGCGGATACGGGCGCTACGCCGCACTTCATCCACCGAGTAGAGACGCTCCACGCGCTCGACCGGCGGCTGGGCAAGGAAGTCATAATAGCGCTCTTCCGATACCGGCTCCTCGACATCGAAGATGTACTCATCACGCGGGATGCGAATGACGAGAGGTGGCAATTCGTCGCCCGGATCGTAGTTCGGGTCACGAAGGCTGTCCCAGCGGTCGCGGGGGACGTAGACCAGCGTGCGTTCATTGCCGTCCGGCGAAATACGCGTCCGGCGCAGAACTTCGCCATATTCGTTGTAGACGGTCACGACGCGAACGCCATTGCGCCGCTCGACTGTCTCGCGATACCGGCCACCACGAAGCTCTTCAACATAAACGCGCTCGGCGCCTCGGCGGTAGCGAGGGACATATTCGTCGCGGCGATCATCACGATTGGCATTATTGCTGGCGTTGGCGGCAAGCGCGGCCACGGTCGCGACGACCAGAGCACCTGTTGCAAGCTGCACGATCTCGCGATTGCCGTAGCGACCGACAACCCGCGAACCTTCACGCTCTTGCGGACGCCGAACAACGGCTCTCGCTGCCGCATCTCCCGTGATTTCCTGACCCTGCTCCGCTTCGACCGATTCGATCTCTGTCGGCAGTGCTGCGGCCTGAGCCTCCTCATCACTCCGAGGGGCCGATTCTTCGGTCACAACAACGGTTTCGCTCTGGCCCGCAGGAGCCTCTTCGGCTTCGGCGGCTGCTTCGGCTTCACCTTCAGCGCTTACACCCGCTTCCTTGCCGCTATCGGTGAGGGCGGCTTCCTCACCATCCATTGGTGCAACGGGCTGTTCGACCGTCTCGACATTCTCAGACGTGTCGGTAACGGGCTCTTCCTGAACCTCGGTTGTGTCCGTTGTGTCAGACTGAATGCTTTCCTGCTCGGCTGTCGTTTCCTCGGCGGATCGTTCTTCCGTCGTGGTATCGGCCTCCGCATCCACGTTCTGCTCGAGGTCAGTCGGCGTCTCGGTCGTGGCGTCTGTCTCGGTGGTCGCTTCGGTTTCGGCAGCTGGCTGCTCTCCTATCGCCGCGGGAGCCGCCTGCTCCTCTTCAACCTCAGTTGTCGGAGCCATCTCTTCAGTGGTTTCGGCAGCCGGCGTGGCGTCTTCGATCTCTTCCGGAGCTGGTTCGGACTGATCGACCACGGGCTCTTCAGGGGTGGCCTCATCTTCCGTCGAGGGCGCAGTGTCGGTGGTCTGGTCCTCGACCTGTGTCTCCTGCGCCTCGGCAGGTTCTTCCGGCTGAGCGGGTTCCTCTGCAACCGGTTCTTCGGCTGCGGGGGCCTCAGCCGGTTCGACCGTAACGGGCTCTTCGAGAGCAGGCTCGGTAACCGGTTCGTCTGGCGCAACCTCTTCCTCGACGGTCTCTTCCGCCGGGGGCGTCTCCTCTACTGTTTCTTCAACAGCGGGTGGAGCTTCGGGTTCGACAGGTGCTGCCTCTTCCTCGACGGGGGCTGCCTCTTCGATCGGGTTTCCGTCTGCGTCGACAGCTACGCAAGCGCCATCTGCACCAAGCGGCGCTTCACCCTCGGAGCAACCACTGTCGCTCTGGGCAAGAAGCAGCGGCTCGGCCGCGCTCGCGACAGATGTTGTACCGGCAGCAAATGCCGGGTTGGCCATGGCAAGGCTTAGCGCGGTGCCGGCCACGAGATTCATGCGAAATTTTTTCAAGGATATCTCCCACAACGTTACGGGCTAAAGCCCAAACGACCCTTCAATGCCCAACAACGCCCTGATTGTGGCCAAGTTCCGTCGGCACCTTTCTTTCATGCCAAGCATGAGCAACCGCTCAAAAGACCTTGACCTTGGCGGTCCGCGCTTTGACAAGGCAACGATGAACGATGCGAAAAAAGCTCCTTTCTGGACGTGGAAGCCCTTGGAGACGATGTCCCCCGAAGAGTGGGAAAGTCTCTGCGACGGCTGCGGAAAATGCTGCCTGGCCAAACTCGAGGACGAGGACACTGGCGATATCTACTGGACCAGTGTCGGTTGCCGACTGTTCGACGCGAAGACCTGCAGGTGCAGCGACTATGCCAATCGCCTGGCCCGTGTGCCCGATTGTGTCGACCTGACGCCGGAGAAGGTCCGGACATTGCCATGGCTTCCTTCGACCTGTGCCTACAGGCTGATCGCAGAAGGCAAGCCGCTGCCGTCCTGGCACCATCTGGTCTGTGGCGATACGGATCGTATCCACCGACAGGGGGAAAGCATGAGGGGAAGGGTCAAGGCATCCGAAACCGAGCTGGACCAACCTGAAGACTATTTTCCTTATGTTCTCGACGAAGAGCCCTGACGCTTAGCTTTCAGCTCTTGAAACGATCGGCTTCCGCGGCATTTTTCCGCAAAGCCATGGGAGACAGGAGCAGTCAATGAGCGCCGAACAAACACGCAAACTGATCGAGACATATATCGACCGCTTCAACGAGTCCGACTGGGATGGCATGGCGGCGATGGTCGGCGAGGATGTGGCCCACGATGTCAATCAGGGTGACAGGCAGATCGGCCGGGATGCCTTCCACCGGTTTCTCGTCGAGAATAGCCGCTATTATGACGAGCAACTCGGCGATGTCGTCATCATGACCGATGAAACGGGGAACCGGGCTGCCGCCGAAGTCACGGTGCGTGGCCGCTATCTCGAGACGGCGCCCGACCAGCCCGAGGCGAGCGACCAGTCCTATTCGCTCTCTGCCGGGCTCTTCTTTGTGGTCGATGGGGATACGATCAGTCGTGTGACGATCTATTACAACATGGCCGACTGGCAGCGTCAGGTGCGGGGCGCCTGACGGAATGTCTTCCGACATTCGCCTCCAGGCTTATCGCGGTGCTGAGGCCGGCAGTCTGGTCGACGGACTGGCGGCTCTACGGATCAAAGTCTTCGCGGATTGGCCTTATCTCTATGAGGGTGATCGCGAATATGAGGCGCGGTATCTTGGTCATTTCCTGGCCGGTGAGGGCGCCTTCGTCGCCGCGGCTTTCGATGGCGACCAGTTGGTCGGCGCGGCAACGGCCGCACCGCTTGTTCAGCACATGGATGATATCGCCGAGCCTGTGAGAGCGCTCGACCTTGATCCGGCTGCGATCTTCTATCTCAGCGAATCCGTTCTGCTTTCGGAGTATCGGGGATCGGGTATTGGCCACCGCTTTTTCGACATGCGCGAAGCTGAAGCGATGCGCCAGGGCTTTCGCGCCAGTATGTTCTGCGCCGTGGATCGCCAACCCGACGACCCGCGACGCCCGTCAGACGCGCGGTCCCTGGAGCCGTTCTGGCGAACACGCGGCTATCGGAAAATCGATGGACCGAAGGCTCATATTTCCTGGCGCGAGAGAGGGCATAGCGACGAGTCGGACCACACGCTGACGCTGTGGCTCCGTGACCTGAATGGTGAATGAACGGCTGGTTCGAAGCCAGTTCAGACGTGCTCCTTCATAAGGCTCCCTACAAAGGGCGGCGAACTGGTCGCCTCACAAGAGCCAAAGGAGCAAGACCATGTTCAAATCCCTTCGCAATGTCGCCCTGTCCGCCGCCATCGCTCTCGGTACCATAGCCGGTGTTTCAGCCCCGGCGAACGCTTCCGATCTGCGTGTCGTCGCCGGTTCGGGTGGTATCTACTTCAGCATCGGCGATCGGCATGACCGTCGCGCCCGCCGTCATCACCGCGCTCGCGCTTACGGACGCGGCGTCTGCCGGTCCGGCCAGGCTGTGCGCAAGGCAGCACACCGTCACGGTCTTCGTCGCGCTCATGTCGTGCGCCGCAATCACCGGGTCGTTCGCGTGGCCGGAAAGCGCCACGGCTATCGCACCGTCGTGACCTTTGCGAATGCTCGCGGCTGTCCGCGTATTCGCTGAGGGCGACAAAACCTGGAATTCATGAACGAGCCTGGCACATCTCGCGCCAGGCTCTTCTCATACCGGAATTACTGTTCCGACCGGTCGATGGCGATCTTCATGCTGACGGTGACGGTGTATTCGTTCTCACCCGCCTCAACCGGAACGGGCGCCGAAGTGTCAGCCATCTTCATCTCCATCCGGCCCATAGGCATAGGCGGACGGGAGTAACCGCCTTCCTCGATCGAAAGAATATCGCCAAGGCTGACTTTGGCTGCTTCGGCCAGCGTGCGCGCCTTATCCATGGCCTGCTCAACGGCATCACGCCGCGCTTCCTCCAGATATTGATCGGGATCGGCGCTGGTAAGGCTGAGATTTCCATCCGCATTGACGCCCAGTTCGATGGCCTTGCTCAGGATCTCTCCCGTTTTGGCGAGATCGCGGATACGCACGGTCAAAGTGTTGGAAACTGTATAGCCGGTAATGCGCGGGCCCTCATCTTCGCCGTTATCGACAGGTTTGCGGGGGCGATTGTCATAGATCGGTCGGACATTGAAGCCGGCCGTCTGCAGGTCGCGGGCCGCGATACCGAACTCCTTCATGGCGGCGATGACATCGGCCATCGCCTTGTTGGCGGCGTCCATCGCCTCGACGGTGTCATCTGCCTCTCGCAAAACGGTAAAACGGGTGATGGCCATGTCCGGCACGGCGCTGGCCGATCCCTCCGCCGAGACGCTGATCGAGGGCACCGGATTTTGATCTTGGGCGAGTGCGGGGGACGATGCGCCAAGAGCCAGCACGGCAGCAAAGGCCAGGCCGCAGGAGCGCGAAGTGGAAAGAGAAGACGGCAAATTCATGAGATCATCCAATTGTTGAAATGGAACGGGGAAATTCGCCAATCAGAACGGCAGGATTACGGCGTCAACGATGTCATTTGGATGCTTGCAGGCGGCGCATGAAATCTCTATGCGGAGGACGGGTCGGGCCTGTAGCTCAATTGGTTAGAGCCGGCGGCTCATAACCGCTTGGTTGGGGGTTCGAGTCCCTCCGGGCCCACCACCCATCATCAGATAAAAAGTTCTGACAGTTTCGAAGCGCGTTGGTGTGGAAGATGCGAGCGCCCGCCCAATGAGCTTGTTCAAGCGTCGGGGCGGTGGGGGTCGTCGGGGTGGTTGATCAGACCTGGCCCGGTCACGCGGGGGCAAGGTTCAGACAGCCTGTAGCCGTCGACATATTCCACCAAAAGGCCAATGAGACCGTGCCGGTCGCCTTGCGCGATGGTCTCCGCGATTCTGTCGAGGAGATCGTTTCGCGGTACAGGAGCGTCCTCACGGGCTCGCAGAATTTTCGGATGCGGCGTCGGCAGGCTGTTAGTGCCGATGAGTAGCTCTTCATAGAGCTTCTCGCCCGGACGTAGCCCCGTAATCTGTATCTCGATATCGCCGTCGGGCGTGTCGTCGTCGCGTACAGTCAGGCCGGACAATTCAATCATGCGGCGGGCAAGGTCGACGATGCGAACGGGTTCGCCCATGTCCAGAAGGAACACCTCCGCCCCCTCGGCGAACGCGCCAGCAAGCATCACGAGGCGGGCCGCTTCCGGAATCGACATGAAATAGCGTGTCACCTCCGGGTCGGTCACCGTGACCGGTCCACCACCCTCGATCTGCTCGCGAAACAGAGGGATGACCGATCCGGATGAGCCGATCACATTGCCGAAGCGCACCGTGGCGTAAGTGGTGTCTGGAAAAAGGGCCTGCTGGATCTGTATTGCAATCTCGGCCATGCGTTTGGTCGCGCCCATCACGTTCGTCGGTCGAACGGCCTTGTCGGTCGAGACGAGAATGAAGCGTTCGATTGAGAGTTCTCCGGCGGCTTTCGCGGTCAGCATGGTGCCGAGAATGTTGTTCTTGGCGCCTTCCAGGACGTTATCCTCGACCATCGGGACGTGCTTGTAGGCCGCGGCATGAAAAATATTCGTGACGCCGTGTTCGATGATGACCTGACGGATGCGTTCAATGTCCTGGACCGAGCCCAGACAACTGACGATCTCGATATCCCGCTCGCGTGCGAGCGGTTCGAGTTCTCTTGCGATGTTGTAAAGAGCGAATTCCGACACTTCGAATAAAACGAGCCGGCGTGGCGAGACCTGAACGATGCGTCGGCAAAGCTCTGAACCGATCGATCCGCCCGCACCCGTCACCATGATGGTTTCGCCGCGGTAGGCTTCGCCGATTCTGTCAGATTTCAAGTCGACATGGGGGCGATTGAGCAGATCGTCGGTCTCGACATGTCGGACAGCGGGCATCACGCCGCCCGCGCGAATGATCTCGAGATAGGATGGTAATTCCAGAACCTCGACCTTGGCCTCGCTGATCGTACGAAGCAGGCGGCGCCGTGCGGGAGGTGGCAAGGAGGGAATCGCCAGGAAGACCGACTGAAAGCGTCCCGCGGCAGCCAGGGGAGAGAGCGAATCAGGGCCGACGACCCGAAGTCCGACGATCGTCGCGCCTCGAAGGCCCGGTTTGTCATCGATGAAGAGAACCGGACGGTATTCTTTGGAACGGCGGAGTGCCGAGGCCAATTGAACACCGCCGGCGCCCGCGCCGTAAATGGCGACCGGTTTACGGTCCGAATGACTACGGCGGCTGTGATCGAGCCAAACCCGCATGACAAGACGCAGGCCGAGTGCGCTCACCAGGAGCAGAAGGCCGAAGATCAGCGGCACGGTACGAGGTGCGCCAAGCGGGAGGAAAAGGTTTGCCAGAAAGACGGTAATGCCAACGCCGATCGACCAAATGGCGGTTCGAAGAACGCCGGTGCTGCCGAAGGTCGAAAGTTGAATTCTGTGAATGCGCAGGCCGATGGCGAATGCGATCGACAGTGCGGTCGCGAATATGACCCCCTCTACGCTGTTCGCGATCCAGAAGCGCGGTGTGAAGTCGTTCAGGCGCAGGACCAGCGCAGCGAACCAGCAGGGCGGCACCAACAGAATGTCAACAGCCAGTAGAGCTGCCGCCTTCTGTCGGCGGGTCAGTCGATCAACATATCGATGCATCGGAAAGACGCTCCGCGCTCAGATTGAAAGACGGTATCGTCAGTCCTGGATGGATCAGGAAGGTAAGGCTGGTCTCCCCCAGCTGTCTTGCGACGGGCAGTCGCTCCAAAGGTCGGCAGCCCAGCCCATCGAACGCTTTTTCCAGATAGATTTCCGAGCAGCTTCCTTGCATGCATGCGACGCCCTGCTGTTGCAGGTGCCTCAGAATAGCGTCGCGATCGGAACTCGCGGGCAGCCTTTCGGGCCTGACGAACGCGATAAATCTGTACCATGCGTGACGGTAGCTGTTCGCCTGATCCGCTTCCTGCGTTGCTCCGAGGTAAACGGGCTGTGGAAGTCGGATGAAGCCCTCGGGTCCGCTATAAGGCAGCAGAGCCTCGTGAAGTTGTCGGGCGTTCTCTGCGCGTTCGGCGTGCCAGCTCTCCATTCGCTGCAACTGGATACGTCCGATTGCGGCTTCCATTTCGATCATCCGCCCATTCATGCCGATCGATTCGTGTAGCCACCGAAAGCCGGGCGGATGATCGTGTTCGTAGACGGCGGCATAGCTTTTGCCATGATCCTTGTATGACCACATCCGGCGCCAGAGTGTTTCGTCATGGCAGGTGACCATGCCGCCTTCACCGCCGGTGGTCATGATCTTGTCCTGGCAGAACGACCACGCTGCCACGTCGCCAAGACTTCCGACGGGGGTCCCCTTGTATAAGGCGCCGTGGGCCTGAGCGCAGTCCTCGATCAGAAAGACATCGGCTCCCACCGTCTGGCGGATGGCATCCATATCGCATGGCAAACCGCCAAGGTGGACGCAAAGAACGGCGCGTGTCCGCGGGGATAGAGCTGCGGCGATGGTCTCTGGTTCCAGATTCCCGCTTTCCTCTCCCACATCGGCAAAGACGGGTCTGGCGCCGGCCTGGATGACGCAAGAGACTGAAGCGATGAAACTGCGGGGCGTCACGATGACTTCATCACCCGCATCGCCGCCATTGGCCGCGCCGATCTTCAGACCGTGCAACGCGAGGTCGAGTGCCACTGTGCCGTTCGCCACTGCAATGGCGTGATCTGTTCCGGCAAAAGTGGCGAACTCTTTTTCGAAGTGCCGACATTCCTGTCCGGTCCAGTAATTGACCTTATTGGACAGCAGTACGCGGCTGACGGCCTCCGCTTCTTCGTCGGTGAAATTCGGCCAAGGTGCGTGATCAGCCACGTCCGGTCTCCGATCTTAGGGTCGCTCTTGCCGGTGTGCCCGTGACCATGGTTTCATCAGGAATATCATCGACGACCGTCGCGCCGGCACCGACGATGACATCTGCACCGATGCTCGTGTTCTGCCGGACCGAGGCGCCAATACCGATCCAGCTCCGCTCACCAACCGACACTGTACCCGCCAGGTGGGCTCCAGGCGAAATGTGAACCGCTTCCGCAATCTGGCAGTCGTGATCCACAGTGGCTCCCGTATTAACAATAACGGAACTGCCTATATTCGCGAAAGCCTGCACAATACCGCCCGCCATAACCACCGTCCCCGCGTCCAGCGAGCAATGGCGAGAAATACTGGCGGAAGAATGAACGATCGTCGGCTGACGAATATTGAGACGATTGAATTCCGAGAGGATGTTCTGTCTTGTCTGATTGTGGCCGACACTGATGAAGAGGTCGTGCGACCGCATCAATTCGTGCCACTTGCCCAAGGGGCCGATGACGGGCCACACGCCG
Organism: Notoacmeibacter ruber; assembly: GCF_003668555.1. Lineage (NCBI taxonomy): Bacteria > Pseudomonadati > Pseudomonadota > Alphaproteobacteria > Hyphomicrobiales > Notoacmeibacteraceae > Notoacmeibacter > Notoacmeibacter ruber. Next base: position 1,836,568 of record NZ_RCWN01000001.1, on the reverse strand, counting down.
TTATTGGCACGCTCGTCAAAGCAGTCGTCGAGAAAAACAATATCACGCCAGCCCGCCATTTCCGCCGTGTCGGCAACGACGCGCCCATGCCCCCCGGCGCCGAGCAAAGCGAGCGGCTTCATCGTTCACCGCGAAAGGGCGGCATGGTCGCTTCGCCCGTGGCTGATATTCCCGAACTTTTCAGCACTGCCGCGACCGTCCGCGCCAGAATCTTGAGATCAAGCCAGAAGCTTTGGTTCTCGACATACCAAACGTCCAGTTCGAATTTTTCCGGCCATGAGAGAGCATTGCGCCCGTTGATCTGCGCCCAGCCGGTCAGGCCCGGGCGTACCGCATGGCGTCGACTCTGACGTTCTGAATAGAGCGGCAGATACTGCACCAGAAGCGGACGGGGGCCGACCAGGCTCATTTCGCCTTTCAGGACATTCCATAGTTCCGGCAGTTCATCCAGAGACGTCGCGCGGAGCCACCGGCCAAAAGGTGGGAGCCGCTGCGCATCCGGCAGCAATTCACCTGACGAATCCCGCTCATCCGTCATGGTCCGGAATTTGACCAACTGAAAGATTCGTCCGTGCATCCCGGGACGATCCTGGCGAAAGAAAATGGGACGGCCGAGCTTTACTGCAACGAGGCAGGCAAGTATCGCCATCGGAAGAAGAAGTATAATCAACCCCGATGCGGATATTACGATGTCGAACAGACGCTTCAAATGAGTCCTCAGCAATTTCGGCCCCGCAGGCACCACCTTTTGCACGGGGGCCGATGCTTCGGCAATGCGTAATCTATGCTTTATCCTCTGGTCGATGACCTTGCCTCGGAAATCCTCCGCTTAGAGCCTTCCGTCGCTTTCGTCCCGCTCGAAAACTGACTTGACGTCGTAAAAGACGGCGTCCTGCTTACCGTAGGAACGGAGGCGTTGTGCGCCTGCCTCAATATATTCGCGATGGCCGACAGCCAGAATCACGGCATCGTATGCGCCTTTTTCCGGCTCCTCCACGAGATCAACGCCATATTCCCGGTTCGACTGTTCGGCGCTTGCCCATGGATCATGGACGTCGACATTGGCATTGTAGTCGGCCAGCGTCTCGATCACATCGATGACCCGGCTGTTACGCAGATCCGGACAGTTCTCCTTGAAAGCAAGACCAAGAACCAGGATGCGGCTGTCGACGACCGGAAAGCCGCGTTTCATCATGAGCTTCATGACTCGTTCGGCCACGCTGCGGCCCATGCCGTCATTGATCCGACGGCCGGCCAGAATGACCTGAGGGTGGTATCCGACTTCTTCAGCCCGATAGGTCAGATAATAAGGATCGACACCGATACAGTGACCGCCGACGAGACCTGGCCGAAACGGGAGGAAATTCCACTTCGTGCCTGCCGTCTTCAATACTTCTATCGTATCGATGGAAAGCCTGTCGAAGATGATCGACAGTTCGTTCATGAGGGCGATGTTGAGGTCGCGCTGAGTGTTTTCGATCACTTTAGCAGCCTCGGCTACCTCGATGGAAGGAGCCTTGTAGGTTCCGGCATGGATGATCTCGCCATAGAGCGAATCGATCTTCTCCGCGACCTGCGGGGTTGATCCCGACGTCACCTTTACGATCGTCTGCAAGCGGTGAGAGCGATCACCCGGATTGATACGCTCCGGTGAGTAGCCCGTGTGGAAATCCTGGTTGTGCTTCAGTCCGCTTTGTTCTTCCAAAATCGGAACACAGACATTTTGCGTACAGCCCGGAAATACGGTCGACTCATAGATCACGACTGAATTCGCACCGATAATCTTCCCGACCATCTCCGAGGCCCGTCGGACCGGTGACAAATCTGGTCTGTTGGCGTGATCGACCGGTGTCGGCACGGTGATGATGAATGTCTGGCACTCTCGCAGATCGTCCGGGTCGCTGGTGTATTCCAGCTGAGTCGCCGCTGCGAGTTCCTCGTCCGTCGTCTCCAGGGTAAGGTCTTTCCCCGCCCGCAATTCTTCGATCCGCTCCTGTCGTATATCGAAGCCTATGACCGGCCGTTTCTCGCCGAACGCGACGGCAAGCGGCAGCCCGACATATCCCAGGCCGATAATTGCGATCTTTCCATCGAGCGTAGCCATGGCTGGGCGGATCTCCTTCGTGCCGCAGGCACCTTGAACGTTGGTTCAGAAACGAATCGCCAATCGTCCAACTCTTTTGACTGGACGTCACGATAATTGGCGCGATGCTTAGTGTCTCTTATTCCTACACTCAAGCTCAAACCAGAGATGCATGGTATCCCGTTTGGCGAAGACGTTTTGTTATCTAAAAATCGCGCGGATTCATTGCAGAAACTCCAACGGTCATTTGCGCAAACGGGAGGCCTGTTATCAACTTGCAGCCGGGCGATTCAACGTCCGCACAAAAGCCGGCGATCTCGCCGATGTCCGATAGCAGAAGGTTACAGCGACGGATGCAAACCGATCAGACCAATCCCAATTTCGCCCTTATCGGACTTGGCGGCTACAGCGCGCCCAGGCACCTGAAAGCGATACAAGAGGTCGGTGGCGATCTTCTGGCTGCCCTGGATCCGAACGATTCGGTGGGTCTGATCGACAGCTATTTTCCTGAAGCCCGTTTCTTCACCGAGTTCGAGCGCTTCGACCGTCATATCGATAAACTGCGCCGCAGTGAGGGTCCGAAGATCGACTATGTCTCGATTTGCTCGCCCAATCACCTGCATGACAGCCACATGCGATTCGCGCTTCGTTCGGGCGCGGACGCCATATGCGAAAAGCCCGTGGTTCTGAGCCCGTGGAACATTGACGGCCTTCAGGAGATCGAGCAGTCGACGGGCCGCAAGGTCAATACGATCCTCCAGTTACGTCAGCACCCCTCGATCATCGAACTGCGCGAAAGGACCAGGATACCAAGCACGAGGTCGACCTCACCTATATAACCTCTCGAGAAAACTGGTATCTTCGCAGTTGGAAGGGCGAGGAGAAAAAGTCGGGCGGTATCGCCACAAATATCGGCGTTCATTTTTTCGACATGCTGTATTTCGTCTTTGGCGACCTTCAAGAAAGCCGGCTCCATTTGAGGGACGAGACCAAAGCCGCCGGATATCTGGAATATGAGCGTGCGCGCGTCCGCTGGTTCCTCTCGATCGACGCCACCGATCTTCCCGACGCTCAGAAAGAGGCAGGCCAACGCACTTTCCGCTCGATCACCGTGGACGGCAGCGAAATCGAGTTTTCTGCCGGCTTCACGGATCTGCATACGCGGTCTTATCAGGAAATTCTGGCCGGAAACGGCTTCCCCCTATCGGAAACGCGTCCATCGATCGAAACCCTCGCGTCCATTCGCACATCTCCGGTGACGCCGGGAGATTTGCCGGACGCGATGCGCTAGGGACGGTCGCGCTTTCCTTAGGCGGTCAGGCGCTTTTGTTCGGATGGTTTGGGAGGGGAACGGTCGGTGTTTGACCCGACCTCCTCATCTCGCCAGGTCTGACTTCGATGCTGTCAATCCACCCGGTTCGACGTGCCATTAGAATGGCATGGAAACGGAACCAGGGTACCTGACATGTCGACAACATCTACGCTCAAACTGCCTTACCTCTATCCGCAGCAGGCGCAGAAGCATGTGACCGTGAACGAGGCGCTGCGAGCGCTCGACATGCTGGTACAACCAGCGCCTCTTAGCCGCCAGATCATCGACCCCCAATCTCTTCTTCCCGAAGACGGACAGTGCTGGATCGTTCCGGAGAATGCCGTTGGCGATTGGGCTGGCCGCGATAACGACCTTGTTGCCTGGCAGGATGAGGGCTGGTCCTTCTCCACGCCGTCAGCAGGTTGGATCGTTTATGTCTCGGACGAGGAAAGCCTGCTTGCTTTCGACGGAAGCGGCTGGACCGACCTGTTGCCGGATTTCCCTGACACCTTGCCGCGCTTCGGGATCAATACCGAGGCAGACGCGACCAATCGTCTCGCTGTGAAGTCCGACGCTGTTCTCATCAGTCATGACGATGTCACGCCAGGAAACGGCAGTGTTCGTTTCTGTCTCAACAGGCGGTCGGGAGGCGATGCTGCAAGCCTGATCCTGCAGACCGGCTTTGAGGGCAGAGCGGAGATCGGCCTCGACGAGAAGGACGATTTCCAGATCAAAGTGTCGGCGGACGGTGTGGTCTTCCGGCCTGTCCTCGTGATCGACCGGGAAAGTGGCCGGGTGAGCCAGCCCAATACGCCGCCGGTCGCCGCACCGTTCAATCTCTTGAAGGATGGGGGGCGGTTTGCCGGTGTGCCGGAGCCGACTTCGGTGGCCGTCGGCGCTTTCGTGGCGCCGGGCTATGTCGGGGCTTACAATGGCGCTGAGATCGTGGCCGGTCCCCAGTTTCATCACAACAATGCGACCTTTGGCGGAAGCAATGCGGTGCTCCACCCGGAGATAGAGGCCCTGATGCTCAAGGTCAGGACCGGGTCGGCACAACGGTACGGCGTCGAATTCCATACGCTCCGCATCACCGCTGGAGAGGGGAGCGCGGCCAGTGTTGGCGTATCCGGGGCCGATCCGCACGCTCTTCTCTGCACGTCGCCCTCCGTGCCGATCCCCGCCCAGCTGACGGTGAATTACCATCTTCATGTCTTGAGTGGCTCGGCCGCAGTTCTTGCCGATACGTTCGGCCGGACTTTTATCGATGGATTCGAAGTTGGCGCGACGACGCAGATTTTGCCGGACGATGGCTGGTGTCAGGCCACGCGGCTTTACGATCGGGTGCCTTCAGGCTTTTCGGGCTATCATCCGTCCATATTCGGTCTCTATGCGATGCCCAGAACAGAGCTGCTTTTTGCTGCGCCGACCATAACACCGGGTCACGTGCCGATGGGGGAGGGACAGATCATTCTGATTACTCCCGGCCTCGAGGCCTGGAGGTAGAGCGACATATCATAGAGTGCCAAGAACGCTGTCGAGCTGGCGGGCGATCTCCCCATATTCATGGTATTGATAAGCGGCCTCTCGCCCTCTGGCACCCATCTGCTCTCGATCACTCTTTGACATACGCTTCAGCTGATCCACGGCGTCGGCGATAAGGTCCGGTCTTTCAGCGGCAGCCGTAAGGCCGGCTCCTGTCCATCGACGGCCCTTGGTGAGGGGGCGAAACCCGAACCGCGATAACCGCGCCAGCCGGTCATGTTCGATCTAATCCGGCAGTACCTTGCCGGGGTTCAGAAGATTGTCGGGATCGAACAGCGCCTTTATGCCGGCCATCATATCCACGGCGTTGTCGCCGTGTTCGCGTCGCATGTAGTCCCGTTTGCCCAGGCCGATCCCGTGTTCGCCGGTTGCCGTACCGCCGGCGGCAAGCGCCCGTTCGACCAAGGCGCTTGCGACCGATTTCGCCGCAGCCAGTTCACCCCGATCCTCTGGATCGATCAGCAGCGCCATATGGAAGTTGCCATCCCCGACATGGCCCAGAACCGGCGCGCTCAGGCCTTTTTCTTCGGCATCCCTGCGCGATTGCAGGATGCACTCCGTCAAGGCGGAGCGCGGAACGCAGACATCGGTCGTCAACATCCGTTTTGAGGGCTGAGAGGCCATGCAGGCATAAGCGCAGTCATGCCTCGCCCGCCACAAGCGATTGCGGTCCTCCGCCTTGGTCGTCCACTGAAACGCTTCTCCTCCATAGTCGGCCGCGATTGAAGCGGCCAGCTCCGCCTCTGCTCTGGTGCTCTCCGTGGTGCCATGAAACTCCAGAAAGAGATGCGGCGAGACCGGCAGGTCCGTCTTGGAATAATCGTTGACCGCAGCGATCATCAGTTCGTCGAGCAGTTCGATCCTCGCGACGCCCATGCCGCTGCCGATGACGGCAACCGCTGCCTCGACCGCGTTCTCCAGATCGCTGAAGGCGCAGGTGGCCGATGCGATTGTCTCGGGAAGCGGCGCCAGTTTAAGCGTGATTTTGGTCACGATACCCAGCGTGCCCTCGGAGCCTGTGAACAGGTGCGTCAGGTCGTATCCGGCTGCGCTTTTGCGCGCACGGCTGCCGGTCTTTATCACCCGCCCGTCTGCGAGGACCACTTCCAGCCCGAGGACGGCGTCGGCCATCGTGCCGTAGCGGACGGTGTTCGTTCCGCTGGCGCGTGTCGCGACCATGCCTCCGATCGAGGCATCGGCGCCGGGGTCCACCGTGAAGAACAGGCCGGTATCACGCAGCTGCTCGTTGAGTTCGCGCCGGCAAAGGCCTGGCTGCACGGTACAGTTGAAGCTGATCGAGTCGACATCGAGCAGCTGCTTCATCTCGACCGTGCTGACCACAATGCCGCCTTCGACGGGAATAAGAGCGCCTTCGATCGACGAACCCGCGCCGAAAGCGATGATCGGCACGCCGTATTTCGTACAGGTTTGGCAGATAAAGGAAATTTCTTCGGTTGTTCGCGGAAAGACGACAGCATCCGGCAAGGCTGGCGGATGCCACGATTCATCGCGTCCATGGATTTCGCGGACAGACTGGCCGGTGCTGATGCGTTCGCCGAAAGCGGCCCGGAGATCATGCAAAGCCTCATCGAGCCGCCGCTCAGTTCGAGTTCGATTTTTCTTTAATGTGATCGACATGGCGTCTCCTCCCGGTGCGGTCTGCTTGCCGCAGAATGGATGCTACGTCCAGACGCATCGACGCTATGCATGTTCATCCCGGCTCGTTCCCCGCACGAGAGGCGTGCCGGACGAGGTGGTCTCTCATTTTGATAAGAACGAAAAAAAGAGAACGTGAATCGGTGCCTCTTACGCTCCGAGTGGCCCAGTCAGGGTATGGCTCGCCAGCAAACGAAAATTTACGAACATCAGAAGGTTGACCCTTTCGCCACCGTGGAGTTAGCTGCCCTATTCAAATTGCCACGCGAAGAAAGGACGCCGAATGGCCGACAACTCGCACGATAATCCTCCTCTGGTCGACCTGCTGGTTGTTGGTGGAGGTGTGAACGGTTGTGGCATAGCGCGCGACGCTGTGGGCCGCGGTCTCTCGGTTTGCCTCGTTGAAATGGATGACCTTGCGTCGGGCACCTCTTCGGCCTCGACCAAACTGTTCCATGGCGGGCTGCGGTATCTGGAATATTTTGAATTCAAGCTGGTCCGCGAAGCGCTTTCCGAGCGCGAAGTGCTTCTGCGCGCCATGCCGCATATTTCTTGGCCGATGCGATTTGTTCTGCCCTATACGGACAAGATGCGTTTCGAGAGCGATACGCCGACCTCGAAACTGCTTTCCACGGTCATGCCATGGATGAAGGGCCGTCGCCCGTCCTGGCTGATCCGTACGGGCCTTCTGATGTATGACACCCTTGCCGGGCGAAAACTGCTGCCCGGCACCGAGACGGTCGATCTCGACACCGATCCCGCCGGAGCGCCTCTCAAGGAAGAGTTCGAGCACGCTTTTGAATATTCAGACTGCTGGGTCGAGGATTCGAGGCTGGTCGCCCTCAATGCCCGTGACGCGGCAGAACGCGGTGCGACCATCATGACGCGAACCAAGCTCGTCGGGGCGGAACGCCACGATAACGAGTGGCTCGTGACACTGGAGGATGTCGAGACCGGCCGGCAGTTCAAGCGTCGCAGCCGTATGTTGGCCAACGCAGCCGGCCCCTGGGTCCGCGACCTCATCGGTCGGACGGAACAGTCGGATACCGAAGCCGAAGTGCGTCTGGTCAAGGGCAGCCACATTGTCACGCGGAAGCTCTACGAGCATGACAAAGCCTATTTCCTGCAAGGCAAGGATGGCCGCATCATTTTCCTCATTCCCTATGAGAATGACTACACACTGATCGGCACCACCGATGTGAGCCATGATGATCCGAACGCGCCCGTTCGTATCTCCGATGAGGAGCGGGATTATCTTCTCGCTTTCGCCAATGAGTATTTGAAGCAGTCTGTCACCGCGGATGACATTGTCTGGACCTATTCGGGCGTCCGGCCTCTTTATGATGACGGAGCCTCTTCCGCCACGGCTGCAACCCGCGAATATGTTCTGGTTCTCGATGATGAAGACGGCGCTCCGGTTCTGAACGTCTTCGGCGGCAAGATCACGACCTACCGCCGGCTGTCGGAACACGCACTCGACAAGCTGACGGGCCGGTCCAGCCGCGGCGCAAAGGCGTGGACGGCAGGGACACCGCTTCCGGGCGGCGACTTCCCGGTCGATGGAGTTGAGGACCTCGTGGCTTCGCTTTGTGCGAGCCATGACTTTCTGGACCAGAAATGGGCGCTGCGTCTCGTACGCGCTTATGGCACCGATTCTGAAAGAATGCTCGCCGGCGTCAGGACAAAATCCGATCTCGGTGAGATTTTTGGTGCAACCTTGAGTGAAAGAGAGGTTCGCTGGCTGATGGCGCATGAGTTCGCCCGCACCGCCCAGGACGTGCTCTGGCGCCGGTCGAAGCTTGGTCTTCGCATGACAGACGACGAGGTCGAGGGTCTCGAAGCCTTTATGGTGGCTAATGGGGGCCTGGCGAAAGCGGACACCTCGGCAAGGGCAGCCGAATAGAATTTCGCCGGCACCGATACCGCTGGAAGGTGTGAGCGCCCCGGGAGGGCCGGGTGCTCGCCTTTCCTGTTAAAATTTCTATGCTTGAGGCCGAGGAGGAGCCTACCGACATGAAATATATTCTTGCGATTGATCAGGGCACGACCTCGAGCCGGGCGATCCTGTTTGACGAAAAGATGCGACCGGTCGCCACCGCTCAGGAGGAATTTCCGCAGCATTTTCCGCAGAGCGGCTGGGTCGAACACGAGGCCGACGACATCTGGACTACCGTCGCCGGTACGTGCCGGCAGGTAATGGAGCGTGCGGATGTTCAGGCGGCCGATATCGTTTCAATCGGCATCACCAATCAGCGCGAAACCACTCTCGTCTGGGATCGAAAGACGGGGAAGGCCATTCACAACGCCATTGTGTGGCAGGACCGGCGCACGGCAGCGACCTGTCGCCAGTTGCGGGAAGCGGGCCATGAGGAGATGGTTACGGAGAAGACGGGCCTTCTGCTCGATCCTTATTTCTCCGGCACTAAGCTGGCTTGGATTCTCGACCAGGTGGACGGCTCCCGCGAGCGGGCGAAAGCCGGCGAATTGCTGTTCGGAACGGTCGACTCCTACCTGATCTGGAAGCTGACCGGCGGCCGGGCGCATGTGACCGATGCCACAAATGCGGCGCGGACCCTCCTCTATGATATCCGCAAGGGCCGCTGGAGCACGACGATCTGCGACCTGCTCGATATTCCGATGGAAATGCTCCCTGACGTGCGCGACTGCGCCGGGCAGTTCGGCACGGCCCGCGCGGATCTTTTCGGTGGCGAAATTCCCATACTGGGCGTGGCCGGCGACCAGCAGGCGGCAACAGTGGGACAGGCCTGCTTCTCACCCGGCATGCTGAAATCGACTTATGGCACCGGCTGTTTTGCCTTGATGAACACCGGCGAAACGCCGGTCGCCTCGCAGCACCGCCTTCTGACAACGATCGGCTATCAGCTCAATGGCAAGCCGACTTATGCGCTGGAAGGATCCATCTTCATCGCCGGCGCGGTGGTGCAATGGCTGCGCGACGGTTTGAAGATGATCCGTCATGCCGAGGAAACCCAGCCACTGGCGGAAGCTGCTGACGCTTCGCAGGGTGTGATGCTGGTGCCTGCCTTCACCGGCCTCGGTGCGCCGTACTGGGATGCCGATTGCCGCGGCGCGATCTTCGGCCTCACACGCAATACCGGCCCGGCAGAGCTGGCGCGTGCAGCGCTGGAAAGCGTCGGCTACCAGACCCGTGACCTCATGGAGGCGATGCGGGCGGACTGGCATGAATCAAGGGGCGGCGGCCCGGACGCTAGCGCCGAGGATGCGGTTCTGCGTGTTGATGGAGGCATGAGCGCGTCCGACTGGGCGATGCAGTTCCTCGCCGATATTCTCGGCGCCTCGGTGGACCGGCCGAAAGTGCTGGAGACAACGGCGCAGGGCGCGGCCTGGCTGGCCGGCATGGCGGCTGATTTCTACCCGTCGCAAGAGGAATTCGCTCGAAGCTGGTCATTAGACCAAAGGTTCGAACCGCTGATGGAAGCAGATGAACGAGAACGCCGCTATCAGCGATGGGAAAGCGCGGTCGCCGGCGCGATGCGCTTTACCGAGGGCTGAGGTGAAGCTTACTGCCGCAGCGACATGATACCGGCGATAACGATCAGAGCCATTCCGAACAATGTCAGCATGTCCGGCCATTCGTAGAAAAAGACGGCGCTCCATAGAACGGCGAAGCCGACATAGGCAAAATCGAAACTGCCGATGATCGAAGGCGGCGCTATCTGATAGGCGATGGCGGCACCGACGCTACCAATGATGATGGAAACGGCCAGCAGTCCCATCGAAACCCATTCGCTGCTGCCCATTTTGGCCCAGGCGGCGAGGAGGAAGCCATCTCTTTCGCCGGTAACGAATGCGCCGATGAGAAGAGAAGCGAGCGCGCCCACACCGATGAAGGCAATGTTGAGAGCAACGGACAAGATGAGGGGATGGACGGCGCGGCATTTCGTCCGTGTAAGAAGCATGGACGCGGCGTAGAGCATTGCAGCGGTGAGCGGCAAAAGGGCGTAGAGATTGAAATCCCCGGCCTTTGGTCGAAGGATCAGAAGGACTCCCATAAAGCCGAGCGCGACGGCTGCCCATCCAAGCCGACTGATCCGCTCGCCCAATATTGCCGCTGAGAAAAGCGTGATGAAGATCGGCAATGTGTAATAGGCGGCAGCTGCAACGGCCAGGCTGAGATGAGGAAGCGACAGGTAATAGCAGATCCACATGGCGACCAGCATCAGACTGCGAATGGCCGTCCAGATGAGGGCTGGCGGGCGTTGCAGAAGATCCGGCCGGACGATCAGCACGGCTGCCAAAAGTGCCGGAAGAGCGAGCGCTGAACGCAGGACAAAGATCTGCCAGATTACGAAATCGCCACTGGTCAGCTTGATCAATGCATCGCCAAGCGAAAGCCCGAACACCGTGAAAATGATAACGGCGACCGCCAGCGGTAGATTATCGCCAATGGCGTCTTTTCGAGCGCTGTTCCGGCCGAAACTCATTCGCGATGGCCATGAGTCTGTGTTTGGAAGGCGAGAACTGTCGTGGTCAATTTCAGCGTCTCGTCTGGGGTCGAAGCCGAGGGGACTTCAGGAAGTGTCGGGCGCACCAGCATAAAGACCGGCAGTCCTAATTCACGGGCAGCATGCAGTTTCGCCGCAGCCGACGAGCCGCCGCTATTCTTGCAGATGATGGCATCGATCTGCTGATGGCGCAAAAGCTCCCGCTCGGCTTCGATGGGGAAGGGGCCGCGCCCTCGGATTTCATGCCGCTTTGGCGGAGCGTTCGCCGCGTCGATCGGATCGACGGATCGGATCACATAATGGTGGTGCGCAGCATCCGAAAGCTCGGCAATCTCCTTGCGGCCCAGCGCGACGAAGATCCGTTTTGGCTGTGTTCCGAGAGCGGAAAGTGCTGAGGTGAGGTCTGGGACATCGTGCCAATCGTCTCCCTTCTGAGATTCCCAAGCGGCTCTTCGCAGTGCGATTATCGGAAGGTTCGCCCGGCCCGCCGCCTCCACCGCGTTGGCGGATATTCGTGCGGCATAGGGATGTGTGGCATCGATCAGCAGGTCGAAGCGGTGCTCGCGCAGATAGCGGGCGAGACCTGCCGCCCCTCCGAATCCGCCGATCCGGACCGGAACGCCCTGATCGCGCGGTGAGCGGGTCACGCCTGCTAGAGTCAGCAAGACCTCGTATCCCTCGTTCTCCAGGAGGAATGCAAGCTGCCGTGCGTCCGCTGTACCGCCAAGAATGAGAGTTTTTCCAGAGGTCATCGGTCTCGCTGCGGATCAGAGGAGTAGGAGAAAGGCGACGGCGGCGATCAACAGGATCAGTAGTGCATCGGCCCGCCGATAAAGGCGAAGGGCAAAATCGATGTCCTGGGCTGTCGCATCTCTTCTACCCTGCCGGTTCATCACGGCGGCCTCAATCGTTGAACCGGCATAGGTGCGTGGTCCCGCGAGCGCCAATCCAAGAGCTCCGGCCATGGCTGCCTCGGGCCAGCCCGCATTGGGCGATGTATGATGGTGTGCATCCGCAAGAACCGCGCGTGACGCCATCTTGGCATCCGCCCCTCTCGTAAGCGCTGCGGCAGCGATGATGAGCAGCGCCGAGAGGCGACTGGCCGGCAGGTTCAGCAGATCGTCCAACCGCGCAACTGCTTTGCCATAGGCTTCATATCGCTCGTTTCGGTGGCCGATCATGCTGTCGGCGGTGTTGACGGCCTTGTAAATCAAGCCGCCAGCCGGACCGCCGACAACCAGCCAGATGGCGGGCGCCGTCACGCCATCGGAGAAATTCTCGGAAAGGCTTTCGGTCGCCGCCCGCGCGATCTCGCTCTCATTCAATTGGGCCGTGTCGCGTCCAACGATCATCGAGAGAGCCTGACGGGCCGGCCCCAGATCCTGCTTCTGTTTCAAGGCATCGCGTACCGCGCCGACATGCTGGTGAAGGCTCCGCTGCGCAGGGAGGCTGGCGACCAGCAAGCCGATGACCATCAGCGCAAGGAGATCGGGCAGTATGAGCAGGGGCAGGAGATAGGACGTCAACCCGGCAAGCCCCGCCACCACCACAAGTGTGACGGTCAGTTGAACCCCTCGAAAGATCGTCAGGCCACGCGGTGCCGCGGGCAGGTTGAACCGCTTTTCATGCCAGTCGATCAGCTTGCCAATCCACGTCACCGGATGCCCTATCCATGCATAAAGCTGGCTCGAATAGCCGAAGATCGCTTCAATCAGGAGGGCAAGAAGGGTGAGAAGGGCAAACAGGGCAGGGTTCCGTCAGCTCTGAGATTCGCGTTCGGAGACACCCGCTTCGGCAAAGGTCGCCATGCCATTATGGGTTTCGACCGCCGCTTTGATAAGCAGTGTCGCCACCACCGCTCCGGAGCCTTCGCCAAGCCGCATTCCGAGGTCGAGGAGCGGCGTCTGTCCAAACCGAGCCACAAGCCGCTGGTGTGCTTGCTCGGCAGAGCGGTGGGCGAAGACCGCGTGGTCCAGACCTTTCCCGTTCATTGCAAAAAGGGGCGCAACCGCAGCGGTCGCGACATAGCCATCCACCAAGAGCGCCACGCCTTTGACCCGGCAGGCCAGAGCCGCGCCGAACATGGCGGCGAGTTCGCGACCGCCAAAGGCCCGCAGAGCACCGAGTGATGAGTGAAGCAGCGCGCTGTTGGTGTCATAACCGGCGTTCAAGACCTGCACCTTGCGGCGAAGGCCCTCATCGTCGACCCCGGTTCCGCGCCCGGCCCAATCTTCGGCCGCGCCTTCGAAAAGCCCATAGGCTACGCCTGCGGCGGCCGTGGTGTTGCCAATACCCATCTCACCGATGCAGACGAGATCCGCGTCGGCCGGCACGGCCTCGAAACCGATATTGACCGCCTTGAGAAAGGCTTCCTCCGAAAGGGATGGTCCTTGCGTAAAATCGGAAGCGGGTTCGTCGAGATTCAGCGCCATGACCTTCAGTTCCGATCCGGCGACACGGCAGAGCTGATTGATGGCAGCACCGCCATGCTCGAAATTGGCGACCATCTGGCTGGTGACATTGGAGGGAAACGCCGAAACGCCTTTCGACACGACGCCGTGATTTCCAGCGAATACCAGTGTCACGATCCTTTCGAGCCGTGGACGTGGCGTTCCCTGCCAACCCGCGAGCCAGACCGCGAGGTCTTCCAGCCGGCCAAGACTACCCGCCGGCTTCGTCAATTGTGCCTGCCGTTCAGCGGCTTTCGCGGCGGCGTCGTGATCCATATCGGGGATGTTGCGGACCGTTTCGGCGATGGCGTCGAGAGTATCGAACATGCTGATTTCCTGCAGGACTAAATGAGAAGAGTTACGCAGACGGTGAGAACGGCGATCTCCCCAGTCTGTTCGAGGGCACCGCAGACGTCGCCGGTCTGGCCGCCGATCTGGTTGATGGCGAGCGACCAGATCGCGAGATATGCGGCCGCCAGAATTGTGATGCCGGCGATGGTTGCCAGAGGCCCCATGAGCAGCAAGGCGAGGACGGCGAGGAAGAGCGCGAGGCCAATATCCCCAGGCGAGGGCGTGCCGATACGGAAAGCGACGCCCGTGCCGCGCGCATTCGGCAAATGGGCGAGCATAAGAGGCATCATCGCACGGGCCGAGGCATGAGCTGAGACAAGTGCGGTGAGTGCCAGGGTGGGGGACGTCAAAGCGGCCACCAGGCTGGCGCGCAATCCGAATGATGCGATGAGCGCGAGCGTGCCATAGGTCCCCAGTCGGCTATCCTTCATGATTGCCAGCTTTCGCTCCTTGTCGGCGCCCCCGCCGAAACCGTCGGCAATATCGGCCAGACCATCTTCATGGAGCGCTCCGGTGAGCAAGAGCCCGGCCGCGACGACCATGATTCCACGAGGGACATCAGGAATGTCGAGACCATCTAGCGCCGCATTGAAAAGGCCGAGGATAAGGCCGATCAGAGCACCGGCGATCGGCGCAGCCCATTGCACCCGGGCGAAGTCCGTTTCTCGTTGGGCGAGGGGAATGCGCCACGTCGGAAGCCGCGTATAAAAGCCGACCACCACGAGAATATCCGCGCTCCCCTGCCGGATGACCGATCGGATCTCGCCGAACTTGTGGGACGTCACGCGAGTGGCTCCCGCGCAATGGCATGGAAGAAGGTTCCCGTCACATGGCCGTGTCTTCCGCCAGACACGCCGCGATTGTTACCGACACCGTCTTCAAGGCTCGCCAGCGCTTCGTCATGGCCAGGATCGATGACCCGCGCATAGTGAAATTCATGGCCTCGAACGACGCTGCCTGCGCGGCCCACAGGGCTGTCTGCCGCGAGGGTTGCGCGTCGGTAGCCGAGGTTCATCTTCCGCTTTGCATAGCTGGTTGCATGAGACAAAAGGCCGAGCATCTCGTGATGGACGCCCTCGGCATCCTCCAGCATCGTGCCAAGGGTCATGAACCCGCCGCACTCGCCATGAACGGGCTTTTGCTCGGCAAAGCGCCGCACACCCTCCTTGAAGGCCGTGGCGGCGGCCAGCTTTCCCGCATGGAGTTCGGGGTACCCGCCGGGCAGCCAGCAAAGATCGCAATCGGCCGGCGGGACTTCGCCCCCGAGAGGTGAAAAGAAGACGATTTCTGCGCCGGCACTGCGCCATTGCCGTAACAAGTGCGGATAGATGAACGAGAACGCGTCGTCCTGCGCCATGGCGATGCGTTGCGCGGGCGGTGGCAATGCGACAGCCGCTCCGTTCTCATTCGGTATCGCCAAGGGGCTCGCTGCCTCGAAAATGGCATCGAGATCGAGCGACGTCTCCATCGTATCGGCCATTTGGTCGATGAAATCATCCAGAGCCGCGTGTTCGCGCGCCTGTACGAGGCCGAGATGGCGCTCGGGCATCGCCGCGACCGCATCGCGCCGAACTGTCCCGAATACCTGCATTCCGGCCTTGCGGATTGCATCCGCTACCTGCGTTTCGTGGCGATCCGATGCAATGCGGTTCAGAACGACACCGGCAAGAGCGATGTCGTTGTCGAATGTCGCAAAGCCGTGGGCGACGGCTGCGGCACTTCGCGACTGGCCCGAACAGTCGAGCACCAGCAGCACGGGAATGCCGAATCTGCGTGCCAGGTCGGCTGCGGCGCCTGAGCGGCCGGGGCCACCCTCAATCCCGTCAAAGAGCCCCATCGCGCTTTCGATGATGACGAGTTCTGCTTCCGCCGCGTGCTCTGCGAGCATGGTGGAGAGCAGGTCAGGCGGCATCGCCCAGCTGTCGAGATTGACGCCCGGGGCGCCGGTCGCTGCGGCATGGAAGCCCGGATCGATATAGTCGGGACCGCTCTTGGCGCCGCGTACCCGGATGCCGCGCCGTGCAAAAGCACGCAATAGCCCGCTTGTGACCGAGGTCTTGCCGGAGCCGGAACGGGGTGCGCCGACAATGATCGCCCTAGGCGCCGTCATACCATCTCTCCAGCCAACTGACGGAGCTCTTCGCCGACCGGCACCACTCGTCCCACATAGACGACAGCCGGCGAACGAATGTTTTCGCGTTCGGCATCGCGAACCGCGTCGCTGAGCGTGGTGACGAGTATTTTCTCGTTCGGCCGGGTGGCATTTTGAATGATGGCGACCGGCATTTGCGCGGCCATGCCGCCGTCGATCAGCCTTTCCGCCAGAGTGGCGAGATGGGTCATGCCCATATAGATCGCAATCGGTTGATCGAGTTGGGCAAGAGCCGGCCAGTTCAACTCCGTCACGCCCGCGCGATCGTGGCCGGTCATCAGGACGAGCGCATTGTTGACGCCGCGCATGGTGATCGGCATCCGCGCGGAAGCGGCTCCGCCGATCGCGGCGGTCACACCGGACAGAATGCGGAAGGGAATACCCGCTTCGTGCAAGGCGACCGCCTCTTCGCCGCCCCTCGCAAAGATGAAGGGGTCGCCGCCCTTCAGCCGGAGGACGCGAAGGTTCTGCCTTGCCAGATCGATGATGCGCTCATTGATCGCGTCCTGACTGGCGGACGGTTCGCCCGCGCGCTTACCCATATAGATGAGGTCCGCATTGGCGTCGGCATAGTCGAGCAGGTCGGCATTGACGAGCGCGTCGTAGACGATGACGTCCGCTTCAGCCACCGCAGCCAGAACGCCGATCGTCAGCAATTCGAGACTGCCCGGCCCAGCACCCGCCAGCCAGACATGGCCGGACGCAAATTCAGGACGCTGTTGGCGCATTTTGGCGAGAAGAACTTCGATCATTGGCTATCCGAGGTGTCGCGTCCGCGAAAACGACGCTGATATTGGGCGTCGTAGAGGGCACTTTCGCGGTAATCCTCGCTGGCCAGAGACCGTCCGACAAGAATGATGGCCGTCCGTTCCACCGGATCGGCAGCAAAACGCTCCTCAATATCCGCCAATGTGCCAACAATGATTTTCTCTTTCGGCCGGCTGGCGTGAGCGACGATCATGACGGGGCATGCTGCGCCATAGAATGGCATGAGCCGCGAGACGACTTCCCCGAGGGCATGGATCGCCAGATGGATCGCGAGTGTCGCACCGCTCTTCGCGAAGTTTTCGAGCGTCTCGCCGGCTGGCATGGGCGACGCGCGGCCCTGCACACGAGTGAGAATCAGACTTTGGGCTTCGGCCGGGATGGTGAGTTCCTGCCCGATGGACGCTGCTGCAGCCGCGATAGCGGGAACGCCCGGGACAAGCTGGTAGGAGAGGCCGCGTCGTTGGAGCCGCCTTATCTGCTCGTTGACCGCGCTCCACATTGAGAGGTCACCGGAATGAAGACGGGCGACGTCCTGACCGTTCTCATGAGCGTCGACAAAGATTGCCTCGAGTTCGTCGAGGCTCATCGGTGCGCTGTCGATGAGCCTTGCACCTTCGGGGCACCACTTCAGAATATCAGGCGGCACGATCGAACCGGCATAGACGCAGACCGGACATTTTTCGATCAGACTTTTCCCACGCAGTGTCATCAGATCCGGCGCGCCGGGACCGGCGCCGATGAAATAAATGGTCATGACGTCACCGCTTCGGTCTCAGTATCGGCAGACGAGAAGACCGTCTTCGCCAATGCACAGGTGACCGCGCCTGCGATGATGCGTGGAATGACAAGCTCGGCAGTCATCCCATTGGTGTCTGACGTAGCCGCGGCAAGCGCTGCGCATTCCGCAACGGAGGATAGGCCTTTCGCTTCAAAAGACTTCTTGGAAAATGTGACAGTCATGATCTCGGTCGCTTGATCTTGGTCCACGCCGACAAGGTGGGCTCCCACTTCCGTGGCGAACTGCTGGAGGGCCGGGGTCGTCACCTTCTCTTCCAGCGCCGCGAAGGCTGAAACATCGCGGCGAGCAAGGCCGGTTTCCGCCAGTGCTTTATCCAATGCTTCCGCGAAATCTTTGGCCGTGGCCCGACTGTTGAATCCGAAACCGGCAACGATCATGTGCCGGCCTCCTTGCGATAGCGCCACTGTGTGACGGGCATGGCATTGCGCCAGCCGCGCATGGTGCCGACCGGTGCCGAATGGGCGATCTGAATACGGGTCAGCGAACCGCCAAGACGGCTTTGAAGATCCGCCAAGAGCGCTTCGGTTTCCAGCGTCACGCCATTGGCGACCAGTCGTCCGTTGGGTGGCAGGAGATCGAGCGCGGCCCCCATCACACCGGGATGGGTCGCCCCCCCTCCGACAAAGATTGCATCGGGATGGGGGAGTTCCCGGATCGCATCAGGCGCGGTACCTTGGATAATCTCCAACCCGGGCACACCAAACCGTTCCGCATTTGAGGCAATGCGCTCCGCGCGGGTTGGATCGGCTTCGACGGCAATTGCGCGGTTACGCGGATGGGCGAGCATCCACTCGATTGCGATCGACCCCGATCCCGCGCCGATATCGAGCAGGAGATCGCCCGGCGCCGGCGCAAGAGCGCTCAGCGTGACGGCGCGCATGTCGGACTTGGTCATCTGACCGTCGTGATCGAAATACTCGTCCGGAAGGCCCGGCGTGAGCGGAATGAGAGCGGCTGTGGGCTCGGCCTCCACCGTCAACGCGATGACATTCAGCGGATCAAAACGCTGTCCACTCTGCGCAAGATCAGCCGCTCTGTGCTTGCTGATGTTTTCGCGATCGCCGCCAAGCGCTTCCATCACGAGGAGCGTACTCTCTCCCATTCTCAGATCACGGATGTGGCGGGCAATCTCGGTTGGCGACGATCCATCCGATGTCAGGACGATGAGACGCGCACCGTCATGCAAATGAGGCCGCAGGGTCGCGACCGGACGGCTGTGCAGTGAGACCATTTGAATTTCCTGCAACGCCCAGCCGAGGCGCGCGGCAGCGAGTGAAAAGGCCGAAGGGTGCGGGATAGTCCGCATTTCCGAAGGGGCGATGAGCCGGGCCAGAGTGACGCCGACGCCGAAATGGAAGGGGTCGCCCGATGCCAGAACGCAGGTTTGTGTCCCCGCACATTTCCGAACCCCGTCCATCGTCGTATCGAAGGGAGAAGGCCATGGATGGATTTCTCCGGCAATCAACGGCGCGGCAAGCTCCAGATGGCGCTCTCCTCCGAAGACATGCAAAGCGCTCTCGATCGCCTTGCGCGCATTGGGGGAGAGGCCGGAGATACCGTCCTCCCCAATTCCCACGACTGTCAGCCATGGGCCGCTCATCGGACGTCCCCGGCGAGTTCGTCCGGCCAATAGCGTGGCGTATAGATAAGCGGATCGCGGCCGGGCCGCTCGATCGATCGGGTGGTCACCGAGCCGACAATGACGCAGGTCGCCATATCCGCCATGGAACCTTTTGCATCGGCGAGAGCAACGGAGCTAACGCACTGATCGGGCCGTCCCACCGCGCGGCCGAATATGACCGGGACCTGCGGAGGCAGGTGAGAGCGGAGACGATCGAAAATATGGTCGAGCTGCCAAGGTCGCGATTTGCTGATCGGATTATAGAACGCCATCGCCATTCCCGTTTGCGCGCAGCAAAGGGCACGCTCTTCGATGACCGAGAACGGCTTGAGATTATCCGACAGGTTGATCGCACAAAAATCGTGGCCGAGAGGCGCGCCGCAGATAGCCGCCACGGCCAGCATCGCGGTCACGCCCGGTACCGAGACGAGATCAATGTCGCGATAGGCCGGGGGACCATCATCGATGGCTTCGCAGATCGCTGCGGCCATGGCAAAAACGCCGGGATCCCCGCCGGAGACAATGGCCACGTTCTGTCCGCTTGAGGCGAGGTCAAGCGCAGCGCGGGCGCGGTCCAACTCTTGTCGATTGTCTGAGCCATGCATGATCTGTTCGGGCCTTGGCGAAAGACGTTCCACGTAAGGAAAATAGCCGAAAATGTGTGTGGCGCGGCCGACCTCGTCACGCGCTTGTGGCGTGATCATGGTTTCGGAACCCGGTCCGAGGCCAATAACGGCCAACCGCCCACTCATGACATCACCGGCTTTTCGCGGCTGGAAGGGAGCGCTTCTTCCTTCTCGCTTCTGCCCGGGGCGGTGGGAAGATCGCGTGCGGCCCACCCGGGCACCAGCACCAGCGAAAAGTAGGGCGCATCCTCATCCGCTTTTTCGATCAGCGGCTGATACCCGCCTTCCACCATCGTGCCGCGCTCGACATAGATGGCGCGATCGAGGCGGCCGGCGCGTATCAGCGCGCGGCGCACCTTGGGAAGGTTGCGTCCAAGCTTCATGATGATTGCGGCTTCGGTCTGCGTTAACCGCTCCGCGAGATCGTCTTCGTCGAGCGTGCCCGGCAGAACGGTCAGGACGTCGTCGCCCTGGACGATGGGCACGCCGGCAAGGCTCCAGCATCCGCTCATGGCTGTAATGCCGGGAATGACCTCGGTGGGATAACGATCGGCAAGTCTGACATGGAGATGCATGTACGAGCCATAGAACAGTGGATCGCCTTCGGAGAGGATGGCGACCGTCCGACCCTTCGAAAGATGGGCTGACAGCGTTTCTGCCATCTGATCATAAAATGCGGTCACCGCGCTGCGGTATCCGTCGCTATGACGATGCAGTTCCGTGGTCACGGGGTAGAGCAGGGGGACTTCCATAATGTCGGGCCGGCGATAGGCGG
Organism: Notoacmeibacter ruber; assembly: GCF_003668555.1. NCBI lineage: Bacteria > Pseudomonadati > Pseudomonadota > Alphaproteobacteria > Hyphomicrobiales > Notoacmeibacteraceae > Notoacmeibacter > Notoacmeibacter ruber. The sequence goes on along the minus strand of NZ_RCWN01000001.1, from coordinate 1,815,946 downwards.
CCACGATCCGCAAGGCGTTGGAACTGTTTCCCGCCTTCGCAAAATAGGCGATCACGTCTGCTCGCTCCAGAATGCGCGCGGCTTTGAGGGTGAGAAGATCGGGGTCGCCTGGCCCGGTTCCGACGCCATAGAGACGCCCCGTCCCGTTGACCGCTTTTGCGCTGCTCCATGCCATCGTCAAATCCCCGGCCGTGCCAGCGCGTTGAGCGCGGCGGCGGTCATGGCGCTGCCGCCAAGGCGTCCGCGAATGATGGCGAAAGGAATGCCGCGCGGGTTGTTGGCAAGCTCTTCCTTGGACTCGGCTGCGCCGACGAACCCGACGGGCATGCCGAGTATGGCGGCCGGTTTCGGCGCGCCGTCATCGATCATGCTGAGCAGATGGAAGAGTGCGGTCGGGGCGTTGCCGATGGCCACGACAGCTCCGGCCATCCTGTCGCGCCAGAGCTCCAGAGCGGCGGCGGAGCGGGTATTGCCGATCTTGTTGGCAAGCTCCGGCACACGCATATCGCGCAGGGTGCAGATCACTTCATTATCGGCGGGTAGCCGGGCGCGGGTGATACCCCGGGCCACCATTTCCGCGTCGCAGAGAATTGGCGCACCGGCTTGAAGCGCCTGTCTTGCGACGTCGCAAACGCCCGCGCCGAAGACGAAATGCCTGGCTGCCTCGACCATACCGGATGCGTGGATCATCCGGATGGCGACGTCGGCCTCGCCCTCGGAAAAGCGCGACAGATCCGCTTCGTCGCGAATGATGGCGAAGCTTCGCTCATAGATCGCCGTGCCGTCACGGATATGGTCGTTCAGCGTTGCGGTTGCGTTCATGCGATGCCTCCGGCGGATGGTAGCGTCGACACGACTGCGTCTTCCGGCTCGGTGAAGTGTCCGAGGCTGCTCCCATGATCGTCAAATGCATCGATCCCGTTCGGCCTGCCGATCAGGTGGACCGCCGCATGAGCCGGTCTGGCGCATTCCTTCTCGCAGCCGGACAGGTGGACGGTCGAGCCGTCATGCGGCAGCAATCCCCGCTCGACGAGTCGATCGGCTGCGGCATGGGTATCGAAATGAGCGCAGTCGCAGGCGGGGTGTCCTGCGCAAGCCGCGATCGAAAGCCGAGGATCATCATCCTTTGTAATGAAATCCCGCGCAGCCTCATGGGTCAGCAGCCGCTCGATATGGTGGTCATCCAATCCGCGCACAGAAATAAGCCGTCCGGCTGTCGTGCACAGCCGGATCTGCCGCGCACCGGCTATTTCGTCGATCGCGTCGATAATGGCGTTGAGTGATGAAGCGTGCATCATCCCATAGGCCGGGCTGAGGACGGCTAGGCTTTCATCTTGGAGTCTGATGTGCCCGACATGGATCGTCATGGCCCGTTCGGGGATTGGGTCGGCACCAGATTCGAAAGAACTTGCGGCCGCGGTGGTGGCGATCTGCGCCCTTGGCAAGGACAGGTCTCGGCCGCGCGCATTAGGGCCGATTTCGGCAATCGCTTCGGCCAGCGCCGAGACCGCCGCGCATCCATCCGCCGGTCTCACATAACCAAGAAGACGACCACTCTCTTCATTGTCACCGAGGACGATCGCCCATCGATCCGACGCCGCCCATCGCAGGCGGATATCCGCGATCACGCCTGCAAGATCGATGCATCCTCCATCATCGACAACAATCGAGAATTTTGGCGCAAGGCGCTGTTTCAAATTCGGATGCTCCGACATCTCTTCGATGGCGGCCACGAGCCGCGCGCTATCGGAGCCTGCCGCTGTAAAGGGGTTGGCATCGAGTGTCAGGCCAAAGCGGAACTGGTCGAGGACGCCTTCAATCTCGGACGAGAGCGCCGCCGTGCTCTCGCTGGTCAAACCGCGGATTTGCCAGTTGCCGCGCGTGGAGACTTCCAACAGCCCATTGCCGTGGCGTTCGGCCAGCTTCGCCAGCTCGCGGACGATCGCCGAGGGCAGGCCGGCACGCGCTGGCGTCAACCGTACCAACAGGCCATCGCCCGTTTGCATGGGATGATGGAGGGAGGGACATGCACCGCGTCTTCGTGGGGCAGGGCGAGGCTCAAATGATCCGATGTCCGGTCTATCTACTACGGCCGTTGTCATTCCGCCGCCTCTCGTTTGGTGTTCGCGCCGAGGTCCAGCTTTCCTTCTGCTTCATCCAGCAATTCGGCAAGCATGGAAGGCGTACTATTGCGGCGCGGTTGCCAGAGATTGCGCCGTATTGCGTCATTCAGGCGCCGCGCAATGGCGCGCGCCGCGGCTGGATTTTCCTCCAGGATGAAGGTGCGAACCGCATCGTCCTGCACATAGGTATCGCAGACGGCCTCGATGAGTTGCGGATCGATCGACAGGGTGGTCTCCGCGAAGGCGACCAGCCGATCGACCGTCTCGGCAAAATCGGATGCGCCACGCGGCCCATGCCGCATCTGTCCCTGAATGTAATCGGGTCGGGTGGCTCGGCCTCGCACCACGCGCGCGACGGCGTCCGCTACGTCCCGCGCTCGGGGCCGGTCCGGGTCGGTCGTGTCGAGGCAGACAAGATCGACCGCCTTTCCCAACGCCGCTGCGGCTGCTGCAAATCCGCCAATATGCGCGGCATCCGCATTGCCTTCCAGCAGGTCGCGGCCCGCATCGTCTCCGACATGGACAAGGATATCCGCCGCCGAAACGCGTTCGCGGAAGGCGTCAGGAGCCTCAAGCGCATCGCCTGCGTGGTCGAAACTGTAAGAGGTTGCCGCAAGGTAGGCTTCGCCGACGATTGTCCGCTCATCCCATTCGCTGCGCTGGAGCATATCTTCCACACCGGCGCCATATGTGCCGGGCGCGGTGCCGAAAACACGTGATGGAACGTCTGCGTTTCGGACTGCGGCACGAAGAGGGTTTTCCTGCGCGTCCTCATCTCGATCGGCCACTGCCTGGATCGCCTTGTGAAGAAGCTCGATCTGGGCGGCGAACATATCGCGGAACAGGCCGGAGAGACGAAATGTCACGTCGACGCGCGGACGGCCCAGCAAGGCAACAGGCAGGACTTCGATGGCTTTGACCCGCCCGGACGCATGATCCCAGACCGGACGGCACCCCATGAGCGAAAGTCCTTGGGCAAGTTCTTCACCACCGGTTCGCAACGATGCCGATGCCCAGAGATCCATGACGAGGCTCTTTGGCCAGTCGCCATGTTTCTGCAAGTGATAGCGCAGAACCTCGTCTGCTGCCGCCTTGCCCATTGCGAAAGCCGTCGGCGTCGGCATCGTACGCGGATCGATGACAGTGAGGTTCCGACCAGTCGGCAAAACGTCGGTACGCCCGCGATCGGGTGCACCGGCCGGGCCAGGCGGAACAAAGCGTCCATCGAGCGCGTCGATCAGGCGGTCGCGTTCGCTATCGGCCGCCATCGTGCGACCAGCCGTCGCGCCTTCTTCCGCACGCCCATAGATGTGTTGCCCATCCTTGACTGCCATCTCTTTCAGATCGCAGAGCCAGGCGTCGATCGACAGCAGACGCTGATCCGGGTCGGTCTCCGCCGAAAGATTGGCTATCCGATCGAAACCTGTCGCTTCCGCCTTTTCCAGAACGAGATCACGCAGTCGCTCGCGGCGACGCGGGTCCATTCCATCGGCCTGCACGAACTCGTCGACAAGTCGTTCCAGCTCGGCCTGATCATCGGTCAGGCCGGCTGTCCTGAGCGGCGGCGGCAGGTGGCCGAGCGTGACTGCACCGATCCGCCGCTTGGCCTGCGCGGCCTCTCCCGGATTGGAGACGATAAAGGGATACACCACTGGTATCTGCCCGGTCACGATTTCGGGAAAACAGGATTGTGACAGTGCGACTGCCTTGCCGGGCAGCCATTCCAGCGTACCATGGGCGCCGAGGTGGATGATGGCGTCTGCGGCGACGGCTTCTTTCATCCAGTGACCGAAGGCCAGCAGTTCGTGCGTCGGCGGGAGTGCCGGGTCGTGATAATCGGCACGTCGCTCGGAGGCTCGCCCTCTATCCGGCGCAAAACAGACCTCGATATTGCCGAACGTTGCATGCCGAAGCGCCAGCTTTGCCTGTTTCGGCTTGCCCCATGCTTCGATCAGCGACGTCTGCGCCGTTTCGGGAAGGGCTACAAAAGCCTCGGGCCAGTCTTTGGCCGCAGCAACTGGATGCGGATGGCGAAGAAGGGTCAGCAGGTCGCGCGGACGTTCCGGCACATCGCGTACGGTATAGCCGGCTTCGGCCAGGTCGCCGAGAATAGCGAGCGCCGAGGAGAAGACGTCGAGGCCGACGGCATAGCCTTCGCGCCCTTCGGCTCCCGGATAATCAGGCAGGATCATCACGATCTTGCGTTCGCTCGCCGGCGTTGTCTGAAGCGCGATCATTCGGCGGATGCGAGTGACCATCGCCTCTATACGATCCGGCTCGGCGGCGTTCTGCTGTAACGCCATCTGGTAGGATGCATCTCTTTCACCCAAGGCCTTGAAAGAGATGGCTTCCCCCATGATCCGTCCATCCAGCTCCGGCAGGACGCAGTGCATGGCCATGTCGGTGGCGCCGAGCCCGCGATCACTCTCTTTCCATCCTTCGCGACGCGTGGTGGCGATTGCCGCGTGAATAACAGGACGATTGAGCCGTTCGAAAAGCGGTACGGCCCTTGTTGTGCCGTCTCCGGCAATGCGGCTGTCCAAAGACGCGGCGAAACCGGTGGTAGCAACGATCAGCGCCGGATCGGTCCTCTCGACAAGTTTATCGAGAAAGGCCGTCACGGCGGGGTCCTTCAGCGAGGGAACGAAAACCGGGAGGCCGGCGATCCCTTCCTTGGCCAAGGCTTCGAAAAGAACGGAAACGGGCTCCGCATCTTCGGCCATGAGCAAGGAGCGGTAGAAGATGATCGGCACGCAGGGCGCTGACGGCTCTTGCGCTCGAAGAATGTCGTCCGGGTTTTCGGATGTGCCGGTTGCCGGCGACCAGAAACCCATGCGGGGCGGTGTTTGTGCCTTGTCCGGCTTCTCTCCAAGATCGGGCCGCGTCAACAGAGCCATTGCCTGGCGCAAGCGGTCCATATTGGCAGGGCCACCCTCGCGAAAATAGGAGAGAAGCGTCGCGTATTGGTCTTCCGGAAGCGTTGAACGGGATTCCAGTTTTTCGTCGCGCTCGCTGCACTCTCCGGGCAGGAGAGCCAGCGCGATGCCATTCTTTGCGGCAGTTTCGGCTAGCCGGTCACAGCCATAGGCCCATGCATCATAGCCGCCCAGAATGCGGACAATCACGATCTTGGCCTTTGCGGCGACCGCGTCGAGCCACAAATCGACACTCATCGGATGACGCAGATCCCTCAGGCTGGCGAGCCTGAGGGTAGGGTCGGGCTCCTCACCATCTGCACGACCGTGCGCCCCCGCAAGACCGCGCAAATCGGAATCCGAAAAGGAAAGCAGGACCATCTCCGCAGCATCCTGTCCCAGATCGAGCGGTTCGATCGATCCGTCCAGGGATGCGGTGGAGATGGAGGGGATGTGCATGGCTCGCGCGCGTTCCTAGCCGGCCAGAGCGGCGCGAACCGCTTCGGCATCCAGATCATGAAGGCCGATGACGACAAGGCGGGTCCCACGTGTCTCATCGGTCTTCCAGGGACGGTCGTAATGACTTTGGACGCGGCTTCCGACCGCCTGCACCAGAAGGCGCATCGGCTTGTCGCCAATCGCCGCGAAACCTTTGACACGCAGAACATCCGGTATCGCGCAGGCCGCTTCGACCCGCGCTGTCAGATCCTCCGGCGAGGCGACGGGCGGCAGTTCGACGACGAAACTTTCGAATTCGTCGTGATCGTGCGCCACTCCATCGGCATGCGCGCCGTCATGATGGGTGCGGATTGCTTCGATGCCATCTTCGGTTGCCGCATCGAGACCCAGCAGGATGGCGGGGTCAAGCTGGCCGTTACGTGACGGCACGATCCGCACCGGTCGGCTCAATTCTCCTTGCAGACGGTCTTCGGCCTTCTGGCGATCGTCCTCGGAAAGAAGATCGGTCTTGGAGAGGATGACGAGGTCGGCGCAGGCAATCTGGTCGTCGAAGACTTCTTCTATCGGGTCGTCATGATCGACACTTTCATCGGCAAGCCGCTGGGCGGAGAGCGCATCCATGTCGGAGGCCACCTCGCCAGAGACCAGTGCGGCTCCATCGGCCACGGTAATGACGCCGTCGACCGTGACTCGGCTGCGGATGGCAGGCCAGTTGAAAGCCTGCACGAGAGGTTTCGGGAGCGCGAGGCCACTCGTCTCGATGAGAATGTGATCGACCGCCGGCTCGCGCTTTAGAATTGCGTCGAGCGCGGGCTGGAAATCATCCGCCACGGTGCAGCAGATGCAGCCATTGGCAAGTTCCACCACGTCTTCCTCGCTGCAATTCTCGACGCCGCAACCGCGAAGGATTTCGCCGTCAATACCGACATCGCCAAATTCATTGACGATGACGGCGAAGCGGCGGCCCTTGGCGTTCTCCAGCAGATTGCGGATGATCGTTGTCTTGCCGGATCCAAGAAAACCGGTGACGATGGTGCAGGGAATACGGCTTGTCGCTTGCATCAATGATGCGCCTTTTCTTCTGGGTTCGATTGGCCGTCAGGCATTTCATTTTGCTTCTGAGGCGTGGCCCGGACTTTCAGCGGTGCGCCATCGACGGCGAGCGGTGCGTGGTCGTTGCTGTTCAGCGTGACCTCGACCACGGCATCCTCCGGCAGTTTTGCAATGTGCATCCAGGGACCGTAGAGACGGCCAAGTTTTTCGCCGTTCACATAGACATGGGCATGGCCTTCTCCCGGCCGGTGTGCTTGCCCGGCATGGGCCGGCGCGAAGCGGAACTTTTGAGTTTCCACATGCAGGTTCCAGCCTGTCACCGGATCGGGGATCAATGTCGCGGAAAGTGCCGGCGCAACGCTGCTGGAGACGTTCAGAACCTTGCTGTGATCGTGTACGCCCGCATGATTTCCGGCAGCCTCTGCATGGGAGTGCTCATGACCGCCGAGCGAAATATTGTTCGCTGCGGCCAGCGTGAAACCGATGCCGCCGCCATAGACAAGGCCAATGGCAAGCAAGGCAAGTGGCTTGAGACGGAGCGCCATGGTCTAGCGCTCGCGTTCTGGATGCACATACACAGATGAGGGTAGAATCGCCTTGGTGGCGTTTCCAGGCATAATTGGTCCTTCCTCGCCGTCCCACCGACAGCGTCTAGCGGTTTTGCCTGGCAGGTCTCCTGGCTTGCGGCCGATCGCTTGATCCACCTTCCCCGGCATGACAGCACCGAGTGGCTCAACGGATCTGCGCGGACCGCTTACAGTCGCGGGGGCGGCTACGGCTTGGGCTGGGACGCTGCACCGTATTCCCTCTTCGCTCCCCTTTCGGGAAGAACCAGACAGGACAGTCTCTAGCGGACGCGACCCGACTTCGCAACTATGCGCTGGCTCATCGGCCGGCGCTTGCATTTGCCGCTCGGAATCGGGCAGTTGATCTGTCCTCCAATGGAGAAAGGAAGCCGAGATGCAGACCGACGAAGCAGACCGCCACCGCGCGAAGATGGCTAAGCGAAAGGCTGTTCAGGATGCGGAAGTGGCGTCCAAGACGGTGGAGGAAAAAGGTCTTCTTATGGTCCACACGGGACCGGGCAAGGGGAAGAGCACGGCGGCTTTCGGTCTGGTTCTTCGTATGCTGGGCTACGGCAAAAGAGTCGGCATCGTGCAGTTTGGAAAGGGCGCCTGGGAAACCGGCGAGGCCGACGCCCTGAAGCGTTTCGGCGATCAGATCGCGCTGCATATTCTCGGCGAGGGTTTCACGTGGGAGACGCAGGATCGGGAGCGCGATGTGGCTGCCGCCCAGGCAGCCTGGTTTAAAGCCAGGGAATTGATGGCGGATCCGTCGATCGCCCTGCTCGTCCTCGATGAGCTCAACATTGCTTTGCGCTATGAGCATCTCGATCTCTCAGAGGTTGTCGAAACCCTGACGAACCGGCGTGAGGGTTTGCACATCGTCGTGACCGGCCGCAATGCCAAGCCCGAACTGATCGACGCTGCCGACCTCGTCACGGAGATGGGGGCGGTAAAACATCACTTCAAAGCGGGCGTCAAAGCCCAGAAGGGCATAGAATTCTGAGGTGACGAGCGAGAACCGCCAACATGCCAGTCGCCCGGCCCGAACCCTGATGTTTCAGGGCACAGGATCCGATGTCGGCAAAAGCCTGATTGTCGCGGGCCTTTGCCGGGCGCTGAAGCGTCGCGGTCTTGCCGTCCGTCCCTTCAAGCCGCAGAATATGAGCAACAACGCCGCCGTTACGATCGACGGCGGAGAGATCGGCCGGGCGCAAGCCCTCCAGGCGCGCGCCTGCGGCGTCCCCTCGCATACGGATTTCAATCCGGTTCTGCTGAAGCCGCAGGGCGGTAACGGCTCGCAGATCGTGGTCCAGGGCAGGGTGCGCGGTACGGCGAAAGCGGCGGAATATCAGTCGCTGAAGCCCGGTCTGATGAGTTCGGTGATGGAGAGTTTTTCTCGCCTGAAAGAGACGGCCGACATCGTCCTGGTTGAGGGGGCCGGTTCGGCCGCCGAGATCAATCTGCGGGCTGGTGACATCGCCAATATGGGTTTCGCCCGGCAGGCCGATGTGCCGGTCGTGCTGATCGGCGATATCGATCGCGGCGGCGTGATCGCCTCGCTGGTTGGCACGAAGGCCGTCATCGACATGGCGGACGCGGCGCAGATTTGCGGTTTTCTGGTCAATCGATTCCGTGGCGATCCCTCCCTTTTCGACGCCGGAATCAAGGAAATCGAGCAGCGGACCGGTTGGCGCTCATTCGGGCTCATCCCCCATTACGAGGATGCCGCGCGGCTTCCCGCCGAAGATGCGTTGGCATTGCGCGCACGGGTGAAGGAAAAGGCCGAAGCCACCCTCAATATCGCGATGATCGCGCTGCCATCGATTTCCAACTTTGACGATTTCGACCCGCTTGCGGCCGAGCCGGACGTCAATCTTCTGCGGATCGCGCCGCATGAGGCGCTGCCGGCCCATCTCGATTGCGTTATTCTGCCCGGATCGAAAGCCACTCTCAGCGATCTATCCGTGCTCCATGAGAGCGGACTGCTGCACGATATCATCGCTCATTCCCGCCGGGGCGGCGCCATTGTCGGCCTTTGTGGCGGATATCAGATGCTTGGTCGGAGCATCAGCGACCCTGCGGGCGCGGAGGGCGGACCCGAGCGACTGGAAGGTCTCGGCCTCCTCGATCTGGAGACGGTGATCGCGACCGAGAAGCGCCTGAGCGAGGTCCATGGCCGAAGCCGGGACGGTGATCTCCCGCTAGACGGGTACGAAATGCATATGGGGACGACGGATGGCCCCGATCGCGGGCGACCCTTCGCCTATCTGTCGGATGGCACCGAAGAGGGTGCGGTGAGCGCCGACGGGCGCATTATCGGAACGTATCTGCATGGCATCTTCGCCAATGACGCTTTCCGAAAGGCCTTCCTGCGTCGTCTCGGCGGCGACAGCCGCCTGCCCGCCTTCGAGCAGGGGGTGGAAGCCGCGCTCGACGGACTGGCCGATCATCTGGAACTTCATTGCGACATTGACGGTCTGCTTCACAATGCCCGTTGAGCCTGGAACACACGTGCAGGGTTATGTAAAAGCAGGTCTCCCTTCGGCCGACGCTTCCGGGCCGGTAGCCGCTGTTCATCATGGCGGCGATCTGTCCGAAGCGAACCGGCTGTTTCCGGACGCGCCAAAACCCTGGATCGATCTTTCAACGGGGATCAGCCCTTATCCCTATCCGTTGCCGCCTTTTGACAGCGAGGTCTGGACGCGCCTTCCTGAGGGGAGCGAGATCGATTCTCTTCGGCAGGCAGCGGCCTCCGCTTATGGCGCCGAGCCTGCTCAGATCGTCCCGGCCACCGGGACCCAGCCTTTAATGGCGGCGCTCGCCGCGTCGGTCCCGCCAGCTGAGGCGGCAATTCTGAGCCCGACCTATCAAGAGCATGCACGTCTATGCATGCAGGCGGGCCATGGCGTTTTGCCGTTCGGAGAGTGGGACAATCTGTCCGATGCGGCGCGGCTCGTCATCGTCGTCAATCCGAACAATCCGACTGGATCTCTGACAAGCCGCGAACGCCTGCTGCAAGTCGCCGACGAGATGGAGAGACGCGGCGGACTGCTCGTGGTCGACGAAGCCTTCATGGACAGTGTCGCCGGCGCGGCCCAATTCTCACTTGCGGAAACGGTAGAGGGCCGGCGCATTGCGGTACTCCGGTCCTTCGGCAAGTTTTATGGACTCGCCGGTCTGCGCCTCGGTTTCGCTGTCGCGGGTGAAGCGCTTGCGAACCGGCTGACGTCACGTCTTGGCCCGTGGCCGGTCTCCGGGCCGGCGATTGCTGTCGGTCGCGAAGCGCTGGCAAACGTACATTGGCAGAACGAGCAGCGACGACGACTGGCGAAAGCGCAGGAGCGTCTCGATGCGCTTCTTGCAAAGTCGGCCTATAGGCCGGCGGGCGAAAGTCCCCTGTTCCGTACGATCCATGACGGTCGCGCCGACGCGCTCTTTCAACGTCTTGGTCAGAACGGAATCTGGGTGCGTCGCTTCGAGCAGGACCCCAACATGTTGCGCCTGGGCCTGCCTGCATCCGAAATCGCATGGGAACGTTTGGCCGAGAGTCTCCGACGCTAGCGGAACGCGATCGGGACCGAAAAGGACCAGCTGCCACGGCCTGCGCCGGGTGGGATCGGCGGAAAGGGCGACGCGCGCCGGACGGCTGCCAGTGCCGCACGATCACCGGCGGAAGAGCCAGAGCTTCGCGCCAGTCGAATGCCGCTCGCGCGTCCATTGGCGGAGACGGTGAACGACACCACTGCCGTGCCCGATGCACGGCCCGATGCCCGGGCGGCACGGCGAACGCGGCTTTGCACCTTGCCCGGGTAGTTTGCGACGGCGGCATTGCCTTTGCTGGACGACCTCCTCGCCGCTCCGGCGCTGGATGAGCGCTTGGCGTTGCGGGCCGAATTGCCCCGGTTGCCGCTCGCCGTCTGGCGTGGCTTGGAACTGCTTCGTTTGGCTTGCTGCTTGGTCTTGCGCGGCGTCGCGGCACGCTTTGGCTTGGGCGGCGGCGTATAGGCCGGGCGAGCTTTAGGGAGCGGAATCTGAACGGTTTCCGTGATGGTTTCCAGTGGCTCTGTGGCGGAAACCGCCGCCATCTCTGCCGGCTCGACCGTTTCTGTTTCGGTAATGTCTTCAGTCGCCTCCGCAGGAGCAACCGGCACCGTTTCTATCGCGCTTTCGGTCACGGCAGGCGTCTGCTGCGACGTTTCCGCGAGGAGGGTTTCCGGCGCTGCCTCGCTTGCCGTCTCCGGCATTTCGGCTTCGGAGACGTCGCTTTCCAACTCCGGTGTTACGGGAGCGGCTTCGGGATTCGTCTCGGCAATCTCGGTGGGTTCAAGAACGTCGCTTTCCTCGCCTTCGGCCACGGCGTCGGTGAAACTGTCACCGGCCATCGTCACGGCGCCGCCGCTGCCACCTTCGACCTGAACGAGTTCTTCCTCCTCCGGCAGGCTGGTAAAGCCCGCCAGATGCAGAGCCGAGGAGACTACGATCGCCACTGTCCAGGCCCGTCTGCCAGCCATCAATTCTGCTCCCGTTCGGTGACGAGGACGAGATTGGTCAGACCGGCTCTGCGGAGTTCGGCAAGCCGGTCCACAAGATCGGGTGCTGGCAAGGATTGGTCGACAAGGATGCGGAGGGGCGCGTCAGCGCCGATTCCGCTCCGCTCATGAGCCGCGAGGGTCTCTTCCAGCGTCACCGGCTGTCCGCGCCAGGTCATCGTGCCATCCGCGCCAATGGCCAATGCATCCGGTGGGGCACCCGGCGTGGCCTCTTCCGTGGTTACGGGATCGAGTGCCCTGTCGACGGGTGGGGTCAGTGTACCGGCGATCAGAAAGAAGATCAGCATCAGGAAGACGATGTTGATCAGCGCGATCGTGCTGTCCGCCTCACGCGGCTTTGTATAGGGAGGGTTGAGCTTGACCATCGGTCTATCTGGCGAGGGCTGTTTCGATTCCGGAGGCTCTGAAACGCTCCAGGGTTGCAACGAGTGTCTGCGATGTGGCGCCATCTCGGGTGAAGAGGGTCGCCGAAGCGGCCCCCGCCTCCCGCAGTGAAGCGAGGCGGTCGGCGATCCTGTCCGCCGGAACCTGTTCGCCATTGATCTGCACGCCTTCGGCATCGATCGTCGCGACGATGTCCGGGCGGTTGGCGCCGGTTCCGGCATTGCCAGCCGAGCCGATCGGCACCTCGGCAAAGCGCGAGAAGGTCGATGAAAGCATGAAGAACAGCAGCAGGAGAAAGATCACGTCGATGAGCGACGTCATCGACATTCGTTTTCTGCGGCGGATGGCAGCGTCAATACGCATGGGCGGCCTGTCCGCTCAGGCGGGCCGACCCGTCGGCATTCGAATTCGCGCCGGATATTGATGGCAATTGCGGTGCCAGGACTTCCGTTGCCAGCGTTTCGATCGCTACCCGGTCGTTTTCCAGCCGTTGCTCTAGGAAGGTCAGGATAACCGAGACCGGCATTGCCACGGCAAGTCCAGCGGCGGTCGTCAAAAGCGCGACCCATATGCCACCGGCCAGAATGGACGGATCGACGGAGTTGCCGGCTTGCTGGAGCTTCTGAAAGGCTTCGATCATGCCCAGCACCGTTCCGAACAGCCCCAGAAGCGGCGCGATCTGAACGACAGCGTCGAGGAAGCGAAAGCCCGACTGATGCTTGTGCAGATGCTCGGTTGCGAAGCGGGCGATTTCTTCTTCGATCTGCGTCTTTGAAAAACGCGTATCGCGCTGCATGGCGAGAGCCAGCGCAACGGCTTGTGCAGCGCCACTACGGCCTTTTGCTGCATAGGCTTCGGCTTCCGCAGCCTTTCCTTGCCGGTAAAGGGCGATGGCGTGGCGCGCGCGGGAGGTCTGTCCGATCCGGGCGTGGCCGAAACCGGTCAGTTTCAGAAGGATCAATGCCAGTGAGATGACCGAGATAATGGCGAGGATGGCGACCACCGGACCGCCCAGCGCCAAAAAAGAACGGATCGGCGCGAAAAGGCTGATAATATTCATGTTCAGGCCCCTTAGCTGCCGAAGGTCAGATCGGTCTTGTTTCGGGTCGCGATGGCGTTCGCACAGTTCTTGCTGTCGATGCCGGCTCCTTCGCATCGCGCGACACCGTTGACGAGAACCCTCGAAAGATCGGCGCAGTCCGTTTCAGGTAAATCGAAACGCTTTACCAATGTCTTGCCATTCGGCAGGGCGCCGAAATCGAAAACAGTCATACGGTTGACCAGACCCTTCTTGTCGAAGAGCACAACCTCGAAGCCGGCCGATTCCAGATCTGCCTCGATACCGTTATGGGCGACGAAGGTCATGCGGCACGAATTGTTCGCCTGAGATGAGACGGAATTGAGCTCCAGAGTGAGGCTCTTTTGTTCCGCCGTCGCCGGTTTTGCCTCTTGCGCAATCGCGCCCGCAGAAAAAACGCCCACGCTCGCTACCGCGGCCGTGAGCAGATAGCCCCATCTCATACCAATGTCCTTCACAGTCGGTCTTTTGGCGAACGGACCCGCGAACGCATCGCGGTGTCGATTTCGTTTAAAGATGATCGTGAAGGTAATGTTTTGTCAATAGCGCGACCGGCTACGCCGCAATCGCTCAACACGTTCGCGTTGGTCGTGGCGCAATCTGTCTCGGGTGTTAAGCGACGCGCAGACCGAAAAGATCGGTAAGTTCGGGCTTTTGCCTCACAAGCTCGGCAAGCGTATGGCGACTGAGAACTTCCAGGAATGCGTTGAGAGCTTCCCGAAGCGCCGCGTTCAGGCTGCAATGATCAACGAGGGGGCAGTGTGTGTCGCCTTCCTCGAAGCAATCGGCCATGAAGAAACCTTCCTCGGTCACCCGTACAATGTCGAATAGGGTGATCTCTTCGGCTGGCCTGGCCAGACAGACACCGCCCTTTCGACCGCGAACGGTCTTCATGAGGCCGGCTTCGACCAAAGGCTTGAGGATTTTGAAGAGGTAGAGCTCCGGGACCTCTGCCGACTTGGCGATATCGGGAATTCTGCTCAGGCCGTCCGGGTCGGCAGTGCAATACATCATCATGCGTATCGCGTAGTTGGTCTGCTTGGTCAGTCGCATGGTCGCTTCCACACCTCCGTCTTGTTCTCCCTATTTAATACAGGCAGTACATTAGAGCAATTCCAAACTAGACATTTTGACACAGCTTTATGCCGAGCATATTTCTGCGGGGTACCAGACCGAGGATTTTGCCGTGCTTGTCTGCAGCTGCAACCTGATTACGTCTCAGGAGATCCGTGACGTCATCACAGAAATGCTGGATCAGGATCCCTGGCGGCTCATTGTGCCCGTGCAGGTTTATCATGCCATGGAAAAACGTGGCCGCTGCTGCGGGTGCTTCCCGGCGGTCGTCGATCTGATCGTGGAAACAACCGAAGCCTACCATGAACGCCTTGCAACCCCGGCCGCCGACGTCGTAGACTTTATTGGTCGGTTGCGTACAAAACACGCCCTGGTGGAGCAGAAGCGCCGCGAAGCGCGAGCTCGGTCAGCGTCTGTTCGCGTAGCCTAAATAAGTCACGGGTTTTAAGGGGTTTTTATGAAAGGTCATGAGCGTGTGATCGAGCGCCTCAATGAGGCGCTCTTCATGGAGCTGGGCGCGATTAACCAGTACTGGGTGCATTACCGTCTCCTCAATGATTGGGGCTTCACGAAGCTGGCCAAGAAGGAGCGGGAAGAGAGCATCGAAGAAATGCAGCACGCCGACCGTCTGATCGACCGGATCGTGTTCCTCGAAGGTCATCCGAACCTGCAGTCGGTGGCACCGCTGCGGATCGGGCAGAATGTCAAGGAAGTGCTCGAGGCCGATCTGGCCGGCGAGCTGGATGCGGTGAAGGCCTACAAGGAATCCCGCGAAATCTGCAACGAGCTCGGCGATTACGTCTCCATGAAGCTTTTCGAGGAATTGCTTCGTGACGAGGAAGGGCACGTCGATTTCCTTGAAACGCAGCTTCACCTTTACGAGAAGATCGGGCCGGAGCAGTTCGGTGGACTCAATGCCGATTCGTCGGACAAGACGGAAGTCGGGCCGGACGCCTAAACTTCAAAGCTGATTAGAGACTGAGTGATCTCCGCCGCGACCATGGCGGCGATAACTTCGGGGCGCTTGTCGCTGACGGCGCTTCCGCCTATCGGGCAGATCAGCTCTTTCAGTTTTTCTGACGCGCCACCTTTATCAAGCCAATGGCTTGCGAAGGTGGCGCGTTTCGTTTTGGAGCCGATCATGCCGATATAAGCGAGATCGTCGCGCTGCATCGCCTCCGATATGATCATGAAATCCAGTGCATGATCGTGGGTCAGGACGACGATCGCCGAACCGGCTTTGGCCTGTGAAACGAGCGCTTCCGGCATTGCCAGAATTTCACTTGGAACGGGCAGGCCGTCTGGCAGAATATCGGGGCGAGTCTCGACCATTCTGGACCGGAAGGGAAGGGGAGCGAGCGCTCTCGCCAAAGCCGTGCCGACATGGCCACCGCCAAAAATGAGAATTTCCGGTTGTCGCGATTCCTGCTCGCGCAATTGATCGTGAATCTCCAGCAGGGTGGTGAGATCGACCGGCTGGAGAGAAAGAGCGACGCGTCCACCGCAGCATTGGCCGATCTCGGGGCCAAGCGGTAGTTCCATCGTTTCTGCCGTCGTCTGGTGGGATTTCAGCATGTCGTGGGCGCGTTCCAGCGCGCGAAATTCCAGCGTACCGCCACCGATCGTCCCGATCGTACGCGCTTCGGTGACGATCATCGATGCGCCCGCCTCGCGAGGCGTCGAGCCCTTCGTGTCGGTTACGCTGATACGGATGGCAGGTTCGGCAGCTTGGATCAGATGTACGAGGTCGGAGGCGCGCATCAGCTCTCGGTCTTGGCCTCTGCGCGCAGACGCTCCACCGCCATCAGTATCCGTTCCGGCGTCGCGGGGGCATCCAGACGAGGGTGAATCATGTGATGGGCGACGGAGGCCACTGCGTCCGACAGCGCATGAAAGACCGACATGGCCAGCATGAAGGGTGGTTCTCCCACAGCCTTGCTGCGAAAAACGGTCGGTTCGTTGGCGCGCGCCCAATCGGCCAGCCTGACATTGAACTCGCGCGGCATGTCCGAGGCGACAGGAATCTTATAGGTGGAAGGCGCGTGGGTGCGCAGTCGGCCCTTCTCGTCCCAGACCAGTTCTTCCGTCGTTAGCCAACCCATGCCCTGCGCGAATCCGCCCTCGATCTGGCCGATATCGATTGCGGGGTTCAGACTCTTGCCGGTTTCATGGAGAATATCCACTCTCTCGACCGTGTATTCGCCGGTCAGCGTGTCGATCTCGACCTCTGCGACCGCCGCGCCGTAAGCGAAGTAATAGAATGGGTGACCTTTGCCCGAGGCGCGGTCCCAATGAATCTTTGGCGTACGGTAATAACCGGTCGAAGATAGCTGAATGCGCGCGGCGTAGGCTTCCTTGACGAGGTCAGAGAAAAGCACTTCCCGGTTGCCGATCAGCACATTGCTTTCGCGAAAGGCGATCTGTTCGGCGGGCACGCCATGCTCCTCGGCGGCGTAATCGACGAGACGCTGGCGAATCGTTTCCGCTGCGATCTTGGCTGCCATGCCGTTCATATCTGCGCCGGATGAAGCGGCCGTCGCCGAGGTGTTCGGGACCTTGCCCGTGGACGTTGCCGTGATGCGCACCTGTTCAAGCGGAACTCCGAAAACGGCCGCGACCACCTGCGCCACCTTCGTGTTCAGGCCCTGACCCATTTCGGTGCCGCCATGGTTCAGGTGGATGGACCCGTCCGTATAGACATGGACCAGCGCGCCGGCCTGGTTAAGATGCGTCGCCGTGAACGAGATGCCGAACTTGACGGGTGTCAGCGCAATGCCCCGCCGCTTGAAGCCTCGGGCGGACCGGTTGGCCTCCTGGAGCGCCTTTCGGCGGTGCTCGTATTTGGAACTTTCGAGAAGTTCGTCGATGATACGCGGCAGGATGAAGTCTTCCACCTGCTGGTGATAGGGTGTCGTTGTCCTGTCGCCTTCGCCGTAGAAGTTGCGCTGGCGAACCTCAAGCGGGTCCAGTCCGGTCGCGAACGCGACTTCGTCGATGACGCGTTCGGCTCCCATCATGCCTTGGGGGCCGCCGAAGCCGCGAAAAGCGGTGTTGCTCACGGTGTTGGTGAAGAGCGGTTGCGAAACGGCCCGGACCGCAGGCCAGTAATAGGCGTTGTCGCAGTGGAAAAGTGCCCGATCGGTCACCGGCCCCGACAAATCGGCGGAAAAGCCGCAGCGCGCGCCATAGACGAATTTCACCCCGTGGACGCGGCCGTCATCGTCGAAACCGACTTCATAGTCCGCGCGAAAATCATGCCGCTTTCCGGTAGCGACCATATCGTCATCGCGGTCCGGCCGAATCTTGATCGGAACGCCAAGGCGGTCGGCGGCAAAAGCGGCGAGCGCCGCAAACAGATTGGCCTGCGATTCCTTACCGCCGAATGCACCACCCATGCGCCGGACTTCGACCGTCACCATGGCGGCCGGCCGATGCAGTGTGTGAGCGATAAGCATCTGCGTTTCGGATGGATGCTGCGTCGAGGAGTAGACCGTCATCGTGCCGTCTTCACCCGGCACGGCGAAGGCGATCTGGCCTTCCAGATAGAAGTGATCCTGTCCGCCGATCAGCATGGAGCCCGTCAGCTTGCGCGGCGCTCCGGCGATGGCGGCGTCGGCATCGCCTCTCTCAAGGGTCATGCCGTCGATAACGGTTTTGCCCCCGGCGTCCCGCGCCTCGTCGACCGTCAGGATCGGCGCCTCTTCATCATATTGTATGTGGGCATGGGCGCAGGCGTGGCGCGCCGCCTTGCGGCTGTCGGCTATCACCATGAAGATCGGCTGGCCGAGAAAATCGATCTTTCCGGTCGTCAGGAACGGCTCGTCGCCGATCTGCCAGGCGCTCGCATCATTGTGCGATAGCTCGTCTCCCGTAATGACGGCCCGGACGCCCGGCTGCCTTCGAACCTTTTCCAGGTCGATCGCGCGGATGCGGCCATTGGCTATGGTCGAAAGACCGAGATAGGCGTGCAGCGTGCCGGGCGGCTCTGGCAGATCGTCGGTGTAGGGCGCACGTCCGGCAACGTGCAGATGAGCAGAATCGTGTCGTTTGGGCTGATGCACCGGCGCATGTTCATGCGCATCGGACAAGGCCGCAGCCCCTTCGACCTTGGCCTGGTCGTCGTGGCTGCGGTCGGAACCTCGCGCGAGAACCTCGTTCATTCCGCTGCCTCCATGGTTTGAGCTGCGTCGCCCGTCGTTTCATGAAAGAAACGCCGAAGAAGATTTCGGGCGACGAGCATCCGGTAGTCCGCCGAGGCACGCATATCGCTCAGCGGCTTGAAGTCATCGTCGAATGCGGCGATGGCGGCTTCGATGCTATCGAGCGTCCATGGTGCACCGGCCAGTCTCTTCTCCACTGCCATTGCGCGTTTCGGAACACCGGCCATACCGCCATACGCGATGCGGATCGAATCGACTTTGCCGCTGACATCCAGTTGAAGATGGAAAGCGCCGAGCACGGCCGTAATGTCTTCGTCCCTTCGCTTGCTAACTTTGTGGATCGCGACCTTTGCGCTGGAAGAGGGCAGGGGAACGGAGACGGCCTCGACAAATTCGCCGTCCTGCCTGTCCTGTTTTCCATATTCGATGAAGAAGCGCTCCAGAGAGAGAGCGCGTCGCTCCTCACCCTTGCGCAGATGAAGTCTTGCATCGAGAGCGATCAGCGGTGGCGGCATGTCTCCGATCGGAGAGCCGTTTGCGATATTGCCGCCGACAGTCCCCATATTGCGGATCTGGTTGCCGCCAATCCGCCAGAGAAGCGGCTCGAATGCCGGTATATGAGCGGCCAGGCTTTCAAGAGCGTCGGTATAGGAAACGCCGGCGCCGATGTGCAGAACGCCATCACGCTCTTCGACAGTCTGTAGCTCTGTCAGATGTCCGATCGGAACAAGCGGTCCGATCTGTCGCATGAATTTCGTGACCCACAGGCCGACATCCGTCGCCCCCGCTACAATCCGGGCCTTCGGATTGGCGACAAGAAGCGTTGCAAGATCATCAACGGATGCAGGCCGGAGGATGCGCTTGCCACCTTCCTCTGCCTCTGAAACATCGCCCTCATACGGGATATCGGCGGGCTCGACAGCTGCGCCGCCCAAAGACGAGGGCGCTTCTGTTTCCTTTCGACCCGAGATCTCCAGCCGGATGCCATCGTTCCATGCGGCCAGCGTCTCGGTCACGGTCTTGCGTTCGGCCAGAACCGGGTCGCCACTTTCCGGCAGAGACGCGACCGACAGCGCGGCGCGAATGATCGGCGCATAGCCGGTGCAACGGCAGAGATTGCCTTGAAGCGCGCACTCGACCGCAAGGCGGTCCGGCCTGGCGTCGCGCATCAGAAGGCCGTAAAGGCTCATCACGACGCCGGGCGTGCAAAAGCCGCATTGGCTCCCGTGATGGTCGACCATGGCCTGCTGGATCGGATGGAGTGGTCCGCCTCGTGGACTAAGATGTTCGATGGTCACGACATGAGAGCCGTCGATCATGCCCATGAGCACGATACAGGCATTGGCCGACCGGTAGTGCAGCTTGCCATCGGCGCCGATGCGGCCGATCAGTACGGTGCAGGCGCCGCAGTCGCCCTCGGCACAGCCTTCCTTCGTGCCGGTGAGCCGCTTTTCCAGACGCAGAAAGTCGAGCAACGTGTCCTCTGGCGCAACATCTGCGCGCGTGACCTCGTCCCCATTGAGAAGAAAGCGCAATTGTTGCCGCTTCGCTGGAATGCGCTGATCCACCGAAGGAATATCGCTCATCGTCATGGTGTCAGGGTGCGCCGCAACCTGCCATTGCGCAAGTGGTCATCCTTCGCAATGGTTGGAAGGTCTTTCATCTATTCGCGTGGACAATACTCTGCGCCGGAGCGCTATGAACGGCGCAGTCCACCGAAAGGTCTTCTTATGCCCAAAACCGACGCCGCCCTACTCCATCGACTGCTCGATGTGATCGCCGAAGATATCGTTCCGCTCACCGATGTTGCGGTTAAGGAAGGCAACAAGATTTTCGGCGCGGCCCTCCTGCGAAAGAGCGATCATTCCCTGGTTCTGGCGGAAACCAACAACGAGATGGAAAACCCCCTCTGGCATGGAGAAATCCATTGCCTGAAGCGTTTCTACGAGATGCGGGAGGAGGACCGTCCCGCCACTTCGGAGTTGATCTTCCTGACGACCCATGAGCCGTGCTCGCTCTGCTTGTCGGCGATTACATGGGCCGGCTTCGATAATTTCTATTATTTCTTCAGTCACGAGGACAGTCGGGACAGCTTCGCTATTCCGCATGATCTCAATATTCTGAAGGAGGTTTTCCGCCTCGAGCCGGGAGGATATTCCAAGGAGAACCAGTATTGGCAGGCCCAGGGCATACGATTGGCCATCGCGGATCTGCCGGAGGCGGAAAGAGCGCCGCTGGAAGAGAAGGCGCGTCACATCGCCTCGCTTTATGACGGTCTTTCCGAGAAGTATCAGTCCGGTAAGGCAAATAACGCCATACCGCTCAACTAGGGTGGTTACCGGCCTGCTTTAACCACCGGATGCACTCCGGTACCACTCGGCCAGGGCAGCGCGCTCTTTTGGCGAAATCTGTGTGATGTTGGCCGGCGGCATGGCATGGGTGACCCCGGCTTGCAGATAGATCAGACGCGCGTGAGCGGCGATGTCGCGATCCGTCTCCAGATAGACGCCCCGTGGCGCCCAGTTGATGCCTTCCCAAACCGGCTCTCGCGCATGGCACATGCTGCAGCGGCTCCGAACGATCTCCGCAGCATCGGCGAACTCTTGCGTGGCGACGAATTGTTGTTGCGCGGCAGATAGAGCGCTTTCGGCCATCTCGTCGGCTTCCGCATTGGCGCGCCCCGCCCAGGATAGCCAGACGATGACAAGAAAGATCACGGCGGTGATCGCCCAGGTCCAGTAAGGCTTGCCGCCGCCGGCGTGATGAGTGTTGAAGAAATGCCGGATCGTCACACCCATCAGGAAGACCAGTGCGGCGATGATCCAGGTGTAGTCGGTCCCGAAGGCCAGGGGATAGTGGTTCGACAACATCAGGAAGATGACGGGCAGCGTCAGATAGTTGTTGTGTGTCGAGCGCAGCTTGGCGATCTTTCCGTATTTGGGGTCCGGCTTACGCCCGGCCTTCAGGTCGGCGACCACGATGCGCTGGTTGGGCATGATGGTAAAAAAGACGTTGGCGCTCATGATCGTCGCCGTGAACGCGCCGAGATGCAGGAGAGATGCCCGGCCGGTAAAAATCTGGTTGTATCCCCAACTCATCGCGACGAGCAGCACGAAAAGCAGCATCATGAGGATGGTGGGGCGCTCGCCAAGGCCCGAACGGCAGAGAAAATCATAGACCAGCCAGCCAATAGCCAGCGAACCGGCGGAGATCAGAATGGCCTGCCATACGGCTAGATCGGCTTTGGCGGGGTCGATCAGGTAGAGGCCCGCGCCGGCCCAATAGACGACCATCAGAAGCGCCGCGCCGGAGAGCCAGGTCGAATAGCTCTCCCATTTGAACCAGGTCAGATGCTCCGGCATATGCTGGGGCGCGACCATGTATTTGTTGATGTGGTAAAAGCCGCCGCCGTGAACCTGCCATTCTTCGCCGGACACGCCTTCGGGGAGTTCGCCGTCACGGCGCAGACCGAGATCAAGAGCGATGAAATAAAAGGATGAGCCGATCCAGGCGATCGCGACGATGACGTGCGTCCAGCGGACGGCAAAGGCCAACCAGTCCCAGGCGATGGCAAGATCGATCATCGATTCACTTTTCTCTCTGCTTTTATTGAATCCTAGGCGGGTGGCGGTCTGATGATTATCCAGTTAATCCTGTTAGCGTCATCAAGGAAAGCCGAAGAATGGCCTATTTGGATAATGTGCGCACTTTCGTGCGAATCTACGAGCTGGGCTCGATGAGCGCGGCGGCGCGCGATCTCCATATTTCTCCGGCCGTGGCATCGGCCCGGATCTCGCAACTGGAGCAGCATCTCGATGTCCGGCTTTTCCAGCGGACGACGCGCAGCCTTTCGCCGACGGAGCAGGGCCGCATCTTTTATGACGGTGCAACGCGGATCATCGGCGCGGTGGAGGAGGCGGAAGCCGGTGTCTCGGCGGTCACCGGCGCTCCGGCGGGCACGCTTTCCGTCGCGACGCCTCTCGGCCTCGGCCGCCGTTTCATCGCTCCCGCGATGGGAGAGTTCCGCAAGGCCTATCCGCGGATTTCGGTACGGCTGCGTCTGTCGGATCGCAGCATCGATCTCGCGAATGAGGGGCTAGACATCGCCTTCTTCCTGGGCCGGCCAAAAGACAGCAATCTGCGTATTCGTCAGATCGCCCAATGCCAGCGCGTACTGGTGGCAAGCCCTGCCTATCTTTCGGAAAGAGGTCATCCCACCCATGGCGAGGCCATCGCCGAGGGCCGTCACGATTGCCTCAATCTCCGGTTTCCGGGTGCAGCAGAATATCGCTGGACGCTCCAGACCGATGATGGAGAGCAGGCATTTTCCGTGCGTGGTCCGCTGGAATGCGACGATGGAGATGTCCTGACCGATTGGGCGCTGGCGGGCCTCGGCATTGCCATGAAGCCGCTATTTGAAGTCGCCCACCATCTGGAGACCGGCGCTCTAGTTCGGGTCTGCGAGCAAACGCCGCCCGTTCCGGCGCAGCTTGCCTGTCTTTACATTCATCGCAAGCATCAGGATCCGAAGACGCGTCTTTTCATGGATTTCATGATCGACAGCATTCTCGATCAGGCCCGCGACGGCGGACTGGCCTTCTAGCTGCCGCGATAGGTGCTGTATCCATAAGGGCTCAGAAGAAGCGGGACGTGATAGTGGGCGTCGGGGTCTTCCATCCGGAAGCGAATGGGAATGTCGTCCAGAAAGGGCAGTCCATCCTGGCTTCCGGGCTGACTGCGAAGATAGGCGCCTGCCATGAACACCAATTCATAGGTTCCTGTCTCGAAACGATCTTCGGGAAGGATCGGGCTATCGGTCCGCCCGTCATCATTGGTGGTCATCTCGGCAAGTTGGCGCTTCGCGCCATCCTCGATCCTGAAAAGGCGGATGAGAAGCTCCGACGCCGGGGTGCCGCGTGCGGTGTCCAACACGTGCGTCGTCAGATATCCGGCCATCTCTTTATCCCTTCTTCCAGATCGCGTGCTCAAGAATGACGCACGCCGCCTACCGATACAGCACCTATCAGGCCGAAACGCCTTCTGCCATGATTTGAAAGACTTGTCCTGCGGGATACGTGATGATGACGAGAAAGTGACCGATATGAGCCAAGACGTGAAGCGTTATCCTCGAAACATGATCGGATACGGTCCCAACCCACCCGATCCCAAATGGCCGGCTGGCGCGAAGATCGCGGTGCAGGTCGTCCTGAATTACGAGGAAGGTGGCGAAAACAACATATTGCATGGCGACGCGGCGTCTGAAGCGTTCCTCTCCGAGATCATCGGCGCGGCGCAATGGCCGGGCCAGCGGCACTGGAATATGGAGAGCATCTACGAGTATGGGGCCCGGGCCGGATTCTGGCGCCTGCACCGGATCTTTACCGAAGCCGGCGTACCGCTGACCATCTACGGTGTCGCGACAGCGCTTGCCCGCTCGCCGGAGCAGGTGGCGGCCATGAAAGCGGCCGATTGGGAAATCGCCTCGCACGGCCTGAAGTGGGTCGAATACAAGGATATTTCAGAGGAGGAAGAGCGGGAGCATATCGCCGAAGCCGTCCGCCTTCACACGGAAGTTGTCGGCGCGCGCCCGCGCGGCCTCTATGTCGGTCGCAGTTCCATGCAATCCATCCGACTCGGCGCGGAAGAGGGCGGCTTCGCCTATCTCGCCGATGCCTACGACGACGATTTACCCCACTACATGCGCTTTGGTGATCGCGAGCAGTTGATCGTCCCCTATACGCTCGATGCCAACGATATGCGCTTTGCCGTTGCAGCCGGCTTTGCCGATGGCGAAGAGTTTTTCCGTTATTTGCGCGATGCCTTCGATATGCTCCTCGAAGAGGGCCGCGCCGGGGCGCCGAAAATGATGAATGTCGGGCTCCATTGCCGCCTTGCGGGCCGGCCTGGGCGCGCCATGGCGGTGAAGCGCTTTCTGGAACACGCATTGGGCCATGGCGACGAGGTCTGGTTCGCCACCCGTCTTCAGATTGCCGAGCATTGGCGGCAGGTCCATCCGCCCGAGACACGCGAGCGGCCAAGCTCCATGGATAAAGCTCAGTTCGTCGAGAAATTTGGTGGGGTCTACGAGCACTCGCCCTGGGTCGCCGAAAAGGCGTTCGAGCTCGAACTCGGTCCGGCACATGATCGCGCGGCGGGCCTTGCCAACGCGTTGGCGCGCGCTTTTCGCCGCGCCTCGCCCGAAGACCGGCTGGCGGTTCTCAAGGCGCACCCCGATCTGGCTGGAAAGCTGGCATCCGCAAGACGTCTGACGGCCGATTCTTCGGCCGAGCAGGCTTCGGCCGGTCTGGATGCCCTGACGGACGAGGAACGCGCCCGCTTTGAGCAATTGAACGCGGCCTATACGCAGAAGCATGATTTCCCGTTCATTATCGCGGTGCGCGATCACGACAAGAATTCGATCCTCCGGTCCTTCGAGGAGAGAATTGGGAACGATACTGAAACCGAGCGCGAGACCGCCGCGCGTCAGGTGGAGCGGATTGCCGAACTGAGATTGAGGGCTCTGCTGCTATGACCGATGACCGGACGCTGCTCGCGGTGCCTCTGACGGCAGAAGCATTTGCACCCTTTGGAGATGTCCTCGAAGCTGCTGGCGATCCGACGAAACTCATCAATGAAGGGGCATGTGGCCGCTGGCATGATCTGGCGATGCTCGATTTATCCGACGGCCGTGCCGGCATCAGCATCTTTCGCGCCGATATCCGCCCGCTTCCTTACCGGTTCTCGCTTGTCGAGCGGCATCCGGCGGGCAGCCAGGCCTTCATACCGATGGAACTGGTCCCGTTTCTCGTGATCGTAGCGCCGGACGAAAGCGGTGTGCCCGGCAGCCCTCATGCGTTCGTGACCGAGCCCGGACAAGCGATCAATCTTCATCGAGGCACCTGGCACGGCGTTTTGACGCCGATAGCGGGCAGCGGACTTTTTGCCGTGGTCGATCGGATTGGTGGAGGGACCAATCTGGAGGAGTGGCGATATGACGCTCCGTTCACGGTCGTTCTGAATTAGCAAGAAACGGCGAAAGAAGGGGATATCGCTTATGGCAGACCACTCGATCGGGACACCCGCCCAACTCAGGGATCCCAATTACACGCCACCGCTCGGCACGGCTATTCCGCTCGGAATCCAGCATGTCATGGCGATGTTCGTTTCGAATGTGACCCCTGCCATCGTGGTGGCCGGGGCTGCCGGTTTCGGTTTCGGCTCCAATTCGCCGGACTTCCCGGAGCTTCTCTATCTCATACAGATGTCGATGCTGTTTGCCGGTATCGCCACCCTGCTGCAGACAATCGGCGCCGGGCCGGTAGGGGCGCGTCTTCCGGTCGTGCAGGGAACCTCATTCGCCTTTCTACCCATCATGATTCCTCTTGTGGCCGGCAAGGGCGTTGACGGTCTCGCGGCGCTGTTTGCGGGCGTTTTGATCGGCGGCATCTTCCATGCGTGTCTCGGCCTGATCATCGGGCGGATACGCTTTGCGCTGCCGCCGCTGGTAACAGGGCTGGTGGTGGTGCTGATCGGGCTGGCCCTGATCCGCGTCGGCATTCAATATGCCGCCGGCGGCGTTCCAGCGATCGGCACGCCTGAATATGGCTCGGCACTGAACTGGTCGGCCGCGATGGTTGTGATCGTCGTGACCCTCATATTGAAATTCTTCACTCGCGGGATGATTGCCGTCTCCGCTGTGCTGATCGGCCTGTTCGCCGGTTATATCTATGCGCTTCTACTCGGAATGGTCACGCTCGAGGGGATCGGCAATTCCTGGCAGAGCGCGGCCGCCTTTGCTCTGCCCGAGCCCTTCCGTTACGGCTTCGAACTGTCGGTGGCGGCAATTGTCGGCTTCTGCCTGATGGCGATTGTTTCCGCCATCGAGACCGTGGGCGACGTCTCGGGTATCGCCAAGGGCGGTGCGGGGCGCGAAGCAACGGATGAGGAAGTCGCGGGTGCGACCTATGCCGACGGTATCGGCACGGCTGTCGCTGGTATCTTCGGCGGCTTTCCGAATACGTCCTTCAGCCAGAATGTCGGGCTGATTGCCATGACCGGCGTGATGAGCCGACATGTCGTGACGATCGGCGCGATCTTCCTGATCGTCTGCGGCCTCATTCCGAAGGTTGGCGCCGTCATTCGCACCATTCCGATCGAAGTGTTGGGGGGCGGCGTTATCGTTATGTTCGGCATGGTGGTTTCGGCCGGGGTCTCCATGCTTGCCGAGGTTCTCTGGAACCGTCGCAACATGGTGATCTTCGCCGTTGCCCTGTCGATTGGTCTCGGCCTTCAGCTTGAGCCGGATGCGGTTCAGTATCTTCCGGAGTGGCTCCGGGTGCTGATGACGTCCGGACTGGTGCCGGCTGCCTTCATCGCCGTCGTCCTCAACCTGATCCTCCCTGAGCAACT
Source organism: Notoacmeibacter ruber (assembly GCF_003668555.1). Lineage (NCBI taxonomy): Bacteria > Pseudomonadati > Pseudomonadota > Alphaproteobacteria > Hyphomicrobiales > Notoacmeibacteraceae > Notoacmeibacter > Notoacmeibacter ruber. Next base: position 1,789,175 of record NZ_RCWN01000001.1, on the reverse strand, counting down.
CGCCGGCGATGAACCGGTGGATACGGTCGTTACCGAGACGGTGCCGCCAGAAGGGGTTCCGCTGGAAACTCCGCGCCACTGATCCGCAACCCTTCGGCTGGCGGGAGCGCGAATGGCGTTCCTACCGGCCGGGGGAGAGCGGCATATGCCGATTGACGTTCTTGTAGAGAAGATAGCGGAAGGGAGCGGGGCCGCCAGCATAACAAGCCTGCGGACAGAACGCCCGCAACCAGAGAAAATCTCCGGCCTCCACCTCGACCCAGTCACCGTTCAGCCGATAGACGCCCTTTCCGTGGAGCATATAGAGCCCGTGTTCCATCACATGGGTCTCGGCAAAGGGGATCGAGGCACCCGGCGCAAAGTTCACGATGTTGACGTGCATGTCGTGGGCGACATCGTCGGGATCGACGAAACGGGTCGTCGACCATGCGCCGTCATAGCCCGGCATGGAGGTCGGCTGGACATCCTGATCGCGCGTGACGAAAGACCGAGGAGGTGCAACACCTTCGATGGTCTCGTAGCGCTTGCGGATCCAAACGCATTTGAGTGGATGGGCAGCGTTGCTGCCGACCAGCAACGACCATTCGCAGCCCGGCGCGAGATAGGCGTAGCTGCCTTCTGCGAGCTCGAAATCCTCGCCATCCGCCTTCAGATGACCGCTGCCGGAAAGAACGAAGAGGACCGCTTCCGCATCGGGGTCGGGCTCGGGCTTGCTTGAGCCGCCGCCCTGGGCGATTTCGAGGATTGTTTCGCTGAAGGTCTCGGCAAAGCCGGTCAGCGGGCGAGCCAGTACCCAGGCTCGTGTCATGTCCCAGTTCGGCAGGCGGCTGGTGACGATGTCCGTCATGACCCCGCGCGGAATGACGGCGTAGGCGTCCGTGAAAATTGCCCGGCCTGTCAGGAGTTGGTCACGTCCCGGCAGTCCGCCGACCGGACTGTAATATTCCTGCATGATACGTCGTCCATATGTTCGTTCCTCGTCTGTGGAGCATATGCGGCCACAAAAGGATATCGCCAATTGCCGAACAGATTTTCAGAATTGTCGGAAGGCCGAAACGAAAAAGGGGCGCGCAATTTGAAAACTGCGCCTTTCGTTTCGCTCTTCTGTGTTTATCCTGCCGCTGCGATACAAAACTCGGATTGTGCCTCATTTCATGCCCACTGACGTCATCGAAGCTGTCCCGATTCCTCTGATCGTCGTGGATGGCGACCGTCATATTCTCGAATTGAACGGGCCGGCACAGTCGCTTTTCGGTGCCGCCATGGTGGGCCGTCACTACATGACGGTTATTCGCGAACCTTTCTGCGTGCAGCAGGTGGAGGCCGCCATCAATGGACGCCCCTCGCAGGCGGCCGAACTGCGGCGACCAATCGACGAGAAGGAACGGATCTTCTCGCTGACCGCTTCGCCGCGAAACGAAGCAGGCGCAGTTATCGCGCTGATCGACCAGACGGAGGCTCACGACGCCGAGCGGATGCGGTCCGATTTCGTCGCCAATGTCAGCCACGAATTGAAGACACCGCTGACTGCCCTTTCCGGCCTGATCGAGACGCTTTCCGGCGCAGCGCAGAACGATGCGGAGGCGAGGGGACGCTTTCTCGGCATGATGGCCGAAGAGACCAGCCGGATGAGCCGCCTCGTGTCCGATCTCCTGTCTCTCAATCGCCTCGAAGACGCCGACGTCATCACAAGGCGAGAGCGTCTCAACCTCTGCGATGTCATCGAGGCGGCGAGGCGCAGCCTCTCCGATCATGCCGGAGCACGGGGCATATCGCTTGTCCTGCAGGGCTGCGATGCACCGGCGTTTCTTCTTGGCGATGCCGATCAGCTTCGCCAGGTTTTCAACAATCTGATCGAGAACGCCATCAAGTATGGCGATGAAAACGGCACGGTGACGATCAACGTCACGCGAGAGGATCACGCGGCCCTTTTGCGAGGCCCGGCTATCCGTGTCGCTGTCACGGATACGGGGCGGGGGATCGGTCAGGAGCATATTGCCCGACTGACGGAACGGTTCTATCGCGTAGACCGGCACCGCTCGCGGCAGGTCGGCGGGACGGGCCTTGGGCTTGCCATCGTCAAACATATCATTCGCCGCCATCGCGGTTGGCTTCGGATCGCTTCGAAGGTCGGCAAGGGAAGCACGTTTACGGTTCTTCTGCCGGCTGAATGATGGGCTCCTGGTCTTCCGAAGATGATTCCGGAATGTGTCACGCCACTGTTACAAACCCCCACTAGGGACTCCGTCCGCAAGGGGAGTGCAACAAACTCTTGTGCGATCCCCGGACGAAAAAACCACAGTGGAGCGACTTCCAATGTCTATCGCCAAACTCACCGTGCTTGCCGCGGCTGCGACTGCCCTTTCCGCGACGACCGCCATGGCGCGCGACCAGGTTCAGATTGCCGGTTCCTCGACGGTTCTGCCCTATGCCTCCATCGTTGCCGAAGCCTTCGGCGAAAACTTCGAATTCCCGACCCCGGTCGTTGAATCCGGCGGTTCTTCCGCTGGTCTCAAGCGCTTCTGTGAAGGCGTCGGCGAGAACACCATCGATATCGCCAATGCCTCGCGCCAGATCCGCGAAAAAGAAATCAAGGCATGTGCCGAAGCCGGTGTGAACGAGATCATCGAAGTTCAGTTCGGCTATGACGGCATCGTCTTCGCCAGCCAGCAGGACGGCCCGGCCTTCACCGCGTTCGAGCCGGAAGACATCTTCAACGCGCTCGCGGCCAAGGTCGTCAAGGACGGCGAAGTCGTCGACAATCCCTACAACAGCTGGTCGGAGTTCAATTCCGAGCTGCCGGATGCCGATATCGCCGCCTTCATTCCGGGCACGAAACACGGTACCCGGGAAGTCTTCGAAGAGAAAGTCCTGCTTCAGGGCTGTGAAGACAGTGGCGCCATGAAGGCCTTCACCGATGGCGGCATGGACGAAGACGCTGCCGAAGATCAGTGCATGTCCGTCCGTACAGACGGCAAGTCAGTCGACATTGACGGCGACTACACCGAGACACTTGCACGCATTCAGTCCAACCCGAATGGCATCGGCGTGTTCGGCCTGTCTTTCTACGAGAACAATGCCGACAAGCTCAAAGTCGCCACCATGGGCGGCGTCGAGCCGAAGACCGAGACCATTGCGTCCGGTGAGTATCCGGTCAGCCGTCCGCTCTTCTTCTACATCAAGAAGGCGCATATCGGCACGATCCCGGGCCTGAAGGAATACGCCTCCTTCTTCGTCTCCGACGAGATCGCAGGTTCTGGTGGCCCGCTGGCTGATTACGGCCTGGTCCCGACCCCGGATCTCGCGGACGTCCAGGCGACCGTTGAGAACGAAACGACGATGGAGCCGGCCAGCAACTAATCACAGGTTGCTCCGCCCTAATCGGTGCTTGTGATAGAGCACTCTGCGGACCGGGCCTCCACCCGGTCCGCATCCCTTTCCGATTAAGGAGAAGTGATGAGCTTCGGAACGCTTTTCCTGGCTATCGCCGCTATCGCTGCTATTGCCTTTTTCGTGTCCCGCCAGAAGGTCTTGCGTCTGGCGGATGGTGACCGCCGGCGGATGCATTCGCTCCCGCACTATCACGGCATGCATGCGCTTCTTTTCGCTGTCGTGCCTGCCTTTTTCGTCTTGCTGGCATGGAGCGCCCTGCAGCCTGTCGTCGTCGACCGCATGGCCGCATCTCATCTGTCTGGTGAGCAATACGACACGTCGGGCGAGCGCTCGCTGGCGATGAGTGAAGTCCGCCGCGTCGCCGATGCCATCGGCACGGTGATCGCTTCGGACCAGATCTCGGTCGGAGAAGTCGATCGTCTCGATCGCGAAGATCTCGGTCGGCGTCTGGAAAGCACGGATATTCCGGTTCTCTCGAACGTTCCCCCGCAGATCCTTGAATCTGCGCGCCTGCATTACTCTGCGTCTTCAACCGGCCATCTTCTTGAAGCCGGGCTGGTCATTCTTCTGGCGCTTGCCGGCGCTGTCTATGGTTTCATGGCCACGAACCCCGACCTTCGCGCCCGTAACCGGACAGAGATGGGGGTGAGGGGTCTTCTGGTGGCGGCCGCCTGCGTGGCGATCTTCACGACATTCGGAATTGTCCTCTCCCTGCTCTTCAACACGATCGAGTTCTTTTCGATCTATCCGGCCGACGAATTTTTCTTCAGTCTCATCTGGAGCCCAAGTTTCGGCGGCGGCTCGGAGTTGGGCATTTTGCCGCTCCTTTGGGGTACGCTCTACATTTCATTCATCGCGCTGCTTGTTTCCGTGCCTCTCGGGCTCTTCTCCGCCGTCTATCTGGCCGAGTACGCGCACCCGAAATTTCGTTCTTTGGCCAAGCCGCTTCTTGAGGTGCTGACCGGCATTCCGACCATCGTCTACGGTCTTTTTGCCCTCTTGATCGTCGGGCCGGCCCTTTCATCCGTTTTCGGTCGAGGCGGGCTCGGCTGGATGCCCAGTGACACCGCCGTCATCACGGCCGGTCTCGTTATGGGAATCATGCTTATTCCGTTCGTGTCCTCCCTTTCGGACGACGTCATCAATGCCGTGCCGCAGGCGATGCGCGACGGCTCCTACGGGCTCGGTGCCACCAAGAGCGAGACCGTTCGGAAAGTGATCCTTCCGGCGGCTCTGCCGGGCATTGTCGGGGCGATCCTGCTGGCGGCTTCGCGCGCCATCGGCGAAACGATGATCGTCGTGCTCGGCGCAGGCGCGGCGGCGCGCATGTCGCTCAACCCTTTCGAGGCCATGACCACGGTGACCGCCAAGATCGTGAGCCAGTTGACGGGCGACGCCGACTTTGCCAGCCCCGAGGCTCTCGTGGCGTTCGCGCTCGGCATGACCCTCTTTGTGGTCACACTCGGTCTCAACATCGTGGCGCTTGCCATCGTCCGCCGTTATCGGGAGCAATATGAATGAGTGACATGACGGTATCCGCACCGATGACAGCAAGAAACGGCCACACCTCTCTTCTCGAACCCGACACGCTGCTGAAAAAGCGTCGGCGGAATGAAGCCTGGTTCAAGGCGCTTGGGCTCGGCGCCGTTCTCACCGGGCTTCTCTTCCTCGTAATTCTCCTCGGGTCGATCATCTATAATGGGCTGCCCGCTTTTACGCAGACCTATGTGACCATTCCCGTCGCGCTGCCAGAGGCGACGCTGGACAAGACCGGCAATCGAAACGCATCGGAAATGCGCAAAGTCTCGACCTTCGGCTACAAGCCGCTGATCGAGAAAGGCCTTGTCGATGCGCTTGCGGCCAACGGTATCCAGACATCTTTCGAAGATAGTGGCGATCTGGCCGATCTTCTGTCCGATGGCGCGGCGTCTCATGTCCGCGATCAGGTCCTGAGCAACCCCGACCTTGTCGGCAAGACCGTCGAGTTCGACCTGCTGGCCTCAAGCCGCGTCGACGGCTACTTCAAGGGGCGCGTCGACCGGGCTTCGGTCGAGCGCGGCATGGTCCTGACGCCCGAGCATCTGGATATTGCCGATTCGCTTGAAGAGCGCGGCATGGTGGAGCGTAAGTTCAACCTGGACTTCATCACCGGGTCGGATGCGTCCGACAACAGGCCGGAAGAGGCGGGCGTCGGTGTTTCACTGCTCGGTTCGCTTTTCATGATCCTCGTGGTGATCGTCCTTGCCGTGCCGATCGGGGTTGGTGCCGCGATCTATCTGGAAGAGTTCGCTCCGCAGAACAAATTCACCGATCTCATCGAGGTGAATATCTCCAACCTGGCGGCAGTCCCTTCTATCGTCTTCGGTATTCTTGGTCTGGCTGCCTTCATTCAATTCGCCAACCTTCCTCAATCGGCCCCTCTGGTCGGCGGCCTCGTGCTGACGCTGATGAGCCTGCCGCAGATCATCATCCCAGCGCGCGCCGCGCTCAAGGCGGTGCCCCCGTCGATCCGCCAGGCCGCGCTCGGCATTGGCGCATCGCGCAATCAGATGGTGTTTCAGCATGTGCTGCCGCTCGCCATGCCGGGCATTCTGACCGGCGTCATTATCAGCCTGGCGCAGGCGCTGGGAGAAACAGCTCCTTTGCTGCTGATCGGCATGGTGGGTTATATCGCATCGAACTATCCCGACGGCTTTCTCGATGGGTTCGTCTCTCCGAACTCGGCCCTGCCGGCGCAGATCTACGAGTGGAGCAAGCGCGCCGACCCCGCTTTCTATGAGCGGGCCTGGGGTGGCATCATCGTGTTGCTGGTGTTCATGCTCACGATCAACATTCTCGCCGTCATCTTGCGGCGTCGTTTCGAACGTCGCTGGTAACCTCAAATCAACGGAAACGTCATGGACGCTATGGCTCATACGGAAACGGCACAGTCGTCAAAGCCCGTCACACAATCGGCAGCCGATACGGCTAAGATCGCCGCTCGTTCGGTCGATGTCTTTTACGGCAACAACCACGCCATCAAGGACGTCAACGTCGATATCGACGATAAGACGGTCACGGCCTTCATCGGACCGTCGGGATGCGGCAAATCGACCTTTTTGCGGTGCCTGAACCGCATGAACGACACGATCGATATTGCACGGATCGAGGGAGACATCCTTCTCGATGGCGAGGATATCTACGACAAGCGGGTCGATCCGGTTCAGCTCCGCGCCCGTGTCGGGATGGTTTTCCAGAAGCCCAATCCGTTTCCCAAGTCGATCTACGACAACGTGGCTTACGGCCCCCGCATTCATGGGATGACCAAGAACCGGTCGGAGCTTGACGATGTGGTCGAGGCGTCTTTGCGGCGTGCGGCGCTTTGGGACGAGGTGAAGGACAGGCTGAAGGAATCCGGCACCGGCATGTCGGGCGGCCAGCAGCAGCGCCTTTGCATCGCTCGCGCGGTGGCCACGCAGCCCGAGGTTCTCCTGATGGATGAGCCGTGCTCGGCACTCGATCCGATCGCAACCGCTCAGATCGAGGAGCTGATCGATGAATTGCGACAGAATTTCTGTGTGGTGATCGTGACCCACTCCATGCAGCAGGCTGCGCGTGTCAGCCAGAAGACCGCCTTCTTCCATCTGGGCGATCTTGTCGAATACGGTGATACGGAGAAGATATTCAATTCACCGGATGACAAGCGCACCGAGAGCTACATTACCGGCCGTATCGGCTGAGCGAGGACCCCGTGAACGAGAAACCGCATATTTCATCTGCCTTCGACCGGGATCTGGAGACGATCCAGGCCAAGCTCATGCGTATGGGCGGGTGCGTGGAAAACGCTATCCGCAATTCCGCCCAGGCTCTGCGTACTCGCGATCTTGAACTTGCCGATCGCGTTCGCCAGGACGATCGAACCATCGATGAGCTGGAGCAGGAGGTCAATGAGGACTGCGCGCGGCTCGTGGCGCTGCGGCAGCCTGTTTCTTCCGACCTGCGGCTTGCCCTTTCGGTCATGAAGATTGCCGGCAACCTGGAACGCGTCGGCGATTATGCCAAGAACATGGCCAAACGCACCAGCCTTCTGGCCGAAATGAACCCGGTCAACGGCGCGACCGGTTCCTTGCAGCGCATGTCGAACGAAGTTCTGGTCATGCTGTCCGATGCGCTGGATGCCTATATTCGGCAGGACCAGGCTCTGGCCGAGAAGGTGCGTCATCGCGATCTCGAAGTCGATCAGATGTACAATGCCATCTTCCGCGAGTTCCTGACCTTCATGATGGAAGACCCGCGGAACATCTCGGCCTGCATGCATCTGCATTTCATTGCCAAGAACATCGAGCGGATGGGCGATCATGTGACGTCCATCGCCGAACAGGCCATCTATCTGGTCTCCGGTGAATTGCCGTCCGATGACCGGCCGAAGGCGAACGCTCCGGTCCACATGGCCGAGAACTCCGAGACGGAAATCTGATGGGTAGCCGCGCGTCCATTCTGATTGTCGAGGACGAGCCGGCCCAGCGCGAGGTTCTGCGTTACAACCTCGTTGCGGAAGGGTTTGATGTCCTTTTGGCGGAGACGGGCGACGAGGCGCTGGAGAGATTGGCCGAGACCCAGCCGGATCTTGTCGTTCTGGACTGGATGCTGCCGGGCATATCGGGCATCGAGATATGCCGCCAGATCAAGTCGGGGCGCGAGAGCCGCAATACGCCGGTCATCATGCTTTCTGCCCGCACGGAGGAAGGCGATCGCGTGCGCGGCCTCGATATCGGCGCGGACGATTACATCACCAAGCCATTTTCCGTTGCGGAACTGATTGCACGGATCCGCAAGGAGCTTCGGCGGACGCATCCCGTTTCGGTTGGCGAGCGGCTTGAGCATGATGATCTGATCCTTGATGCCGGTCGGCATCTTGTGGAGCGAAGTGGCCAGCGCATCTCGCTGAGCACGACCGAGTTTCGCCTTCTGTCTGTTCTGATCGAACGGCCGGGGCGGGTCTTCAGCCGCGAACAGCTTCTCAACCGGGTCTGGGGACATGATCTGGACGTGGAAACGCGGACAGTCGATGTGCATGTCGGCCGGCTTCGCAAAGCGCTGCGCCAGCATGGCGGTGAGGATCCGATCCGCACCGTTCGCGGCGAAGGTTATGCGCTCGGCTAGCAGCCTTCAGAAAACGCCCAGCGCGAGCCCCGCAGCGAGTGTCTGGCCAAGTTCGGCGCAACGATCGAGTTCGTCCTTCGGAATGGTCTTGTCTGACAGGATCTTTTCTCTGGAATCGGCGTGAGTGCAGACGATAAGCGGTTCCGCCACGGCTTTCAGCCGCCAACCCTGGGCGATCCGCGCGGTCTGCCGGGCCGCATTCTCCCCGTCCGTTCCCGCGCAGACCATTTGCGCATAGGGCCGGCCTTCGATCTTGGCCAGAACATCGTAATAGGTCCGGTCGTAGAAATCCTTCATCATCCCGGCGATCGCGGCGAGGTTTTCCGGTGCGGCGAAGATGTAGCCATCCGCTGCCAGGATGTCCTCAGAGCCGGATTCTTCGGCCGCTTTGACCACTAAATCCACATCTTCACGGCGCGCCGCGTCGGCTGCCGCTTCCACCATCTGCCGAGTGCCCCCGGTTTTCGAATGGTAGACGATCAGCAGGGTGTTCATTCAGGTATCCGGTTCAGCCTTTTGCCGCGAGAACTGAAACAATCCGACGCGCCGCAAGGTCGTAACCCTGTACGCCGCATCCTACGATGATTCCATCGGCACGACCGCTGATATAGGAATGATGGCGGAATTCTTCGCGCTTGTGGATGTTGGAGATGTGCACCTCGAACACGTGGCCGCTATAGGCGTTGAGAGCATCCAGCAGCGCAATGGATGTGTGTGTGAAAGCGCCGGGATTGATGATGATGGCGTCGCAGTTGCCGCGCGCCTCGTGCACCCAGTCGATCAGCTCATATTCGCGATTGGACTGTTCGGCGCGTAGTTCGTGGCCATGTTCCGTCATGATGGCGCGGACGGAGGCTTCCACGTCCGCCAGGGTCTCATGGCCGTAGACGTCCGGCTCCCGGTCGCCAAGCAGGTTCAGGTTCGGCCCGTTGAGAAGAAGGATTTTGGCCACCAAGGCTCTCCAGTTCCGGTCGATCGTCAATCCCGCAGAGCTTTCAATGAAGATGCCGGGGACTGCAAGGCCAAGCGTTTATCGTTCGGCCATCTGTGCATAATCCATGCTCTCGCGCACCGGCGTGATCACTCTGCCCTCCTGAAGAAATTTCTGAATGTTCTCAATCAGAAGATCCGCCATTGCATCGCGCGAGAAGGGTGTGGCGCTGGCGATGTGCGGTGTTAGAACCACATTGTCGGCGCTCCGCAAGGAAGACGGCACATTCGGTTCATCGGCAAAAACATCGAGGCCCGCCCCCGCGATCGTGCCGTTTTCCAGTGCCGCGATCAGCGCCGGTTCATCGACAACGCTGCCACGCGCCACATTGATGAGATAGCCGTTTTCGCCGAGCTCTTCGAGAACACCGGCATCGACGAGATGGTGTGTCTCCCTGCCGCCGGGTATGATCACGATGAGTGCGTCGGAGGCCCGCGCCATCGCATTCAGATCGGAGTGGTAATCGTAATCCACCGCTTTGCTATGCCGGGTGTGGTAGAGAATGGTGCAGCCGAAAGCCTCCAGCCGCCGGGCGATCGCCATTCCTATATTGCCGAGACCGAGCATGCCGATCGTCATCCGATGAACCGACGGTCGCAATTGGCTCCTTTGCCGCTTGCGCCATCCGTCGTTTCGAACAAGACGATCTTCCGGAAGCAGCCCGCGCACGGTCGCGAGCAGAAGCAGAACGGCCATGTCCGCTACATCTTCATCCAGCACTCCGGGTGTGTTGGTGACGACGATCCTTCTGTCTGTCGCAGCCCGCATATCGATGCCGTCATAACCGACGCCGTAATTGGCGATCATGCGCAAGTTCGGGAACTGGCCAATCAGATCGGCGTCGATTCCATGTGTAAAGACGGCGAGGATTTCAATCTTGTCGGCTTCACTTTGCAACAATTGCGGCAGCGTGGCGTCATCCGGCCCTTCGACGTGGTACACCGGCGCACCGGTACGCTTCTGAATGGCAGAAATCCGTTCCTTCGATGGGGTGCCGAACACCAGAATCGAACTCATCGCGGTGCCTCGTCCATCCGAACGGTCTGGCGCTGAATTCCGAGCCCTTCCACTTCGAGCTCCATCACGTCGCCCGGTTTGAGATAGACCGGTTCGGGCTTCCTGCCCATGCCGACACCGGGCGGTGTGCCGGTGGCGATCACGTCGCCGGGGTGAAGCGTGAAAAGCTCGGACAGATGAGCAATAATCTGGGCGACCGTGAACACCATTGTCCGCGTCGAGCCATTTTGCATAGTTTCGCCATTGACGGTGCATCGCAGAGAAAGATTCTGCGGATCAGGCACTTCGTCGGGAGTCACAAGCCAGGGGCCGATCGGCCCAAAGGTGTCGCAGCTCTTGCCCTTGGTCCACTGGCCCGACAATCTGCCCTGAAAACGCCGCTCGGAAACGTCATTGATCGTGCAATAGCCCGCGATGTGAGAGAGAGCATCGGCTTCGGAAACGTATTTGGCCGCCTTGCCGATCACCACGCCGAGCTCGACCTCCCAATCGGACCGTTTCGAGCCACGCGGCAAAACCACATCGTCATGAGGACCATTGATGGCACTCGTCGCCTTCATGAAGAGAATGGGGTGTTCGGGCAGGTCGGATCCGGTCTCGGCGGCATGATCGGCATAGTTGAGGCCGATGCACATGAACTTGCCAACCTGGCCGACCGGCGGCCCCAACCGGGGCGTGCCTTCAACGGGCGGCAGGTCTGTCGGTGACAGCGCGGCGATGCGGGCGAGGCTTTCCGGCGCCAGGATTGCGCCTGTGATATCGCCGAGCTGCCCGGACAAGTCACGCAAGGTTCCTTCAGCGTCGATCAGCCCCGGCCTTTCCTTGCCTCTTTCGCCGTATCGCACCAGCTTCATCGCTCGCCGCCTTTCGAAATTTGCGTATTGCACGACGAGATAGAACGGGGCAGTTGAGGGTCAAAGTCCTCTTTTGTCTGACCAAGGTGCTGAGCAGGCTGGGCTGAATCGGTCGGAGTAGAGCGCATGGTTGGGCTGGCATCACGCGAAAGGGAGGATCGTCTGACACTGGCGATCCTCATGGTACTGGCGGCGTACGCTATTTTTTCCGCCGTCGATACGAGCGCCAAGTGGATGGGGCAGGCGGGTCTCGCTGCACTGCAGATCGCCTTCATGCGGTATGCCGTGCACCTTGTTCTAACCATCGGGCTCATCGGTCGCGGCGGACTGACCATCGAACGGTTCGCCACCGAAAAGCCGGCTCTTGTCGTCACGCGGGCGCTTTTCCTGATCGGCTCGTCTGTCTCCAACTTCATCGCGGTTCGCTACCTGCCACTGACTCTGACCGCGACCATCGGTTTCTCCGCCCCGATCATCGTCTGTGCTCTTTCCGGCCCGATACTCGGAGAGCGCGTCGGAATATGGCGATGGTCCGCCATCATGGTCGGTTTCGGTGGCCTTCTGGTCGCAATCCGGCCGTTTGGCGCCGATCTGCACTGGGCCGTGCTCATCTCGATCTTCACGCCGTTCTGTATGGCGATGTATGCGCTTCTGACGCGGCGGCTTTCCGGAACAGTATCGCCGACGACCATGCAGTTTTACGGCGGTCTTGTCGGCACGATCGTCCTTGCTCCCTTCGCCATCTATTATTGGCAGCAGCCGGATCAGCCACTCGAATGGGTTCTCCTCTTCGGCATCGGTTTGCTCGGCTGGGGCGGCCATGAGATCTTCTCGCGGGCACACGGCTTTGCCGAGGCCGGTGTACTGACGCCATTTTCCTATTCGTTCCTGATCTGGATGGCCTTGTGGAGCGCACTGATTTTCAGCCAGTATCCCGACGGGCTTACGATCGCCGGGGCTCTCGTGGTCAGCGGTGCAGGGCTGTTCATCTGGGCGCGGGAGAGACGTCTCGCCAAAGCCCGGCGCATGGACTTCAACCGGTAAAGCCTGCCATAATTTTGTGCACTGCAAAATTCTACGGCAGTTTTCTCTTGACCGGAAGCTGGCCATGCAGGAACCTTGAAGCTTATGTGCCTGAACCAAGGCCGCACGGAAGCGGTAAAGAGGGAAGCTGACGATCTTGCAGGGGGAAATGAGCAACGAAACGGCAATGCTCTCGGTGGAAGGGCTCACCAAGCGCTTCGGTTCACTTCTCGCCAATGACGACGTCGACCTCGTTATTCAGCCTGGGGAAATTCATGCCCTTCTCGGTGAGAACGGCGCCGGGAAATCGACCTTCGTGAAAATGCTCTTCGGCTCTCTTCGCCCCGATGAGGGAGTGATCCGCTGGGAAGGCGAGCCGGTCCATATTCATACACCGGCCGAGGCGCGGTCCCTCGGCATTGGTATGGTCTTTCAGCATTTTTCGCTTTTCGAAGCGCTGACCGCCGGCGAGAATATCGCCCTTGCCTTCGAGGGGGGCGGCACCGGGCGCGGCGCGATCGGGCAAAAGGCCCGAGAGATTTCGGAGGTCTATGGACTGCCGATCGATCCGAATGCGCTTGTCGGCGAGCTTTCCGTCGGTGAACGGCAGCGTATCGAGATCGTCCGCTGCCTGATGCAGGATCCAGAGCTGATCATTCTGGACGAACCCACGTCGGTCCTGACGCCGCAAGAGGCGGAGAAGCTTTTCGAAACGCTGGAGCGACTGCGCGGGGAGGGCCGGAGCGTCCTCTATATCAGCCACAGGCTGGACGAGGTGCGCCGCTTGTGCGACCGCGCGACCGTTCTTCGCCATGGCAAGGTCGTTGCTCATTGCACGCCAAGCGATGAAACCGCTTCCAGTCTGGCTGCAATGATGGTGGGGGAGGAAGTTGCCGGTTTTTCGCGGAGCGGCGCGACCGCAGCCGGCGACAACCGCATCCTCCTCCAATTAAATGCGCTTTCGTTGCCGGCGGCATCGCCCTTTGCGGTGCCGCTGAATGGTATCGATCTGTCCGTTCCTGCTGGCATGGTGATCGGGATTGCGGGTGTTGCCGGCAACGGCCAGGGCGAACTTTTCGAGGCGCTTTCCGGTGAGGTGCTGCAGGCCAAGGCCGATATGGTCTCGATTGATGGCGCACCGGCGGGTCAGATGGACATTGAAGGCCGGCGGGCTCTCGGCGCGGCTTTCGTGCCTGAAGAGCGGCTTGGCCACGGCGCGGCGCCTGCGATGCCCTTGACCGACAATCTGTTTCTCTCCCGGCACGGGACCGATCGTGGCTCTTTCACCGGGTCGATCGGCAACATTTTGAAAACGAAACTGAAATCGGTCGCCGCAAAGATTTCGGAGGCCATGGACGTTCGCAAGGGTGCACCGGACCCGCAGGCTTCTGCTCTTTCGGGTGGAAACCTGCAGAAATTTCTGGTCGGTCGCGAACTGGACCGAAATCCCAAGCTCATCATCATCAATCAGCCGACATGGGGTGTCGATGCCGGTGCTGCTGCGCGTATCCGGGCCGCTCTGGTGGATGTTGCTCGCCGCGGCGGAGCGGTGCTGGCGATCAGTCAGGATCTGGACGAACTTTTCGAGATCGCCGATGCCATCGCCGTGATGCATCATGGACGCTTGTCGCATCCCGTGCCTATCGAGCAGGCGACGCGTGAAAGGATCGGTCTTCTCATGGGAGGCGCCGACCCCGACCATACAGAGCTGAACGAGGCGCTTCTATGATCGCGCTCCAAAAACGCCCCAATCCGTCGCCGGTCTTTGCCGCGCTTTCGCCCTTCATCGCTTTGGCGCTCACATTGATTGCCGGGTTCATCCTCTTTGTCGCCATCGGCAAGGATCCCGGTGCGGCGCTCTATGCCTATTTCGTCGAGCCTCTGACGGAGGGTTGGTCGCTACACGAACTGGCCGTGAAAGCGACCCCTCTCATCCTGATCGGGGCCGGCCTCTGTATCGCGTTCCTCTCCGGGAACTGGAATATCGGCGCTGAGGGCCAATTGGTGATGGGCGCCATCGCGGGCGCCGCAGTACCGGTTCTGATGCCGGAGTTTCGCAACATTCTCACGCTGCCTCTGATGTTGCTTCTCGGCATGGCGGGTGGCGCGCTATGGGGCGCGATCCCTGGCCTTCTGAAATCGAAATTCGGAACCAGTGAAATCCTGACCAGTCTGATGCTGGTCTACGTCGCACAGTTGTTTCTGGATTGGCTGGTTCGCGGTCCGTGGCGCGATCCGGCGGGTTATAATTTTCCGCAAACGGTGCGGTTTTCGCCGGAGGCGACGATGCCGGCTATCGACTATGCGTCGGGCCGCGCTCATTGGGGCTTCGCCGTCGCGGTCGTTATTGCGCTGGCGCTCTGGTTCATGCTGGCCAAGACGCGGCGGGGTTTTGCGCTTCGGGTCACGGGGCAGAGCCCGCGCGCGGCACGGTTCGGCGGTTTTTCCCCGGGTCGGATGACGATGTTTGCCTTTCTTCTGTCGGGTGCCCTTGCGGGTCTCGCCGGTATCATTGAGGTGTCCGGCGCGATCGGCCAGTTGCGTCCGATCATTTCACCCGGCTACGGCTTTACCGCCATCATCGTCGCGTTTCTCGGCCGGCTTAATCCAGCAGGCGCTATTCTGGCGGGGCTTGTGCTCGCACTTTCCTATCTCGGAGGAGAGGCGGCTCAGATTTCGCTCGGCGTTTCCGACAAGATCGCTCGCGTGTTTCAGGGCATGATCCTCTTTTTCGTGCTCGGTTGCGATACGCTCATTCAATATCGTATCGGCCTGAAACGACGGTCCGGCGGAAGCGGGGAGGGGGCAGAAACGCCTGCCGCTACGGTCGGGCCGGAGCAGAAGCGCGACATCGACCCGGCAGCGGGCGCCGTTCCGGAGGCAGGCCGCCATGCTTGAAGCGATCCTCATTTCCATTGCCACCGCAGCCACGCCGCTCTTCCTTGCCGCGATAGGAGAGCTCGTCGCCGAGCGCGCCGGTGTTCTCAATCTCGGGGTCGAAGGCATGATGGCGATGGGAGCCGTGACCGGCTTTGCCGTCGCTCTTGCCACCGGCTCCCCCATGCTCGGCGCTTTGGCGGCGATTGTGGTCGGTGCGCTGTTCTCGCAGCTTTTCGCGTTTCTCACGCTATCCTTGGCCTCCAACCAGGTGGCCACGGGTCTGGCGCTGACTCTTCTGGGGCTCGGCGTCTCCGGGCAGATCGGCGAAGCCTATGTGGGGCAGCCCGGCGTCCGCATGGACCCGGTCTTTCTCGGTCTCGATCCGATCTTCTGGTTTTCCCTGGTTTTGCTGGTGGCCGTGGCCTGGTTCCTTTTCCATTCCAAGGCCGGCTTGAAAGTGCGTGCGGTCGGCGACAGCCATGTGTCGGCGCATGCCCTCGGCCTGCCCGTGATCCTGATCCGCTACGCGGCCGTTGCCTTCGGCGGCGCATGCGCCGGGCTTGCGGGCGCCTATCTTAGCCTCGTCTACACGCCGCAATGGGTCGAGGCGATGACGGCCGGGCGCGGATGGATTGCGCTGGCCTTGGTGGTATTCGCGTCGTGGCGTCCGGTCCGCGTTCTTCTCGGCGCATGGCTTTTCGGCGCAATCACGATTGGCCAGCTCCAGGTGCAGGCCATGAGCCTGTCGACCATTTCCGGCCTGCCGGCACCGTTCGACACGATGATCGGCGCACTGAAGGCAGTGCCGAGCCAGTTCCTCTCTTCGCTTCCTTATCTTGCAACCGTCATCGTTCTGGTGCTGATTTCACAGAACAGACGGCTTGCAATGGTCAACACTCCGGCCTGTCTAGGCCAACCCTTCGTACCGGACCGCTAGGTTCGTCCCTTTTCGGCAATCACAGAAAGGTCTGCATATGAAAAGACTCGGTACTCTATTGGCTGCTTCAGCGGCTCTCATCCTCGCTACGGCAGGCGGTGCATCCGCTCAGATGGATAAGGTGAAGGCCTGCTTCATCTATGTCGGACCGGTTGGCGATTTCGGCTGGTCCTACCAGCATGACCAGGGCCGCCAGCAGCTCGAAGAGCAGCTTGGCGACAAGGTCGAGACGGCCTTTCTCGAAAGCGTGCCGGAAGGCGCCGATGCCGAGCGTGCGATCGAGCGTTTTGCGCGCTCGGGCTGCAACATCATCTTCACCACCTCCTTCGGCTATATGGATGCGACGAATGCCGTCGCCGGTCGGTTCCCGGACGTGAAGTTCGAGCACGCCACCGGCTATAAGCGCGAACACGACAACGTCTCCACCTACAACTCAAAATTTTACGAGGGACGTTACGTCCAGGGCGTCATCGCCGGCCAGATGACGGAGAGCAACACGATCGGCTATATCGCCTCGTTCCCCATCCCGGAGGTCGTTCGCGGCATCAACTCCTTCTTTCTCGGTGCCAAGAGCGTCAATCCAGACGTGAAGGTCAATGTCGTATGGGCCAACACCTGGTTCGATCCGGGCAAGGAAGCCGATGCGGCCAAGGCTCTGGTCGATCAGGGTGCGGATATCATCACCCAGCACACCGATTCCACGGCCCCGATGCAGGTGGCGTCCGAGCGTGGCATCAAGGCGTTCGGCCAAGCATCCGACATGATCAATTTCGGACCGGAAACCCAGCTCACCGCCATCGTGGATGATTGGGGCCCTTACTATGTCGAACGCGTGAAAGCGCTGCTGGAAGGCAATTACGAGCAGTCCGACACTTGGCACGGCTTTGCCGAAGGCAATGTCAAAATGGCGCCGTATACGAATATGCCCGATGACGTGAAGGCAGACGCCGAAGAAGCCGAGCAGAAGATCGCCGGCGACGAACTCGAGCCCTTCAGCGGACCACTGAGCAAGCAGGACGGTTCGGAGTTTCTTGCTGAAGGGGAGCGCGCCGATGACGGTACGCTGCTTGGCATGAACTTCTATGTCGAAGGGATGGAAGGCGATCTTCCACAATAAAAGCAGCATTCCGACGAAGCGGGGCCGGTGAACGATCACCGGCCCTTTTTCATAGAAACATCCTGTGCAACAAGGGATGCTACATTAGCAGAAGCAGCAAAGGTATGCTTACCCCAATGACGCCGACAGCGTTGACCATTGCAGGTTCGGATTCGGGCGGCGGCGCCGGCATTCAGGCCGATCTGAAAACATTCAGCGCGCTGGGGGTCTATGGCGCCTCGGCCATTACCGCGATCACCGCGCAAAACACGGTTGGTGTTACCGCAGTCGAGCCGATCAGGCCGGAAATCGTGGTCGGCCAGATCAAGGCCGTTCTTTCGGATATCGATGTCCACGCGATCAAGATCGGCATGCTGGGGACGGCGGAACTGACGAGAGCGGTCGCAGAGGCCATTGCAGACTATACCGGCCCCATCGTCCTCGATCCGGTCATGATTGCGAAATCCGGCGACCGGCTTCTGGCAGAAGATGCCGTGACGGCTTTGCGCGAGCACATGTTCCCGCTGGCAACTCTATTGACGCCGAACTTGCCGGAAGCTGCCGTTCTGGCGGCAGCCAGCGAGGCGACGAGCGAAGCCGAGATGGAAAATCAGGGCAGGGACCTTCTCGCTGAAGGCTGCTCCGCGGTTCTCGTCAAGGGCGGGCATGCCAGCGGGCCGATCTGCACCGATCTTCTGGTCCGGCAAGAGGGTGCGACCAGTGCTTTCCGCGCCAAACGGCTGGATACGACCAATACGCACGGCACCGGTTGCACGTTGTCCTCGGCCATCGCCGCCGAGCTGGCAAAAGGCTCCGATCTGGAAACAGCCGTCAGGCTGGCTCACGACTGGCTTTCCCGGGCGATCGCCGCCGCTGACGAGCTTTCGATCGGCCGCGGTAACGGGCCGGTTCACCATTTCTTTGATTTGTGGAATGTTGAGGGTGTTCACGCCTGATTTCAGGCGGCGGTCCGAGGGGAGCGAGAGTATGTCTGTACAAATCGATGGTAAGGGCGGCTCTGAGCGCCATCGATCGAGCTATAATGTCGGGCCCTATCTGCTGAATGGACGCGATCACGGTCAGTTGACCGATGAAGAGAAGGCCGTGCTTTCCGAGATCGTGCTGGAGGAGAGGCTTGTTCCGGCGCGGCATACACTCGTCCGTCACGGCGACAAGCTGGACTTTTCGATGCTGTGTCTTGAGGGGATCATTTCCCGGTTTCTCGATGATAGCAGCGGTCGCCGTCAGCTTCTTTCGATCCACTTTGCTGGCGATTTTCTGGATCTGCATGCCTATCCACTGAAATCGCTGGATCACGATGTCGGCTCGCTGACCGATGTGCGCGTCGCGCTGATCCGCCATTCCGACCTGGAAGCCTTGCAGCATGAGTCGCCCTCGATCATGAGGAAGCTCTGGTTCGCAACCCTTCTGGACGCAGCGCTTCATCGCAAATGGGTCTGGCGCCTGGGACGACTTCGAGCGGTTTCACGGGTTGCCCACTTCTTCTGCGAGTGTCATGCGCGGATGACAGGTGTAGGGCTCTCCGATGGGACGTCCTTTGAACTGGGGCTTACACAGGCCGATCTCGCCGATGTATCCGGCCTGACTGTTGTTCACACCAACCGCGTCCTGCGTGAGCTTCGAGAGCGCGGCCTTGCAACCTTCCGAGATAACACCGTTGAGATCAGCGATCTCGGTGGCCTCTGGAAGCTCGCTCAATTCGACCCGGGCTATCTCTATCTGAGTGAAGAAGCCCTGCAGAGGGTCTGGTCCTGCGGAGAGATCGAACGCCCTGACTTCGCGTCTCATACCGATTTCGGCGACCATACCGGTCTCAGCATCGGCGGCTTCGATGACAGGCCGAACGGATCGCACAAGACTATCTGAAAGATCGTCGAAACAATTTGATTGTAGCGCCCTCATTGAGGCTTGCGGGCGACCGGTGATAGGTCAACCATTGCCGCTAGAGCTACTCGCGGAATCATAGGGAGATATTTACATGGCAGTCGTCGAAACCCGCACGGAAGGGGATGTTGGCATTCTGACCGTCAACCGGCCAGAGGCGCTAAACGCCGTGAATGATGAAGTGATCGACGGGCTGGTGGAAGCTGTCGAGGCATTTGACGCCGACGAGCGGATCGGCGCCATGATTATCACCGGTGGCGGCGAGAAGGCGTTCATTGCCGGGGCTGATATCAAGGCGATGTCCGAGCGCAGCTACATGGACATGTTCATGAACAGCAAGATGAACGAGTTGACGCGCCTGACGCGCGTGCGCAAACCGATCATCGCCGCTGTCAACGGCTTTGCATTGGGCGGAGGCTGCGAAATCGCGATGATGTGTGATCTGGTGATCGCATCGGAAAAGGCGAAGTTCGGCCAGCCTGAGATACGTCTCGGCGTGATCCCCGGCTGGGGCGGGACGCAGCGGCTGACACGCGCCATCGGCAAGGCGAAGGCCATGGATCTTGTCCTGACGGGGCGAATGATGGATGCGCAAGAAGCCGAGCGTTCCGGACTGGTATCGAGGATCGTGCCGCCGGAAAGCCTGATGGAAACCGCAATCGAGGCTGCGCAGGCAATTGCCGGATTCGGACGCCCTGCGGTCATGGTCGCCAAGGAAGCGGTCAACCGGGCTCAGGAAACGACGCTGGCAGAAGGCCTGTTGTTCGAGCAGCGGCTGTTCTATTCGCTGTTTGCGACCGAAGATCAGAAGGAAGGCATGGCCGCCTTCATCGAGAAGCGGCAGCCGAGCTTCAAGAACAAGTAGCGTTGCTGCATTTCAAGATCGAAGCGCCGGCGTCCGAAGGGCCCGGCGCTTTTTCATTCCGCCGCCGACTTTTCCGCCGCATCCGCCGGTTCGTCACCGCAGAACATATCGTAGATGTGTTCGATCAGCTTGGAGGTGGCGGGGTCGGCAATGGAGTAGAAAATCATTCTGCCTTCACGCCGCGTGCCGACGAGTGCGTCGGCACGCAAACGAGCGAGCTGCTGGCTGACGCCCGCCTGGGGCATCTGTAGGATAGTCTCAAGCTCGGAGACGGACTTTTCGCCCTGAGAGAGAATGCAAAGAATGATCAGGCGAGATTCGTGTGAAAGCGCTTTCAGGTAATCCGCTGCTCGGCGCGCATTTTCCAGATAAGTGGATTGCAGATGTTTGGGTGTGTCGGCACTCAATTTGGGCAGGGGCATGGGATCGACCGGTTCAGGGGGCAAGATTTTGTAACTATATCGACGCTTGCACGAAGGTGCCAGCGGCTTAACTTGTCTCCCAGATATCACCCGGACGGGGCGACAGGAACTGATTCTTATCAAATGATTTTGCTTTAAGGGCCTCCACCAACAGATTAGGTGGCTCGTCGACGGGTTCGGCCGTCAGCTTGAACGTTCCCCAATGATAGGCAAGCGCCTGTTCAGCTTCAAGAATTTCGAAGGCCGCGACGGCCTCTGTGGGATCCTGATGCGAATAGCTCATGAACCAGCGCGGCGCATAAGCGCCGATCGGCAGGAGCGCCAAACGGAACGGCCCGGCTTCTTGTCGGGCGGCACGGAAATGATGACCGTCGCCGAAGCCCGTATCGCCCGCGAAGTAAATGTTCCCGGCCGGGCCATGCAGCGAAAAGGCCGCCCACAACGCCATGCGTCTGTCCTTGACCCCGCGTGCCGACCAATGGTGCGATTGGTGAAGCTGGATCGTAAATCCATTCTCGATAACGGTCTTGCCGCCCCAATCGAAGGCTTCGACGGCGATATCCGGGAGGATGGAACGCAGAATAGTGTCATTGCCGAGCGGAACGATGAAACGGGGATTGTCCCGCTGGGCCAAACGGCCGATCGTAGCCTCATCCAGGTGATCGTAATGATTGTGGGACAGCAGGACGATGTCGATCTTCGGCAGGTCATCGAAGGCGATGCCGGGCGCGTTGACGCGTTTCGGCCCAGTAAATGAAAAAGGCGATGCACGCTCCGACCAGACAGGATCGGTGAGGATGTTCAGGCCTGCAGTCTGAATGAGAAAAGTCGCGTGGCCGACGAAGCTCACACGGAGTCCTTCTCCCTCGACCCGTGCCGGTGGTATGTCCTTCGGCCCTGCTGGGTAATTGTCCGGCCATTCCGCGCTATCCTCCGACCAGCGCATTCGAATGAAGTCGCCGAGGTCCGTGGTCATCGGGCTGCCGGGATTGAAGAACCGCTCTCCGTCGAAATGGTCGGTGACGGGCCCCTGATAGTAAGGATTGCTGCGAGGCGCGAGGCCCCAACCGAGAAGACCGGCCAGCGTGGCACCGGCACCTGCGAAAAGAAGTTTGCGGCGGGGAAGCGTCATGCGGGCGTTCCTTCTTCGTCACGCTCTTCATCCGCCAGTCTTGGAAAGAGAACGGCGATGCGAGCCGGGGAACTGAACTGCCGACGTATCAGGACAACGGTGATGAAGACCGTCGCGCATATGAAGGTCAAGCCGCTCACGAACCAGCCGATATAGCCAAGCGCGAAAAAGATGGCGCGAAGGCCGGCGTTGAAATTGCGGCCTGCTTCAATGTTCATACCGGCTGCCTTGCGCGCCTGCAGTCGACGCTCGCGAACTGGTGCGTCGGCCACGTTCGGCACCCCGCCGATCAGGATGGAAGCGTAGTTGAACAGACGGTAGGACCAAGCGAATTTGAAAAAGCCGTAGGCGAGAATGGCGATCATACCGAGCAGTTTGAACTGAAAGAGATGCGGCTCGCTGGAGGTGATCTCAGGCAGTTCTTCGGCCAAGGCGGTAAATCCCCGCTCCTGATCCAGCAATGTGAACGCACCGCCAATCGCAATCAACGCCGATGATGCAAAGAAGGCCGTGCCTTGCTGCAGCCCGGCCATGATGCCGGTATCGATCATTCTGAGATCACGCTGGGCCATGGCTTCCATCCAGTGAGCTCTTTCCACGCTCATACGCATCGAAAGCGTACGGGACGCATAGCGTGAGCGCTCCACGAGCCAGCCAAAAGCCAGCCACAGCACGAAAAACAGGAGAAGCGCCGCAATATCGATGAGGGAAAGGATCGAGAGGATATTCATGAAGGCTGAGACCAATATTCGCTTTCGGCTGATGGCGGCATGATTCCGCTGGAGGAGCCCGGCGGTGAGGCGCGCAGGCGTCGATATCGGGAACCAACGCGATTATCTCACATTGTCTGCAGTGGAGTAACTTGAAAATAAAAACCGCCGGGACAAGCGCCGAGCGTTCGGCGGAGGCTGTGCCAGGTGGACTGCATTGAAGACGATCGCAGCGCGGCAGGAATGCTATCCCCGCTGACGCGCGCTTTCTCGTGTTCACTGCAGGTCTGGGTTCCACCCAGTGACCAGGGAGTAAGCGTCGGTCATGCAGGCCTTATCAAGCGATGTTCTGGAGCGATTGAACGACCCCATTCGATTGGACGTCGTCAACCGGAAAATGTTTGCCGTTCGCGATGACGATCCTGATCTGGCTGCGCTCTGCGACGCCGCCAGCCTCGCCGCCAATGCAGACTACGCATTCTTTTCGTTTCTCTACGCCGACCATCAGCGAATGGTCGGGTGTCATCGTTTCGAGAACCGCGAGATTCCGCTCGAACAGTCGATCTTTCTGCATGGCCTTCACGGTCTGCACGGCGAGACGATTGAGCCCTTTATCATCGAGGACCTGCTCGCCGACGATCGTTTCTGCGAGAATGACCTCGTTAGGCACGAGCCGGAGTTGCGGTTCTATGCTGGGTTTCCGGTCCTTCTCGAAGGGGAGTTGATCGGCTCCCTTTGTGTGGCAGGCCGTGAGCCGCGCTCGGATTTCGATCCATCCTTTCAAAAAATGATGAGCCATCTGTCGCAAGTTGCGAGCGCGCTGATCATGAGCCGGGAGTCGGAAAGGCGTGCAGAGCAGACGGCGCTCAATCTGGCGCGCAGTCAGCGGCGGCACGATCTTGCGCTGCGTGCTGCCCGCATCGCGACCTGGACGTGGAACAGAATGACTGACACGTTCGAAGGAGACGAGTTGTTTCGTCGGATGCTTGGCCTTGAAGCTACGGCCCGCCCGACGATCGATGACGTCGCTGCAGCGATCCTCCCTTCCCATCGCAGCCGTCTGATGGCGGTCGTCTCGAAGGGCTTGGAAAGCGAACTGGAATTTTCCGTCGAGGCACCGCTCATCGAGGGTGGTCGTACGCTCAACGTGTTTGGGCGTGTGCTGGAACTGCCTCAGGAGACCACATCGGATCAGACCGTCTTTGGTGTCATGATCGATGTTACGGACCGACGGCTCGCTGAAGAAAAGCGCAGGCAGTTGCTCAAGGAACTGAACCACCGGGTGCGCAACACTCTTGCGATGCTTCAGAGCCTGTCTGGCCAGACCATGCGACGTTCGGCCAATGCAGAAGAATTCAACGCCGCGTTCTCAGGTCGACTTCAAGCCTTGTCGAACGCCCATCATCTGCTGACCGAACAGGATTGGGAGGCGGTGGATGTGCAAGAGCTTCTAAGCCAGCAGATCGATCCCTTGCTTGGCGAAAAACGCTCTCGGGTCACGATCTCCGGCACGTCCGCCATGATAGGCGCCGAAGAATCGGTGGGCCTTGCATTGATCGTCCATGAACTGACGACGAATGCGTTGCGCCATGGCGCTCTCTCGGGTCGGCGCGGGACGGTCGATGTTCTCACCGAAATCTCCTCCGAGGAGGAGGGCCGCAAATCGATATGCATCGACTGGCAGGAAGAGGGCGGATCGACTTCCTGCCTCGAGGAGGATGGCTTCGGCCTGCTTCTTATCCGCCGCAGCCTCGACAAGGTGATCGGGGCGACGGTGGATATCGAGCCAAATGCATCGGGGGTCCGTGCGTGCATCAAGATGCCGCTGCATATAAAATGATATCACCGCTGATTATTATGAAGAAACGTGGTGTTGGTTTGGAACCAAGAATTGGGTCTCACGTTATTCGGGCAACGGTCGCTAAAATTAATTGATCATGACGAAGGAGGCCGAAATTGGCCTCTACGACCGCCTGAAAATTAGGAGGTATTTATGCTACGCAAGATGTTTGCAACGACTGCTATCGCCGCGCTTATGACCGCTCCGGTGATGGCTCAGGATGCTGCCGAACAGCCGGAGGCTGATCAGCAGCAGATGGAGGCTTCCTCCACAACGCAGACCGAAGGCGCATCGGCGCAGATGAGCTCGGATATCAATGAAGATGATGTTCTTGCATCGAACTTCATTGGCAAGACCGTGTACACCTCTGCAAATGACGATGCCGAAGCAATCGGCGACGTTGAGGATGTCATCCTCGATCAGTCGGGCAAGGTTGACGGTGTGGTTGTTTCCGTCGGTGGCTTCCTTGGAATTGGCGACAAGACGGTCGCACTGCCGTTTGATCGTATCAGCATGGAAATGCGCGACAATGAAGAATGGCTCGTTGCTGATACGACCAGCGAAGAGCTCAACCAGATGCAGGAATTCGATGCTTCGATGCTCGAGCCCGATGAGCAGATGGATGGCACCGAGGCTGGCGATTCCGCTGAGGGAATGAACGATCAGGAAGCAGCCGACGCTGCTGACACCGATGCTGGCCAGGAAATGGAAGAAGGCGCTGAAGACGCGGCCGCTTCCGCCGAACAGACTGGCGATGAAGCCGCTCAGGAGACGGAAGAAGCCGGCGACGAAGTTGCCCAGGAAACCGAAGAGGCTGGCGACGAGGTTGCTCAGGAAACCGACCAGGCAATGGACGGTGAAGAGACTGCTGAAACCGATCAGACGGAAGGCGATACAGCCGAGCCGATGGTCGAGAACGACCAGGCCGCAGCTCCGACCGTTCCGGCCGATGGTGAGACAATGACCACCGACCAGCAGGCAGCGGCTGAGCAGCCGAGCCTTCGCGAAGGCATGCAGCCGGCCGATATGGAGAGCATCTCGGCTGAAAACCTGATCGGCACAACCGTCTACGGTTCGAACGAAGAGAGCCTTGGTGAGATCGGTGACGTCATTCTTGGCGAAGACAAGTCGATCGAAGCCTATGTGATCGATGTTGGCGGTTTCCTTGGTATTGGCGAAAAGCCTGTCGCGATTTCGCCGGACGCCGTCGAGCTCATGAAGCAGCCGGAATCGGATGATTTCGCAATCTTCACCAAGTTCACGGAAGAGCAGCTCGACCAGCAGGCCGAGTACTCGGAAGAGGAATATGAGAACAATCCTGACAGCGTTGTTCTGAAGTAATCCGTCCCACGGATGAACCTTTAGGGAAGCCGGCCATTTTGGCCGGCTTTTCGCTATGTTACGGTCAAAAAGACGGGAACCCGGAGGCTGATCGCCCCGTTCACCGAATGGAACAAAACGAAGGAGACTATTTCCATGACAAACACAACGGCGGGCACCACCGGATCGGCGGCGAAGAAGCCTGCGACCGGCACGACCACCGCGGATGTCGAGAACGAGATCGCACAGCTGCGCGCGGATGTGGCGTCTCTCACCGATACGATCAAATCGCTCGGCACCTCGACTGTTCGGGATATTCAGAGCCGCGCCTATGACAAACGGGACGAGCTTTCCGACCAGCTCCGTGTCAAGGAAGAGGAAATCAAGGAGCGCGTCCGTGAGAATCCGATGCAGGCGCTCGGCATTGCGGCTGGCGTCGGATTTCTTGTTGGCGTGATCTGGCGGAGCTGACGCGCTTATGAGTTCACTTGTCACACTCCTCACCAGTCTTTCGACGGAGGAGCTGGGTATTCGTCTCAATCGGGCCAGGCGCCTGGCTGTCGCCTATGCGATAGCGGGCGTTCTGGGGCTGCTGGCCGTGGCCTGTCTCCTTACGGCGGCTATCGTCTATATCGGCCAGATCTACGGCCCGGTGGCTGCTGCTCTTGGCGTCGCCGGCGCTCTGGTGCTTTTGGCGATCATCGTGGTTGTCGTGGCATCTTTGATGAATGCGGCTGCACGGCGTCGTCAGAAGGCTCAACGGGCTGCAAGACAGTCTGCGCTTGTCGGCGCGGCGGTGCCGTTGGTTCCGCTGATCATCAAGTCCCGTATTCTTCTGGGGCTGACGGCGGCTGCAGGAAGTTCCTATCTCGCCGCACGTTATTTTGAGATCGGGCCGTTCCGCAGGGAACGGATGTAGTTTGAAGGATTATTCATGAACGAAAAAATTCAAAGTACTGAGGCCAAGCAGGGGCGTCGCGGTTTGCCGATCCTGATGATCATGATCGTCAGCATCGCCCTTGCTCTCATCGTCTGGTTCTTCGTCGCAATTTACGGCCAGGCAATCGCTCCCGAAGAAGACGGCACGGCGACCATTTCCGAGCAGAGCAATGGAGACCTGACGGTTCAGGAGGTCGAGCAGAAGCCGGCATCTCCAGCCATCGAAGATCCTGCTGAAGCCCCCGATGCATCGACCTCGCAGGCGACGCCGGATCAGGCTCCTGGCGGTACGACCGGCCAGGAAGAACCGGCCGAGGATTTCGGCACTGATAGCGGCGCGGAGAGTGAGACAGCCCCCGCCAACTGACGTCGATTGCGACCGGTCAGACTGTAAGAAGGGCGTGGCTCTATGCCACGCCCTTTATTTGCGAAGCTCTCGACGGTTGCACCTGAATTGTTGAGGCGGCCGAGGGCGCTCTCATCCGCTGCGGCGGCCCGTTCAGTCCGAAGCGTTTCTCTCATCTGTGGTTTCGCGCTGTGACGGGGCTTTACCGCCGCCGGCTTCATCGCTTTGCGAGTTCTCGTCGGAGGGACAGAAAATCGCGCGCAGGCCGCCCGGATGGATGGTGATGATCGTCGGGTTCTTTGGCTCCATCAATTCGCCGTCCAAAGACGCGCTCACATGGTGCATCTTGCCAAAAAACCGGAGTTTGACCGTGTCTCCGGCCTCTTCCTTGAAATCCTGATTGCGCTTCCAGGTGCCAAGTAACAGGTCCTTGGTCAAACGCATTGAGGCGAAAGTGCTCAGAGGCCGGCTCCAGTAGACGCCAAGCTGGCCTGTCGTGAGCTTGTCGGCGTAAGGCATATGGCCTTCGCCATAAGGATTGTTGGTTACGGTGATGACGGCAAAGCGTCCGCTTTTCAGCTTGCGGCCATCGGTGCTCAATTCGCCCCGAAACCATGTGGGGTGAAAAAACACGCCGAGCGCGGCTCGTGTCGAAGCCGCCATCTTGCCGATTTTCGAGTGATATTCGATCTCACTGCGCTTTTCGACAATACGCGGCTGCAGGCCGACAGAAAACTGATGGACGAATGCCTTTCCATCCATGTCGGCGATATCGCTCGGGCCGATATTCATCTGGGCGAGTGCTTCCGCAGCTTCGTTGAGGTCGAGCGGCAGACCGAGCGAGCGTGCGAAAAGATTCATCGTGCCCGCAGGCAGGACGCCCAGAACCCGCTCTTTTTTCCAAGCAATTGCAGCCGCTGCCGATACGGTTCCGTCACCTCCGCCAACAACCATGATTTCGGCATCATCTGCGGCTTGCTCCAGGGCCTCGACGATCTCTTCCCCGGCGACCCGTCTGATCTCGATCTCGTGGCCGCGCTCCTCGAACGATCGACGAAGATGGTCCGAGAACGCATCCAGATCGGTCGTCTGAAGCGTTCCGCCGTCAGTATTGAGAACCGCAATTGCCTTCATGGTCAGTCATCCAGCCTCAACAAAAACGGGACGGCGCGAACGCCGCCCCGCACAGAAAAGCGCAGCCCGTTTATGTTCACGAAATGAAGGCGCGCGAAGTGACGGCCGCGCTGCCGGCATCGGGGCCGTAGTCACCCTCGCCAGCCACCCCCAACATTTCCTGAAGGCGAGTTCGTGCACGGCTTACCCGGCTCTTTATCGTGCCGACCGCGCAGCCGCATATTTCGGCCGCCTCTTCATAGGCGAAGCCGGATGCACCGATGAGGATGATCGCTTCGCGCTGATCGGCGGGCAGTTGATCCAGAGCCTTGCGAAAATCCTTCAGATCAAGCGAACCATATTGCTCCGGATGCGTGGAAAGGCCTTCGGTATAGGTGCCTTCGCTATCCTGAATCTCTCGGCCACGCTTTCGCATCTGGCTGTAAAATTCGTTGCGCAGGATCGTGAACAGCCAGGCCTTGATATTTGTGCCGGCTTCGAAGCTCTCCTGCTTCGCCCAGGCTTTCATGATCGTTTCCTGGACAAGATCGTCCGCCTTGTCATGTCGGCCAATAAGCGAAATGGCAAAGGCGCGGAGGCTGGGCAGGGTGGCCAGCAGATCGCGCTTGAAGACAGCGCTTTCGGCCAGGTCTCCAGTTGATGAGCCCTTTTCCTTCTTCGGATCAGTTGTCATCTGACGTGCTCCGCGACGCCTGCTCCGCTTGGTCGAGTTTTTCCAGAAGATCCAAGAACTTATCCGGGATATCCTCTTCCTGCACAGTGTCGTAGAGCAAGCGCAGCTTTCTCGAGATTTCGCTATTCTGCTCCGACGGAGCGGGGTCTTTCATTTGCAAAAACATCCCTATCCCTTGTTACGGGCCGTACGCTGCCATACTTGCAGTCCCGCGGCCCCTCCGGCATTGGCACTAAATGATGCGGGGGATCGAAAGTTCCAGTCCGGTGGGAACAATTAGGACGGTTGCCGCGTTATCGCCGGCTCTTAGGGGAGTTTTAGAATAATGTCATTGTCCACACGCATCGCGGCCCATTTACCGCTGTTGCGCCGCTACGCCCGCGCTTTGACTGGATCGCAGGCATCCGGGGACGCCTATGTGGCAACCGTCCTGGAAGCGCTTATCGCTGATGTGTCGATGTTTCCGCAGGCCAGTGGAGATCGTGTCGCCGTCTACAAGCTTTTTGCGAAACTCTTCAGTCAGATCAATGTGGAAATCGAGCCTCGACCTTCTTCGCCCTTTGCGTGGGAGCAGAAGGCTGCGGCCAATCTGGCCAACGTTCCGCCGATCCCGCGCCAGGCCTTTCTGTTGACATCGGTCGAGAATTTTTCTGTTCGTGAAGCTGCTGAGATCCTCGACAAGGATGTTGAGGAATTGAACACGCTTCTTGCGAGCGCGTCCGAAGAGATCAGCCGGCAGGTCGCGACCTCGATCATGATTATCGAGGATGAGCCGCTGATCGCCATGGATATCGAGCAGCTTGTCACCGATCTCGGCCATACCGTGACAGGCATTGCCCGGACGCATGGCGAGGCGGTCAAGCTCTTTGAGGAGACCAGTCCAAAAATGGTCCTGGCGGATATCCAGCTTGCCGATGGATCGTCGGGTATCGATGCGGTGAATGAGATTCTGACGACGGCCGATGTGCCCGTCATCTTCATCACGGCTTTCCCGGAGCGCTTGCTGACGGGCGAACGACCGGAGCCGGCTTTCCTTGTGACCAAGCCCTTCAATCCGGCAATGGTGAAGGCGCTGATCAGTCAGGCTCTCTTCTTCAATGAGCGCGTGAACGACGCAGCCTGATCGTCGGCTTTTTTCTTTTCCGTTCCGACAAGTTCATCAACCCGGTGTGGTTCCACACCGGGTTTTCTTTTGTCTCGACATGAAGGCCATAAAAAAACCGGCTCCGCCGGGGGAGGCGGAGCCGGTTTGTCTCTCCTCGTGAGGGGAACGAAGGAGAATGCCGAGAGAGCCATTGGGGTGCGGGGATGTGGGGGCTGGCTGTCCCGGTGTGCTAGCAAAACGGGGTCAGGGAGAAATGGTTGCATGGAGAGCGATTTTTTTTGCCTTCCCATCCAATAAAATTATAAGTATTTGAAATATATAGATTATATTATTCCTTTCGTGCGCGCGGCCTTTCTGCCGACGCGCACTGCTTAAAAGGGGGCAAGCGGTCGTAATGATCTTTCTCGTGATGGATCGACGAGTGGAATTGAGAGAAAGTGATCTCGGCCGATAAGGCAGGCCCGTTTCATCACTTTTCCGTGAGGACAGCGATCGGCATCGACTTTCATTTGACTGTGGTGCGAGGGCTACAACCGTTTCGCAATAAGGCGCTCTGCCCCACAATTCCCTAGTCGCGGACCTCACGGCCACCGTCATCTAACGCGTTAAGTAAAAAGAAACACTTTCTCGATGGGAACCGATCTGCCTACGCTCCGTTGATGGCGCAAGGAGATACGGTGATGGAACAACTCGCAGCGATCATGCTTCTGGTTTCTTGCTCGGACGATATGTCCATGTGCACTGAAGTTGAAGCGCCTCAGGCAGCCTACGAGACGCAGGAAATCTGTGAAACACAGGTGGGCGACGCGATTAGGCAGAATGCATCTTCTGCTCCTCTTGTTCTGGGCAAGTGCGTCAGCGTGAATATTAACGAGCTGCAAGAAGACGCCTGGATCACCTGGGATATCAATCCTGCGGGCGAATTGGTCGCTGCCGTTGAGTTCGATAGCGATATCGAGATGGCTTCGTCTTCGCGTTACGCTCAGGCAGATAGTTCCCTCATCGCCAACTGATCTTTATCCGGTGTCCTCCAGCACCGGACATCATAAAGCGCCGCCACGTCCCTGGCGGCGCTTTTTGTTTGCGAATAGCTGTCTAAAAACGCACGAACTTTCCAGCCCTCGCCAATGTTAGCGCGAGCTGTCTTCCAGAATGGCATGCCTGAAAGTGGTTCAGTCCTTGCGGCGAAGACGGATTACCACATCCACATGGGCAATCTCATAACCCTCGGGCGGGGTCGGCAAGCGTCCCATTTCCAGAGACCCTTCGGGAATATCGAACAATTGCGCGCCGCCATCGACCAGGAAGTGGTGATGGTCAGAAACGTCCGTGTCGAAATAGGTCTTATTGGTTTCGATCGAGAGGACGCGAAGCAGGCCTGCCTCGGTAAACTGATGCAGCGTATTGTAGACAGTTGCCAGCGAGACGGAGACGCCTTCGCCATGCGCCTCGGCGTGAATCTCTTCGGCCGTTACATGCCGGTTCCCACGCGTAAACAACAAGGTTGCCAGATGCATGCGCTGGCGCGTCGGGCGCAGGCCATGGTCGCGCATCCTGTCACGCAGGCGCGAGGCCCAGCAAGGTGATCCTGCGGTCTGTAAGTGCGACTGTGTGCTGACTGTCATTCTTTGCAAAACGTGCGCTGGTGTTACGTTGCTCTCTTTATCTCGACATTTCGAGCCAGAAAATCAAGCCCTCCCCATGAGCCGGAGCAGGGACGCGGTGTCTCCGTCGACGCTCGGGCTCTTATCAGTCAGAAGATCGGCGCGTCCCGGCGCTCAATTCAGAACTCGGGTCATCCACGCGATAATGTCTGCCATGGCTTTATCGCGCCCGGTCTCGTTGAGGGTTTCGTGGCGGTCTTCTTCATCGATCCGCAACGTCACGTTCGACATGCCGGTCTTCGTCATCCTTTTTTGAAGTTCGCGTGTCGCCGCCGCTTTTCGCGTCGCTGGGTCCTGGCCGCCACCGATCAGCAGAACCGGGAGATCATTCGGCAGGTTTTTCAGGCGTTCGTCGTTGGCTCCCCCTTCGACGAACCGAAAGACGTCCCGCCAGAGGGAAACCGTCGGCGCCCAGCCACAGTTAGGATCGGCAATGAAAGCGTCGACCTCGTTATGATCGCGCGAAAGCCAGTCCGCCTCGGTGCGATTCTCGCCAATCTGCTTGTTCCAGGCGTCGAAGGTCAGCGCCTTCAGCACGGTGCTCTCGGCATCAGACCCCTTGCGAAAGCGCTCCCATGCGAGAACCGTTTTGGCCAAACTTATGAGCGCGCCGCCACGTAGGTCGGAATTGGCGACGACAAGGCCAGCCAGCTTTTCCGGCTGATTCATGGCGTGATTGATGGCGATCATACCGCCCATGGAATGGCCGAAAACGACGAGGGGGCTGTCCGGAAAACGTCTCTGTGCCTCGGCCCGTACCGCTGCGACATCATCCAGCACCTTTCGCGCGCCATCCTCCCTCGCAAAGGTGTGGGCTGGCGTATCCGGGATCTCGGTCTGGCCGTGTCCACGGTGATCTGGCGCGAAGGCGGCGATACCGGCGTTGCCGAGTGCCTTCATGAAGGGGCGGTAGCGCCCGGCATGCTCCGCCAGTCCGTGGCAGATCAGCACCACCGCTCGCGGCGGCTCATCCGGCGTGGCGACATAGAGCTTCAACCGCGCGCCAGTCGGTGACTGGAATATCTCTTCCTGTATCGATGACTGAACCATGGGTCTCTCCGGGATCGGATCTGCAGATCAGCCGAAAGTCCGTAGCGGGTCAAACCCTTCCGACTGCACAGAGGGTCTGCGCGCCGTTGCGGGACTGGCGCCGATCTTCTATGTGAGGCGCAATCTCATTCATGCATTCGCAAACAGGAAACGTCCGCCCCATGGCACGACAGTTCATCTATCACATGAGTGGCCTGAACAAGGCCTATGGCGCCAAGAAGGTGCTGGAGAACATTCATCTCTCTTTCTATCCCGATGCAAAGATTGGTATTCTGGGTCCGAACGGTGCCGGTAAGTCGACCGTGCTGCGCATCATGGCGGGTCTCGATACGGAATATACCGGCGAAGCCTGGGTCGCCGAAGGCGCGACGGTCGGCTATCTGCCGCAGGAGCCGCAGCTCGACGAGATGCTCGACGTCAAGGGCAACGTCATGGCCGGCGTTGCCGAAAAGCAGGCCATCCTCGACCGCTACAACGAGCTGATGATGAACTACTCCGACGAGACGGCGGAGGAGGGCGCAAAACTCCAGGACATGATCGACAACCAGAACCTCTGGGATCTCGATAGCCAGGTCGAAATGGCGATGGAAGCGCTGCGGTGTCCGCCTGGTGACTGGCAGATCGACAAGCTGTCCGGCGGTGAAAAGCGCCGCGTGGCGCTATGTCAGCTTCTGCTGCGCCAGCCCGATCTTCTGCTGCTCGACGAGCCGACCAACCATCTGGATGCCGAGACGATTGCCTGGCTCGAAAAGCACCTGCGCGAATATCCGGGTGCTGTTCTGATGATCACCCACGATCGCTACTTCCTGGACAATGTCACGGGCTGGATCCTCGAGCTCGATCGCGGCCGCGGCATTCCTTACGAGGGCAACTACACCGCCTATCTGGAAGCCAAGGCCAAGCGCATGGCGCAAGAGGCGCGCGAGGAAAAGGGTCGCCAAAGGGCGATCAGCAGCGAAAGCGAGTGGATTTCGTCGTCGCCCAAGGCACGCCAAGCGAAAAGCAAAGCCCGTATCCGAGCTTATGACGAACTGGTCAAAAGTGCAGCCGACCGCCGTCCCGGCGATGCTCAGATTGTCATTCCGGTCGGCGAACGCCTCGGCCAGAATGTCATCGACGCCAATGGTCTGAAGAAATCCTATGGCGACAAGCTTCTGATCGACGATCTGGAATTCAGCCTGCCGCCCGGCGGCATTGTCGGCGTGATCGGTCCGAACGGCGCCGGCAAGACCACGCTCTTCCGCATGATCACCGGTCAGGAAGAGCCGGATGACGGCGCGATCAAGGTCGGCGAGACGGTCGATCTGTCCTATGTCGACCAGAGCCGCGATGCGCTCGACCCGAACAAGACCGTCTGGGAAGAAATTTCCGCCGGCAACGACATCATCAAGCTCGGCAAGCACGAGGTGAACAGCCGCGCCTATTGCTCGTCCTTCAACTTCAAGGGCGGTGATCAGCAGCAGAAGGTCGGCACGCTGTCCGGCGGCCAGCGCAACCGTGTGCATATGGCGAAGCTCCTGAAGGAGGGCGGCAACGTCCTTCTCCTCGACGAGCCGACCAACGATCTCGACACCGAAACGCTGGCCGCGCTGGAAGACGCACTGGAAAGCTTCGCCGGCTGCGCTGTCATCATCAGCCATGACCGCATGTTCCTCGACCGCCTCGCGACGCACATCCTCGCTTTCGAGGGCGACAGCCATGTCGAATGGTTCGAGGGCAATTTCGAGGACTACGAAAAGGACAAGATCCGCCGCCTCGGCCCCGAGGCCGCCAATCCCAAGCGCGTGACGTATAAGCGACTGACGCGGTAGTGCTGTTATACATGAAGAGGGAGTTCATCCCTCTTCATGTTTCAGTCAAATCAGATTGCGTATGGCACTCTCGGAGAAATCGTACGCGCTAAGTTTCTTGCCAACCTGTTGGGGATCCCAATTTCCCAACTCAATCGCGAGTCTGTAACTTTTCAGCGCGTCGACTAGCTTTTCTGAAATAAAATCATCTGGATCGACCGCCCATTTCAGAAGACCATCGGGGCCAAACGCCATAAGCGAACGCATCCCGTAGAGGAAAGGAATGAGGAATCCATCAGGGCAAGTGTATTTAACTTCGTCTTGGCGGAACGGTGTTCTCGGAGGGTTTTTCAGATATTTTTTATCATTCGACGTCGTTTTTTCTTCTACATACATTCTCACCGCATTGATTTTGCCGAATGCTCCTCCCGATTTGTTGTATGCGTCAGGAAATTTCGCATAGAGCGAATCATATATATCCGGGAGGTCCGCCGCTATACGAAGCGCTGCCTCTACTCGGCCGTCAGTTAATTCAAAGTCATATCCACCCTCAACATTCGAAGAAACGTCCGGATGCTTTAGGAGTCTATTATACGCGTCAACGCATACAGCTTTGTTGCGATAGATCTGATTTGGAAGTACATGGATTCCATTAGGGAGCTCTAGAAGCCCTAAAGGTATCCAGCTTAAAGCCAAGAGTTCTCGAACCTTAATGCGCCCTCCGTCGTTCGATTTCCATTCGACGTTCTGAGAGATATGTGCCGGCAAAAATGATTTTAGATCGTCATATAGCCCTTGCTTATTACCTTTGGTTTCCTCTGTCAGCTGTGCGTTATTGTTTCTAGCAGAACCAATTTCGAGCAGCGAAGATTTGAATTCTGACACAACATAAGGATCGCTCATTTTGGCTGGGACCTGAATTTCTACAGGCATTTCAAATTCCAGAAGTTCCTCAATATCAGAAATTTCCTCGCGCTTTTCTGCCCAAATGGTCGAAAAACTATCCCAATCTTTGGCACGCCGAAGTGTCTTTTCATCTATGTCAGCTTGTGTCAGCACATGGCGTCCAGTGGCCAAGGCGTTATGACCACCATCGAGGAGGCCTTCTACTTCGGTATCTTCGAAGGTTAGTCTATAGCGCTGTCGCTCTAATTCTTTGTAGTTGCTAGCGGCAATTAGAATCCCTTTTGTCATCGCAGGAAACAATTCGGGCTTCTCGGCAAGCGAAGTTTCGATGTCGGAGGTAACTGCCCCCTTCTTTGCCGACCTTGGATTCGCAGAGAGGTCCGCTGCATCGATGAGCTGACAGAACGACTTTGGCCCTATCAGGCCAATAATCTTGCGAACCGGACCGCATTCCTGTTCGCTGCATTGCTCAATTTTAAGGATAATATTTTTGGACATAACAGCCCTCCATAGTAAGAGGACTGGTTCGGATTGTTCCGAGCCATCGCGGCAGCGTAATTTCCGAAACCAGTCGCTGGTTTCAACCTGAGACTATCCAGTCTCAGCACTATTATTATTCAGAAGCGCCCTAAATGCAATCGAGAACAAATCTATCGACAGGACTTTCATGACCACAATTCTCATTACCGGCGTGTCGCGCGGCATTGGCCGGG
Source organism: Notoacmeibacter ruber (assembly GCF_003668555.1). NCBI lineage: Bacteria > Pseudomonadati > Pseudomonadota > Alphaproteobacteria > Hyphomicrobiales > Notoacmeibacteraceae > Notoacmeibacter > Notoacmeibacter ruber. The sequence continues at coordinate 1,753,328 of NZ_RCWN01000001.1, read as the reverse complement.
CCATGGCGAAAGAAGCGCTGTCGCGCGGCCATCAAGTCATCGGCACGGCGCGCAGCGACGATGATTTCGGTGATCTAAAAGGGGAGGGCGGTTTCACGCCGATGGTCCTCGATGTCACCAGCCGCGACGCGCTGGCGAAAGCGGCGAGCGATCTCGACCAGCCTGTCGATATTCTCATCAACAATGCCGGCGTGAAGGGGCCGAATGGCTCAATCCTCTCGGTCGACGATATGGACGGCTTCCTCAAGACATTGCAGGTCAATGCGCTGGGACCTCTCATGGTCACGCAGGCTTTCGTGCCCGCCCTGAAGAAAAGCGATGAGGGCAAGGTGCTGATCGTCTCGTCACAGATGGGCGATCTGAACGACAGCCCCGGCAACATCGCCTACCGCACGTCGAAGACGGCCGTGAACAAGATCGGCCGGGCGCTCGCAACGGAACTTCGCGATGACGGAATCGCCGTCGCCAATCTGCATCCGGGCTGGGTGCGGACCGATATGGGCGGCTCTTCGGCCTCGATCTCGCCAGAGGAAAGCGCCAAGGGCATTCTCGATCTCGCGGAAGGCCTGACCGTCGAAAAGACAGGGCGCTACTGGAACTGGGACGGCAGCGAGCGCGATAGCTGGTAGGCAGCGTCAACAGTGAGTGCAATGCGGCCCGGCTCAGGCCGGGCTGTTCCGTTCGTTCTCACGCTGCCGTTGTTCTCGTTTACTCTCCTTCTCCTTATCGACGATGGAGAAGGAACCGTCAGCTTCCAGAATGATCGAGGCGATGCCTGCGAAATTCGGGCGGCCATGAGTGCGGATCACTGTTTCCATTTCCGCCTTGGTGACGCGGGCACGCCGCATGGCGCCTCGAAGCATTTCGCCATTGCGGAAAAGCAGGGTGGGTTCGGAGCGGATCAGCTTTGCAAAGCCGCTGAATCGCACCGACAGCCAGGCCACAACCCATTGCAGGATGATGAGGACGAGAAAGGCGGTGATGCCTTCTGCCAGGGCGACGTCTTCCGAGAGCAGTATCGTTGCCAGCACCGATCCCATCGCAACAGTCACGACGAGGTCGAACGCATTGAGCTTGGCTAAAGTGCGGTTGCCCGAGATGCGAAGCGTCAGAACGAGGGCAGCGTAAGCGACGATGCCGACGATCGCCGTCCGGACGACCCCCGCCCAGTCCTGATAGAAGATCGCGCTGAAATCCATGAAGTTTCTCCTGCTGTCAAAGCGTGCCCAGCCGCTCTTACCCAACTGGCAACCGTGATGGGGCGTGCAACACGATTGATGTTAAGCCTTGCCTGCCGGGCTCTTCATCAAAGGATTCAACTCGTGAGGAGTTTGATTCAGCAAGAGAACGCAAGGTATTGAATGCGAATCCTATTTTTCGGTTCGCTTCGTGGCCTTCCGGCGTTTCGGCTGCGCTTCCTCGTCGTTTGCATCGCCGCCATCTTCAAAAGCCGCAGAGGGATCGAGCAGGCGGGTGGCGCGCCACCGCGTCAGCACGGTGTTGATGTCGTCCACCACGAAATGCAAGGCGCTGTCGCGGTCATAGCCCTCGTCGCGCAATTGATCGTAGTCTGTATATTGATGGCGGATATGGGCGAGGGCGGCGAGCCAGGCGGCGGCTCCTGTCCGTAGCTCGCGCATATGAGGCCGCGAGGCATCATCGTAGATCGTCTCGAAATCGGCCAACGGAGCCGAGGGGAGAAGAAGACGAAGATCAGCTCTGAGAGCCTTTTGCCGCTCCGTCCGCGCCATTCAGTCTTTGGCTCCGCCGGATGCCTCGGCGAAGGCATCGATTGAGGGATAATAGGGTTTGAGATCCAGGACAGGCGTTCCGTCCAGCAGATCGATGGCGTCCATCTCGATCGTTCCCCTCTGGTGATCCAGCGAGACGATCCTGACCGTATGCAGGCCGATCGGATTGGGCCGCACCGGTGAACGAAGGGCAAACGTACCTTTTGCAGTCTCGAGATGTCTCGGCTTCTGGCTGATGAGGTCGCGGGGCGCGTGATGGAGCCAGCTCAAGACATGGCAATAATCGCCGGCTCGGAGCCCGGCGAGGGCAGGGCGGTAAGGCTCTTCGATGATAATGCTGGCGGTACGGTCCCGCTCACGGGCCTGACGAAGGTTTTTCGGACAATCCTCGCGGCGGAGCCAAGGCGATGAGACCTTTCCGATGAAGACCAGTCCTGCATCCGGCTTGCGCTCAGCCGGGTCAAACGGCAGTCGCGCTTCGCCCTGACGCTGTTCGAATTCGGCCATGCCGGTTCCTCCGGTTGCGAAAGCCATCTCAGCCACATAAACCTATCCTTATGCGATGGAGGCAGTTTTGGTCGTCGGATCTCAACTCAGTTTTGAACATTTGCTGGATAGCGCCAAAGCCATGGCGGAATCCAGTCGGCTCCGCATTCTGCTCTTGCTGCGTCAGGGGGAAGCCACCGTTTCGGACCTCACTGCCATTCTCGATCAATCGCAGCCGCGTGTTTCGCGCCATTTGAAGGTGCTTATGGAGGCTGGGCTTGTCGGACGGTATCAGGAGGGTGCGTGGGCTTATTTTCATCTGACCGATGATAGTGGTGCACGGGGCCTCTGCGACAGCGTCCTCGACACACTTGATGAAACGGATGCGCAGTTTGTTGCCGATCGTGAACGTCTTGCTGCTATTCGGGATAGCCGCGCCGCGAGAGCCGGTGCCTATTTTGCCGCCAATGCGGAAGAGTGGGATCGGATTCGATCACTCCACGCGCCGGACGCATCTGTTGAGCAGGCTCTCAAAGAGCTGATCGGGGACCGGCCTGTCGATACCATGCTCGATATCGGGACGGGAACGGGGCGTATGATCACCCTTTTTTCTCCCCTGTTCCGACGAGCGGTCGGCATCGATACGTCGCGGGAAATGCTCACGATTGCCCGCTCGCGGCTTGAGGAGGCAGGGCCCGTTCCGGCGCAGTTGCGCCAGGCCAGCGTTTTTGACCTGCCGGTCGGTCCGGAAAGCGTCGATTTGATCACAATCCACCAGGTTCTTCATTATCTCGATCAACCCGGCCGCGCCGTACAACAGGCGGCTGAGGCCCTGCGGCCGGCGGGCCGCATGGCGATCATCGACTTTCAATCACACGATCTTGAATTTCTACGCTCCGAATTCGCGCATTTGCGGCTTGGTTTTTCGGACGCGCAGATGTCGGAATGGCTGGATCTAGCCGGTCTTAAAGTCGTCAACCGACATACGATCGCGCCCTCCCAGGCGGGGCAGGAGCTGACCGTTAATATCTGGCTGGCGATGAAAGAAGCGGCGGGCGGTCGCTAGGGCTGGCGCCTTCTTTCAGTCATTTCTGCAACCGGTCAGGTTCAGGGAAGAAGCCCTATGACGGCAACGCCGACGAACAAAAAGACAGCTCCGATTGCTACCCGGTTTACCAAGCTCAACGAGGTCATGGCGGACTCCCTTCAGGAGAATTGGCAGGAGTGAGATTACGCATCAAAAGCGAGGCGGCCTAGTCGGAAAATGTGCTGCGCTGCGACGTGCAGCCACGCAGGAGTGGTGCTGCTACGCCCTGAGATGCTGAAATGCCCGCCTTTGCTCATGCTGCGTCGCAGCAACCTTTTTGGCTGTGTATTAACCGGAAATTATGGATCGTCTCACGGGGTAGGCGGTACGCGGCGCGGCGCTCTCCGAAAAATGCGACCATCGATCATCAGTAGTCCCGACGTAATGAGACCGAAGCCGAGCCATCCATTCGCCGTCATTGTTTCGCCGAAGAAGAAGACGCCTGCCAGAATGGCGCTTATCGGAATGAGGACGGTAACGAGGGAGCCATTGGTCGCACCAGCTTTTGCGATGAGGTCGAAATAGAGCAGATAGGCGCCAGCGGTCATCAGGGTGCCGATCGTGACGATCGAGGCAATGGCCGCAACATTCTCAGTGACCAGCCCCTCCGGTCCGACCGTGAAGAGCGCTGCGGCCATGACGATCACGCTCGAACAGGCGCATTGGCCGGTCGCAATGAGGATGGGCGGTATGTCGCCGAAACCTCGCGCCAGATTGGCACCGAAACCATAGGAAATGGCAGCACCGACAAGACAGGCCATTGCCCAGGGCGGACCGCCGAGCCCCGCGAGCGCCGCGGGCCCCACCAGCGTGGCGACGCCTACGATCCCGATGATGATTCCGGCCAGTTTCAATCCCTTCAAGGTTTCACGGCCAACGACATAGGTGGCGATCAATGCCGTCCATAACGGGGTCGTGGAATTGAAGATCGATGCCAGTCCAGCGCCGATTTCGGTCTGGCCCGTACTGATCAGAAAGAAGGGGATTGCATTGTTGAGGATGGCCAGCAGAACGAGGCGTCTTCCGCATTGGAAAAGAGGGCGCAGGGAAATTCGCCAGAGCGAGCAGATGAGCAAGAGCGTGATGGCCGCAATGGCAAGTCGCCATGCGACAAGCGCCACCGGGACGAAGCCTTTGAGCGCCACGACCGTCAGCACGAATGTTCCACCCCAGAGCACCGAAAGGATGATGAGTTTCATCCATTCGCGCGCCGACATTTGTCTGTCGGTCATCCGCAATTTCCTCTTATTTTTCTGGCGTCTTGCCGGATACAGTGAGGCTGTTCCACCCGAAAACCGATTTCGGGAAAATTGACGACTGAACCTGTTTCCCTCGGTGCTATATCGGCAGCAAAGGCTATAATTCGACGCTATGGATGAACATCATATCGCCTTCCCGCTGATCGATGTGGCGCTGGTCATCGCCGTGGCCACCATTCTCGGCCTTGGGCTGATGCGGATGCGTCAGCCGCCGCTCGTCGGGTTCATTCTGGCGGGTCTGCTGATGGGGCCGACCGCGCTCGGCTTCATCCGCACCTCCGAATCGGTCAACGCGCTGGCCGAGATGGGCGTGCTGGTTCTGCTCTTCTTCATAGGCCTCGAAATTTCGCTGAAGGCGTTCGTTCTCAGTCTGCGGCCCGCCGTGCTGATCGCGACCGGGCAGCTGGTCGCCGGTCTGCTGGTCGGTTTTTTGATCGCATGGGCGGGGGAGGCGACGACGGCGGAAGGCATCATTCTCGGCTTCATCATCGCGCTCTCATCCACCGTGGTCGCCATGAAGATGCTCGACGACATGGACGAACTGCGCGGCGACGCCGGGCGGATCGCAATCGCCATTCTGATCGCGCAGGATATCGCCGTCGTGCCGATGTTGATTATCATTGGCGCGCTTGGTCGGGGCGAGGCCTCGATGTTTCTTCTGATCGTCAAGGTGCTGGCCGCCGTCACCGTCCTGGCGGTTGTCCTCTGGTGGCTCGGCAAGCGAGGCAAGCTGCGCTTTCCTTTCACCTCGGCGATCGAGGGCAATGTCGAGATGCTGGCGCTCGGTGCGCTGGCGATCTGTTTTGGCGGCGCAGCCGTCTCGGGCTATAGTGGCCTTTCTCCGGCCTATGGGGCGTTTCTGGCCGGCCTGCTGCTTGGCAACTCCACGCTGCGGGCTAAGGTGATCCCTGTCATCGAGCCGATTCAGAGCGTGCTGCTGGTCGTCTTCTTTCTGTCGATCGGCCTTCTGATCGATCTGAATTACATCTGGTCCAACCTTGCGCTCGTCGTCGGAACGTCGCTTGCCGTCATTGCAGCAAAGAGCCTGCTCAACATTCAGTTGCTGGCGCTGACCGGCCATGATCGCGAAACGGCGCTGATCGCTGGCCTCTCGACGGCACAGATCGGGGAGTTTTCTTTCGTGTTGGCGACGACAGGTCTCTCCGCCGGTGCGCTGGGCTACGATTTCTACCGGCTGGCTATCGCCGTCACGGCTGTCACGCTTCTCGTCTCACCAGCCTGGACGTTCCTGATGCACCGCGTCGAGAATCTCGCAACCGAGGGCTACTGGAACTACAGGGAAGGGCTTCAACTCTTTCTTTCGGAAGACCGCGCGCGCCGCGGGCGACGCTTCTACGGGATGCGCGTGCGTTGGAGGGCGGGACGCTATGCTTTTCGCAAGCGCCAGCGCATCCGCCGCGAGATGCGCGATTTGAAACGTCAGGCCCGCATCAGCCAACAGCCTCAAGGTCGAGACCACTGATTTGCGCATTGCAGTCATGCATCTAGAGCAGGGAGAGGCGTGACCTCTGCCGCAAAGCTCGCATATGGTGGATACAACCCTGACGATTGACGATAACAAACGCAGGATAGGGCAGACATGGGTGAAGTGGTTAGGATGGATCAGGCGACAAGTTCGGAGGAGATCGAAATCCAGGACGATCTGTTGGAAGCCTTCCCAACCCTTCTGGTCAAGCGACTCGACTATCACCTGTCGTTTCTTTATCCGCACCAGGATATACCGGCGCTGACCCGGCGTCTGCTCGACGCGTTCTGGCCTGCCGATAAACGGGTTCTCTGCCGCCCGCAGCGCCGCCGCGTCTCCGCCCCATCATGGAGCGAACGCGACGCCATTCTCATCACCTACGGCAATACGCTGCAGGATGGTGAGCACCCGCCGCTTCATATCCTTGATGATTTTCTCACCCGCCATGTCGGTAGCGTCATCAACGGCGCTCACGTGCTTCCGTTCTTTCCATGGACCAGCGATGACGGTTTTGCCGTGGTCGATTACACGCGTGTCAATTCGGAACTCGGAAGCTGGCAGGATATGGGGCGCATTGCGAGCCACCATAAGCTGATGGCCGATCTCGTCCTCAATCATGTTTCCGCGCTGCATCCGTGGTTCGTCCAGTTCCTGCAAGGACAGGAGCCGGGCCGCGATTACTTCCGGACCGTCGAGCCCGGGACCGATGTTTCAGACGTGGTGCGTCCCCGCCCTCAGCCTCTCCTGCAGAGTTTCGAGACAAGCGAGGGCGAGAAGCATGTCTGGTGCACATTCTCCCGGGATCAGGTCGATCTGAATTTTGCCAATCCGGACGTGCTGCTCGAATTTATCCGGATTGTCCGGCTGTTTCTAAACGAGGGTGTTCGGATCATACGGCTGGACGCCGTTGCCTTCATCTGGAAGGAGATCGGAACGAAATGCGTCCATCTGCCGCAGACGCATGAGATCGTGCGGCTGATGCGGACCCTCTCCGACTACAGTCGCGAAGCGATGGTCATCATCACCGAGACCAATGTTCCAAACCGTGAGAATATTTCTTATTTCGGTGCCAGCAACGAGGCGCATGCGGTTTATAACTTTGCCTTGCCGCCATTGATGTTGCATGCGCTGACCACCGGCGATGCCAAGCAATTGACACTCTGGCAGCGTCATCAGCCGCCAGCGCCGGCCGGCAGCTTCTATTTCAACTTCACCGCCAGTCACGACGGGATCGGCGTGCGCGCGGCGGAAGGGTATCTGACGGACGAGCAGGTGACGGACATGATCGGCTCTGTCTCCGAGGTGGGCGGAGAGGTTTCGATGCGCGCCTTGCCGGACGGCTCGAAAAAACCTTACGAAATCAATGTTTCCTTGTGGGACGCCATGAAAGCCGGACCCGGCGGGCACGCGTACCAATTCGACCGCTTCATGGTGAACCAGACAATCCAGATGGCGCTGGAGGGTATTCCCGGCATCTACATTCATTCCCTCCTCGCGACGCCAAACGACAAGGAACGCATGGAGCGGACCGGAACCAAACGCGCCCTCAACAGGCATATCTGGGATTATCGAGAACTGGAGGATCTGCTCAGCCAGCCGGATAGCGATCAGTCCAAGGTTTTCGCGGAGATGAAGCGGCGCATTGGCATCCGTACCCGGCAGCCAGCCTTCCATCCTAACGCCACACAGATGACGCTCGATCTGGGGCCGGGCCTCTTTTCGCTCTGGCGTCAGTCACGCGACCGCACGCAATCGATCCATGCGGTGCATTCGGTCAGCAATGAGCCGCAGAGCATTCCCTTCAACAGGCTCAATCTCATCATGGACGAGCCTGTGATCGACCTTCTATCAGGCCGCCGATATGAAGAGGGAGAAGAGACGCTGACGCTGGCGCCTTATCAGTGCGTCTGGATCGCCAATCGTCGCGGATGAGAGCGAGCCGCAATCGCAACCGCTGCTCTCAAATCTCTTCCATATCATCTTTGACGGCCTCGGCCAGATCATGGAAAATATTGGGATAAACGGATTTGATCCGCCGCCAGTTGGGTATGAACGGCGTTGAGGACGGGTCACGCAGAAAGACCTCTCCCGCTTCCATGATGTTGCTGGCGAAGAGTTCGACCGCCTTTTCCTCCTGATGGCGATCGACCCGAGCGCCGTTGAAAACCGCGTCGGCCGCATAGGCTTCCATCATGTCGAGGGCGGTTCGGTAATAGCTCGCCTTCAGTGCCCGCAAGGTGCTTTCGCTGATCACCACGCCCTCTGTCGCCAGCTTGCGCAGGATGGCCTTCACGATATCGGTGCTCATGCGCGACAGGCCGCTGGTGGCATCGTCTTCCGACAGAGCCTGATGTTTGTGATCGTAGATATCGGCGATATCGACCTGCGCGATCTGACCCTGATTGGCGTTACGCCGAACCTCGGACAGGAACCCGATCTCCAGACCCCAGTCCGAAGGAATGCGAACGTCTGGAACGATGTCCATCTTCATCGCGAATTCGCCGGAGAGTGGATAGCGGAACGCTGCGAGGTAGCGTGTGAAATTGTGCGGGCCGATCACCAGGTCGAGAGCCTGAAGAAGAGGTGCGACGAGCAGGCGCGCGACCCGCCCGTTGAACTTGCCCTCGGCGACGCGGCCATAGAATCCCTTGGAGAAGACGAATTTGAAATCGGGATGGATGACCGGATAAAGGAGCCGCGCCAGGAGTGCGGCGTTGTAGGTGAGAATGTCGCAATCATGTAGAGCCAGAACCTGGCTCCCACGCGGAACGGCCTGCGCATAACCCATCAGATACCAGGCGTTGCGACCCTTTCCGAGTTCTGTCGGTGCAACGTTTTCGCCAGCCAGCTTTTCGTGAATGGCCTGCATTCGCGGGCCGTCGTTCCAGAGCACCCGATGGTGCTGCGGCAGCCGCGAGAAGAAGTTTTTGGCGTAGCGGAATTCCTCCTCGCTCGCCCGATCCAGGCCCACATAAATATTGTTGATCCACGGCATCTCGATGAGCGTATCGACAATCTTTTCGAGCGCTGCGCCTTCAAGCTCGGAGAACAGTGAGGGAAGAACCAGCGTAACGGGGCGGAATTTTGCGTAGCGGGCGACTTCCTCAATGAGGCCGTCTTCCTCTCGGCGAGTGACATTATGAAAAGTGGTGATCGCACCCGTCTGGTGAAAATCGCTCAAAACCTTGTCTCCTTAAGGCCGGGCTGTCGCCCGCTAGGGATTATATCCCGTATTCGTCCAGAATGCTTTGAATGGCTTGGTTCCATCCTGCAGGGCCGGGCTGGTTCGTATAAATGACGCGGCGGTTTGCCAGTTCGGCGATCTCGATTCCATCATGGTCCGGGTTCTTTACGACAATGGCAATCTCAGCAGCTTCCAGCATCGCCCTGTCGTTTGGCGCGTCACCCAGCGCAATCACGGGGCCGCTCGCCTCAAGCGTTTCGCAGATGCCGGGAACGCGATCCGCCTTGCTGTGCCGTCCATGGGAAAGGGTCAGAAACCGACCGCCCCTCTTGGCGGAAATGCCAAGGCTGTTCAGCGTATCGAGGAATTCACGAAGATCGTCATCGCTTCCTTCGAACGTGCCCGGCTCGGTAAACTGACGTTTGCCAGCGCGCCGTGCAGCATCGAGCGGCAAGCCGGTGGCTTTGGCGATCCCTTCATCGCCGAGGTCCCCAAAGCCGGTGAACCGTGATCGCAGTGAGGCGGGCAACTGGTTCAGTTTCTCGCGAACGGTCAGATAGTCCTCACTCGGGCGCGCGGGTTCCTTGGCGGTCAGAACACCGCCGCCATTTTCCACGATCGCTGGTCCTCTCAGCCCGATCTCCTCCATCAGCGGAGCGACTTCCGCTGCGGTCTTGGACGTGGCGGGAATGATGGGAATGTCGCTCGTCTGGAGGCGATGAACAGCGGGAAGAGCTGGCTCGTAGGAATAGCTGGAATGGTCCAGAAGGGTGCCGTCGAGGTCGGTAAAAACGATCATGACCGACACTATACCGCACTGCGTCATGGCCGCCAGCACGGCGAATGGCTTAATGCAGCCGGCAAACATGTTTGATGTTAAGCGGCTGATGGATCAGCTGTTGTCAGAGACCCACTGACGGAAATCGGATTGCGAGCCGCGAAAGACATTGATGTCGGCCGGCGTGTCGATTCCGGGCACCTTTCCCGTTCCGGTGTATTGCCAGAAGGTCCAGTGCTGGCCCGGGTACTTCTCGGAAGGATGGCCCGCCGTTGAACGCAACCAGAACTGGACATTGTCCAGCCGGGCGAGATCATTGTCGTGATAGAAGTCGACCGTCGTGTAGATGATGGGCGTCTTTCGGTAGCGGCGGCTGACCTTGGCGATGAAGTCCTTCAGCATTTTCCGCGCCTGAGCCGGCGGCACCTTATTGGGGCAGGTCGGGCTGTCAGGGTTCCACTCTGCGTCGAGTACCGGTGGTAATGCGCCCGTTTCGTGCGGGACGTTCTGGATAAACCAGTCCGCCTGCTCGCCGCCGGAGCGGCACCAATAGAAGAAATGATACGCGCCGCGCGGCAGGCCAATCGCCTGTGTCGTCGCCCAGTTTTCACGAAAGCGGCTATCCACGCGATCGCCGCCTTCGGTCGCCTTGATGAAGGCGAACGAAATGCCGGAGCCTTTTACGCGGGGCCAGTCGACCTTGTTCTGATATTTGGCCACATCGACCCCATGCACCGTATGATGCCAGGGTGCGGTGCCGGTAAAATCAAACGGGTCGTGATCGTCGAAACGCAGCCCTTTTGCGCCGCTTCGTGGTGGCTCGGCCAGCGAGAGAGCCCCGAGGGTATCGGTGGAACTGCAAGCTGAGAGCGTGGCTGAGGACAGGATTGCGCCGATTACGGCAAGCGAGGAAATCAGGCGGCGGCCGGACATACGGAAAACCCCAAGGCGAAAGTGCGAAAAGTCACCGCGCCGCGCTTGCGTGATAATCCCGGAATGGTTTTGCTTGTGGCATCCGGCGTCGGGAGGCTGCGCATTCGTTCCCCGTGACATGCTGCATGAGCCATGGTCAAGAAAGGGTAAACGATATGCGACGGTTCGCAAAGATCGGTCTCGTGACGGCGACCCTGTTTGCGTCCCGCTTGGTCGAGCTCATCATCAGGCCGTCGCAGCGTCTCTCTAAGTAATCTGCAAGCGCTAGAAGATCAGAGGGCCCTTGCCACGCGACCTCAGCAGTTGCGCAGGCCGGTCTCGCATAGCATTCCCCGCTTCTTGGCCACGTAATAATAGCCGGAGGCATAGAGGCCGACAGCGCGGCTTTCGCTGCCATCGGCCAGAAGCCACGCGCCGCGGAGATAACGTCCCGCATATTCCAGATTGGTTGAGGGATCGAGCAGCCCGCTCGCCGGCCCTTGATAACCCATGCTCTGCGCCGTGTCGTGTCGGACTTGCATGAGCCCCCAATAAGGGCCGTTGCGCGCCTGTGGATTGTAGCGGCTCTCACGAGTGACTACGCGGTGCAGCAAGGATTCCGGGATCTCGTACTTCTCCGCGTAATGCGAGATCAACGGCTCCAGTTCTTCGCGACCGGACGCATCGGCTTGCACGGTCGGCTCGCTTTCCGTCTCGGAGACCGACATGTTCGCAACCGACTCTCGGTTCGCTGTCGTGCAAGCCGAAAGAAATGCGAGCGCGATGGCCGCACAGAAACTCTTACCAAACATTAGAATGCTCTTCGCACCAATTCGTGGTGTCTAAGAGAACCCCGATCTTGCCGTTTCTAAGGCGAATGGGATCAGCGCGATGAGGGCTGGCCTATCTCCGCGAGCATCGTCGTGAACCATTCCACCGTCGGGTCGAAGGCCTTGCCGCCGCCGATACGCGGAAATTCGATGGTCCGAAGACGGTTTCCCGCTTCCAGATCATGGCCCACGACGCCGCTTACGCCATCAAGCGCAGAGGTGACCGCGTGGTCGACCATCCCCTTGATAAGTCGCAAATCGTCGGTGTTGGCAGGGGCGGATCGTGCGAAGTAGCCGCTCTTTTGCACGAGCACCTTGTCGGCGCCGATGGACGGCCCGAGCTGTCCGGCGAACCATTCGCCGACATTGACCTTATCCAGCCGAACATGGCCGAATGCATCACGCGGCAGATCGTCACCCGCCGCCTCGCGCTCGGCGACGATCGTATCGACCAACGCGCCCTCGGAGACAAAGACGGTCGCGAAGCGATGATCGGTCATCACCTTCTTGAGGCGTTCACGCTCGGACTCAAGATCAATCGACAGTTCCGGGACGTATACGCCTTCCAGATCCTTGAGCGCGGCACTCATCAGGAAATTGTCGGGATAGGCACGGCCGGCTATCCGGGCTCGATAGGCCCTTGCCGTGGCCGCCGTCAGCCAGCCGGAATGACGGCCCATCACTTCGTGGACGACGAGGCAGCCCGGCTGGGCGCTCTGTTCATTGCCGACGTGGTCGAAGAAGGCGGCGCCCGCCTCGGCGGCCGTCCAGGCGCCGAGAGATTGCCGGATCGGAACGATGTCGTTGTCGATCGTCTTGGGTAGGCCGACAACCGTCAGATCGTAGCCATTCTCCTTGAGATAAGCGGCCAGATCGGCCGCGGCGGTATTGGTGTCGTCGCCACCGATGGTGTGAAGCACGGAGACCCCATCGGCCTGAAGCTGTCGGGCGGCGGCCTCAAGCGGGTTCTCCCCCTCCTTGACCAGACCGCGTTTGGCACAGTCCTTGGCATTGGTCAGCTTGACGCGCGAATTGCCGATCGGCGATCCGCCCATGGCGTGGAGCAAGGGGGCGTCGCGTCGCATATCGGCCGAAACAGAGATGCTCTTTCCCGTCAGCAGGCCCTGATAACCGGAGGTGTAGGCGAGCAGTTCGCGCTCGGGAGCGATCTCGCTCCAGCGTTCGATAAGTCCGCCAACCGCTGAAGACAGGCATGGGGCCAAACCGCCAGCCGTCAACATCGCCACTTTTCCTGTCATGATCGTCCCCTCGCAATGTCATCGTTGATGCGAACATATCTCCTCCGTCAGGGAGGAAAAGGCTTGAACGTCAATCCGCTACGAAGCTTTCCCCAGAGACCGGATCGGTCTTTGGCAGGGAAACCGTCGCGATCTGCCGAAGTATAGCGTCGTCATAGCTCTGATCGGCCTTGATCAGAGAGAAATTTTCCTGCCCTGGGGGGTAGGCGCCGCAAATGGTGAAGTCCTCCGATGCCGAAAGCTGGCAGTGTCCCCATCCCGGTGGCACGAGAAGAAGATCGCCGGCCCTGACGTCGATTGACCTGCCTTCCGGCCCACCGATAATCAGTTTCGCTGACCCTTCCGCGACGCCGAGCGCTTCCCATGCATCGGGATGATAGTGATGAAAGTCGTAGACCTGCCATGTCCAGGTACCGGTCCAGCCGTTTTTCTCCAGCAGTCTTCTCACAGCCGAGGAGCCACCGGACGCATCGATCGCGTTGACGTAGATCCGCGCCGGGTGGTCCGGATTATTGGGAATGCCCCCATTGGCATTGAGGCGAATACAATCCGTGCTGTCGTTCATCGAAGCGGCCTCCCTGCTGCCGATTGTTCCGATTCGGCTCCCGGTTGAAGCTAGGCGAAAACCCCACCGGGGCGAGCCATAGTCGCCTGGGGTTGGTGACAGGAGGATGGATTTATCAACTGCCCGCTGAAGGCCGATCCTTAAGGCCATGACTGCAGCGGCGATGTCCAGCCATTCCTCAAATCACTATGAAACGAAATCGGCATCAGGACGTTGGCGTCGTATCCTTTTCAAATTCGCATATAGGAGATTTCGAAATGAAAAAATTGCTGCTGACTTCTATTTCCGCCCTCGCCCTGACCGGGCTGGTTGCATGTGGCGACCAGGACGATGAGGCTGTCGATAATACAGCGATCGAAACCGAAGAGACGACGCAGACCGACGCGGCGGTAGAAGCTGATGCCGACATCGAAACGGACGATGCGGCTGAGGCTGAAGAAGCTGCTGCTGAAGCCGAGCAGTCGGCTCAACAGGCAGAAGATGCTGCTGAGGATGCAGCGAACCAGGCCGGTGAGGCCGCTGCCGATGCGGCGCGCAGCGCCGCCGATGCCGCAGAAAATGCAGCGGATGCCGCGGCCGAAGCGGCTGACGATGCGGCCCAGACCATTGAGGATGCTGCAGAGGCGACGGGAGACGCGGTCGATGCAGCAGGAGATTCGCTTGAAAACTCCGCTGATGAAGCGGGTACGTCGATCGATGAAGCTGCTGACGAAACGGCGGTTGAACTGCGCACGGAGGACGGTGACCCGGAAACCGAGCAAGTTGGGCAGTAATACGGCGGGAGTCTCACACAGCGTCTTGAGCGTTAGCAGTTTGTGACTGAACCCGCTCGGGAGGACTGCGTTGAACTGGCAGGATCGGCAGAACCGGTCGTGAAGATATAAGCAAAGGAATATTTCTTATGAAAAAGCTTCTTATCGCCAGTTTCTCCGCTGTCGCCGTCATGGGTCTTGCTGCCTGCTCCGATAGCGGCACCGACGAGATGACGACACAGAGCACTGTGGAAGAGACTCAGCCGATGACGACGCAGGAAGAAACCCAGGCCATGCCGGCAGACGAAGGCATGCAGAGTGAGACAATGGGTGAGACCGGTGCCACTCAGCCGGAAGACATGGATGACATGACCCTTCAGCCGGATGATGGCGAAACCGATGATACGGTAAACAGCACCACAACCGAGCCGGCAAACTAAGCGGGATCGATTGATGGTGGAAAAAGCCGGCTCTTTCGAGCCGGCTTTTTTGTGTTTCGACGGCGCATGACGCTTTGCGATGGGGGCAGGGATCGTTACAAGGCACGGCATGAATGCTTGGTCTCTATTCGGTGAACTGATCAACCGGCTGCCGGCGCAGGCGGAGAGCATTCTGTCGGCCATGGTGGAGATGTTCCGGTCCTTCTTCTGGGGGGACCCGGAAACGCGCCGCAAGGTGGCCTTCTCTGTGGCGATGATCGCTCTTTCGGCAAAGATGGCCAAGGCCGACGGCGTTGTCACACAGTCGGAGGTCGCCGCTTTCCAGCAGATTTTCGAGATACCCGAAGACGAGACCCGGAACGTCTTTCGCCTGTACGAACTGGCGCGGCAGGACGTTGCCGGGTTTGAAGCCTACGCCAAGCAGATGGCCGAGCTTTGCAGCGAAGATCGCCGCGAAAACGATGATGCGCCAAGGTTAACCGAGGACGTTCTGGACGGACTTTTCCACATCGCGACGGCAGACGGCGTTTTGCATGAACGCGAGCTGGAATTTCTTCAGATCGTCGGTTCGATTTTCGGTTTCTCCGACGATGAATTTGAAACGATCGCAGCGCGGCATGTCGCCCTTGGTGTTGCCAATCCTTTTGCGGTGCTGGGCTTGCCCGACGATGCGACGAAGGCCGAGGTGCAGAAGCGCTATCGTGAACTGGCACGCCAGTGGCATCCCGATTTCATGGTAGCGCGGGGCGTACCGGAGGAGTTTCTCGAGATTGCCAATCAGAGAATGGCCGCTCTCAACGAGGCTATGTCGGCAATCGAAGCGTTGAGGAACAATCGGGAGAACCGGCAGGCATGAGTTTTTCGCCGGATCATGGCGAGGCCCGGGTGCGACCTTCACCCAATTGCGGGCCGCGTAAACTGTCGGGAAGGCCCGACATTCTCCTCCTCCATTATACCGGGATGGCGACCGGCGATGAAGCTGAGCGGTGGCTTTGCCGTCCCGACAGCGAAGTGTCCTGCCATTATATCGTTCACGAAGATGGGCGCATCGTGCAGATGGTGCCGGAGGCGATGCGTGCCTGGCATGCCGGTGCCTCGTGCTGGGAGGGCGAGGCCGACGTCAATTCCCGCTCGATCGGCATCGAAATCGTCAATGGCGGTCATCCCGCGAACCTGCCGCCTTATCCCGACCGGCAGATCGATGCGGTGATCGCGTTGGCACAGGATATTGTCGAACGTCATGCCATAAAGCCCAGCCGTGTTCTGGGGCATTCGGATGTGGCCCCTGGCCGGAAGATTGATCCGGGTGAGCATTTTCCATGGGAGCGTCTGGCGGAGAGTGGCATCGGACTCTACGAACCTGAAGGTCCGCGCGGCGAAATCCTGCTGCGCTCCGGAATGCGCGGACAGCCAGTGGAAGCCATGCAGGCGCTGTTGTCACTCTATGGCTATGATGTGGCAAACACGGGTGAATATGACGATAGAACCCGCACTGTCGTGCAGGCCTTCCAGATGCACTATCGAAAAAGTTGCATCGACGGAGAGGCGGATCGGGCAACGATGGAACGGCTCTATCACTTGGTTAACAAGGCAAAGAGCGATCCCGCGTAAGATCGACTTTCGACCAGGTTCCATCGATTTGATCGCTGTTACATTTCGTTACTGACGCTGCCGTATTTTAGCAAAGCTCGGTTGCGAAACGTCCCCTTGTCGAGGGCGGCGAGGGTTCGTCGCCGGATGTGGGGCAAGCAGCAGGCTCAGTAGGCCATGCCCGATCACTGAGCCGGTTCCGAGGGTCGGGCCGAACGCTGCACAAAACAGAAACGAGAGACTATGAGCAAAGCGACCGTTGCAACGGTGGCGTTCATCGCCGCCGCTCTGATGAGTGCGTCCGTCCATGCCGAGACCGCCGAGAAAAAACTGCCGGGCGTGACCCATTTCGCCAAGGCGTTCGAGGGAAAGTCCTCCTTGGCCAGCAAGACGCTGAGTGAGGCTCTGGAGAAGGGCGTCGATGGCCCTGCCGAGAAGGCGACGAGCGTGGACCACAAGTTCAGTTCCATCATCAACCGGGAAGCCAAGAAGCAGGGCGTTCCAGCCTCTCTGGTCAAAGCGGTGATCGAGGTGGAGAGCAGCTATCGTCCCGACGTTACTGGCGCGGCTGGCGAAATCGGTCTGATGCAGATCAAGCCGACCACCGCTCAGATGATGGGCTTCAAGGGGAAAACGAAGGATCTCTACGATCCGGCCACCAATATCCGTTTCGGTGTTGCGTATCTCGCCAAGGCTCACAAGCTCGGCGGCGGATCGACCTGTGGCACGATTCTCAAATACAATGCCGGCCACGGTGCCAAGAAGATGAACCCCATCTCCAAGCGCTATTGCGAAAAGATCAAACGGATTCTCGGCGCCTGAGCGCGCTATTGCTGAGGAGTTGTAAAAAAGGCCCGCTTCGCTCTTTGCGCAGCGGGCCTTTTGCTGCGTGGACATTCTGCGCCGGACCGCTTAAGTCGGCGCGGTCAGCTGGCCGGGTGGCCGCACCGTCCAATGCCGAAAGGCGGCCGGTGAGGAAAGTCCGGGCTCCACGGAAACACGGTGCCGGGTAACGCCCGGCGGGGGCAACCCCAGGGAAAGTGCCACAGAAAGCAAACCGCCGGGCGGCTTCGGTTTTGCCGAATGTCGTTCGGTAAGGGTGAAAGGGTGCGGCAAGAGCGCACCGCGCGACCGGTAACGGAAGCGGCAAGGTAAACCCCACCGGGAGCAAAACCGAATAGGGACGGCGCGGTGCGTGAGCGCCGGAGCGTTTCCGCTTCTGCCGTCCGGGTTGGTTGCTTGAGGCCGTCTGCAAAGGCGGTCCCAGAGGAATGGTCACCGCAATGCCATCTGCCGATGGCAGCGCACAGAACCCGGCTTACAGGCCAGCTGACACCCTCTCTTTCCAAGATCGTGGGATGGCGTCCCACACTTCCATCCGACGCCTCCCGTCCACTTCCCGGTTCGCAGCCTTGACGGCATTATTTTTCAACGGATGTCGACGCCACCGCCGGCCTCTAAGGATTCCTTAATCAGCTTGGTTCATAAAGTGTGAACGGATGCGATTTCCGCTTTCAGGAGAGGGCCGGAGCCAGCAATGTGAGGGACTGTTCCCATTGACGCCCATGAATGCCCATGATACCCCTTCCAGGGTATCAGCGTGGAGTATGAGGACTCGGGCAGGGGCACTTGGGTTTCTCGGTAACATTCTGATTTCGTTGGAAATCGCGTTTTGTAAAGTTCATGGAATGGCGTGCTGGCCTGCGGGCCCGCGTCGTTCGGAGAAGCACGATTTTCAGGTGAGGTGCGAGGGTGAGGCCGTTCGGTGGCAGAGAGATTTCTTTCCAATGCCATCAACCGTATCGACGCCAAGGGGCGGGTGTCGGTTCCGGCTCATTTTCGTTCTATTCTCGCTTCTACAAATACTCAGGAACTCTACGCGCTTCGTGCGCTGGACTGTGCCGCCATGGATGTCGGCGGCCCGGATCTCCTCGATCGCTACGAACAGCGAATCGAGATGGAGGATCCGTTTCTTGGCAGCGCGGACGATATGAGTTTCTTCATTCACGGCGATGGTACGTTTCTGAAGCTGGACAAGGAGGGGCGGATCGTCGTCACGGACTTTGTCAGAGCGCACACCGGTATCAGCGACGAGGTGGCATTTGTCGGGCGTGGGCGCTTCTTTCAGATGTGGGAGCCGGCTCAGGCCGAAGCGCATACGAGGGCGGTTCGGCAGCGGCTCCTGGACATGAGAAAGAATGCGCGTGGCCCGGAGGGCCGGGAATGATGGCGGGTCACGGAGATCGATCATCCTCCGTTGGCGGACCGGCTCGCCACATTCCGGTTCTTCTGTCCGAGGTGCTCGAAAAGCTCTCCCCCCGGGTCGGGGAAACGATTCTGGACGGAACGTTCGGCGCCGGTGGCTACAGTGCCGCGGTGTTGGAACGTGGCGCCAATCTGATCGCGCTCGACCGCGATCCGGATGTCGCTTCGACTGCGCAGGCCTTTGCCGAACGCTATGGTGAGCGCTTTCGCTTCGTCGCTGGCACGTTCGGTCATCTCGACGAATATGTTGCCGACCCACTCGACGGGATTGTCCTCGATATCGGGGTCTCTTCCATGCAGCTCGATCAGGCTGAGCGCGGATTTTCGTTTCAGCAGGACGGCCCGCTCGACATGAGGATGGCGCAGGAAGGGCAGTCCGCGGCGGATGTGGTGAACGGCGCGGACGCGAAGGAACTGACGCGGATTTTCGGCCTGCTTGGGGAAGAAAAACAGGCCGCCCGCCTTGCCCGCATGATCGAACGCCGGCGTGCCGAGCGGCCCTTTTTGCGGACGAGCGATCTGGCAAGTGCGATTGCTGATCTCATGCCGCGCCGACAAGGCGAGAGGATCCATCCTGCCACTCGCGCCTTCCAGGGGCTGCGCATCTTCGTCAATGACGAACTTGGCGAGCTGGTCTCGGCACTCGAAGCGGCCGAGCGGGCACTGAAGCCAGGTGGTCGGCTGGTGGTCGTCACCTTCCACTCGCTGGAGGACCGTATCGTCAAACGCTTCCTGCAAAACCGCTCGGAAACGAAGGCGGTTTCGCGGCATATGCCAGTGGCCGACGGGCCGGAATCAACTTTCGAGCGGATGGGTGGCGCTGTCTCTGCTTCGGAAGAGGAGGCGGGCGCCAACCCACGCGCTCGCTCGGCGCGCCTTCGGGCGGCTCGCCGGACGGGTGCGCCCTCACGACCGGTTGAAGATCGCAAGATGCTCGGTCTTCCCGACGTTCATGCTCCAAGACTGACAGGAGATCGCCGATGAAGATGTTTCGGCTGCGCGACATGTTGATGATCGCGATTATCGTTTCGGCTGTCGGCTATACCTATACTGCCAAGCACCGCACGGACACGACCCTTGAGGAGATCGCCAAGGTCGAGCGCGAGATCAAGAAGCGCAAGACGGCGATCGATATTCTGGAAACCGACTGGGCGCTCATGACGCAGCCCAATCGGCTTCAGTCGCATCTACGCACCTTCGAATCGCAATTGCCGCTCGAACCCGCGCGTCCCGATCAATATGGGCGGGTCGGGCAATTGCCGCTTCGTCCCCTCGAAGAGCCGAGTGAAGCGGGGCTGGACGAAGCTCTTGCGATTCTCGGCCGTGACAATCTCAGCCATGATGCCGTGACGACCGGCTCGATTCCGGAGGCAAGCGGACGGTGAGCGAAGCAGCTATTCACCTCGACGGGCTCGGCAAAAAGGGTGGTGGGCGTACACGTGGCCGCGTCGCCATGATGATGACGCTCTTTGTCGCCGTTTACGGCGTGATGGGCGGTCGCGTGGTGCAGCTGGCCGTGCAGGACAGCGTCGTCACCGGATCGATTCCGCGCGTCGCTCAAATGGCGCGACCCGAAATTCTCGACCGGAACGGTCAGGTGATGGCGACCGATATTCGCACGGCATCGCTTTTTGCCGAACCGCATCGGATTGGCGATCCAGACGAAGTGGTCGAGAAGCTCCGCACGGTTCTGCCGAGCCTCAATTACGAACAGACTCGCCGCCGGCTCACCAGTTCGGCGAAATATATCAGGCTTCGCCGTGACCTCACGCCTCGCCAGCAATCGGCCATTCACGAACTTGGCCTTGCGGGCATCAAATTCGAGCCGGAAAAAAAGCGGTTCTATCCCGGTGGTCCAACCGCAGCCCACGTACTGGGTCTGACCAGCGCAGATGGTCGGGGTATTGCGGGGCTCGAAAAATGGATCGACTCCAACGGGCTTCAATCCCTTAGGGAGGCGGGGCTTGCCGAAGCGGAAAGTCTGGAGCCCGTCCGTACATCGATCGATCTTCGGGTGCAGCATGTCCTGCGTGACGCGCTCGCGCATGCGATGAAGCGTTATAGCTGTATCGGCGCGGCAGGCGTCGTCCTGGACGCTTTAACCGGAGAGATCGTCGCCATGTCGTCGCTGCCGGATTACGATCTCAACGACCCGCATGATCAGCAGGCGCCCGATCGTCTCAATCGCATGACGTCCGGTGTTTATGAAATGGGATCGTCCTTCAAGGCGCTCACCATCGCAATGGCTCTCGATTCCGGCGATGTCCACATGGGCTCGATCGTGGATGCCAGTCAGAAGTTGCGGGTCGGACGCTTTGCCATCGGAGATTTCCACGGCAAATACCGGCCGCTCACGGTGCCGGAAGTTTTCATCTTCTCGTCCAATATCGGCACGGCGAAGCTCGCCGATCAGGCCGGCATCGACCAACATCGCGCCTTCCTGGAGAAGATGGGTGTGATGAAGAAGATGGATCTGGAATTGCCGGAAATCGGCACGCCGCAATATCCGGATGAGTGGAAACGGATCAACTCTCTGACTATCGCCTTCGGTCACGGTCTTTCGACGACCCCGCTCCAGACGGCATCGGCTGCCGCAGCCCTCATGAATGGGGGGCATCTGATCCCGCCGACGCTTGTTCCGCGCTCGCTGGACGAGGCGCGAAAGGTCGGCACGCAGGTCATCAAGCCCGAAACGAGCGCCAATATGCGCTACCTCTTCCGACTGAATGTCGAGAAAGGATCGGGCAAGCGCGCCGAAGTGCCGGGTTACGATGTCGGGGGCAAGACCGGTACGGCCGAGAAGGTTGTGAATGGCCGCTATTCCAAGACAAAGCGCTACAATGACTTTCTGGCGGCCTTCCCTATCCGCAATCCGCGTTACATCGTTTTCGTGACGTTGGACGAGCCGAAGGCGCCACCAGAGGGTGGCGGTGTTACGGCGGGCTCGAATGCCGCACCGACAGTTGGGGATATCATCTTGCGGTCAGCGCCCTTGTTGGGGGTGGAACCCGAATTCGGCCCTGAAAACGAGTCAGTTCTGGCTGCGGATTGAGAATCACGAAGGCCTTACCTACTCAAAACAGGTGAGGCCAGATGAAGGGGACCCGATGCGACTCGCTGATATTGCTGATCTGGTAGAACTTGGCGATGTGGACCCGGACAGCACCGTGGCAGCCATTGCAAGCGATTCGCGCAAAGTGGCCAAGGGCACATTGTTCTTTGCGATACCCGGCACGAAGACGGATGGCGCGTCCTATGCAGGCGATGCCGCAAAGGCCGGCGCGGTGGCCATCGTCGCCAGCAGGGATGCCGCGATCGGCGAGGTTGGCGTTCCCGTCCTGCACACCGACAAAGTTCGCAAGGCGCTGGCGATATGCGCGTCGCGGTTCTCCTGCGGGCAGCCTGAAACGATGGTGGCGGTTACCGGAACGGCGGGCAAGACATCGGTTGCGTCCTTCATGCGCCAGATATGGGCTCATGACGGCCTGCCGGCGGCTTCGATCGGCACCACCGGCGTAACGGCGCCAGGCCGGGATCAATATGGCTCGCTCACCACGCCCGATCCGATTTCGCTTCACGCTCTGCTTTCCGAACTTGCGGCGGAAGGCGTGACGCATGGCGCGATGGAGGCATCGAGCCATGGTCTGGAGATGTATCGACTGGACGGCGTTCGGTTGGCCGCGGCGGGTTTCACCAATCTCGGTCGCGACCATATGGATTTTCATGCGACAGCCGAGGATTATCACCGCGCCAAGATGCGGCTTTTCCGGGAATTGCTGCCGGAGGGGGCGCCCGCCGTCATTTTTTCTGACGACGCCTGGAGCGGCCCGACAATCGCCGCCGCCGAAGAAGGGGGCTGCGAGGTCCTTACCGTTGGCCGTAGTGGCAACTTTCTCAAGCTCGAACGCTGCGAGCAATTGCGCGACGGCCAGCGTGCGCACATTCTACATGCGGGCCTTCATCATGAGGTCGACCTTCCGCTCGCCGGCGAATTTCAGATGGCCAATGCGCTCGTTGCCGCGGGCATGGCCATCGCGACCGGTAGTGACGCCGCATCCGTCTTTTCTGCCTTGAGGGAATTGAAGGGCGCTAGCGGGCGGTTGGAGAAAGTCGGCGAAACTGACGCGGGCGCGGCTATCTATGTCGATTATGCCCACAAGCCCGAAGCCCTTGAAAACGTTCTGAAGGCCGTTCGCCCGTTCACCACGGGCAAGGTGGTGGTGGTTTTTGGCTGCGGCGGCGACCGCGATCCCGGCAAGCGGCCGATCATGGGAGAGATTGCCGGTCGTTTGGCCGATACGGTGATCGTGACGGACGATAATCCCCGCTCCGAAGATCCGGCCATTATCCGCCGGGCCATTATGGACGCGGTCCCGGAAGCTCAGGAGATCGGCGATCGTCGGCGGGCAATCGCGATCGGCATTGATATGCTCGATCGCGGTGACACCCTCGTGATCGCTGGCAAGGGACATGAGACCGGGCAGACCATCGGCGGCGAAACGGTCCATTTCTCCGATCATGAAGAAGCGCGTGCGGCTCTTGTCTCGCGTGAAAAACGAGCGAGCGGAGCTGCCCAATGAGCTGGCTCTGGACCACGGAGGACATGATCTCGGCCATGGACGGCCGACCCGTGGGCGTCATGCCCGAAGGTATCACCGGCATATCGATCGATAGCCGTACGATCAGCCAGGGCGAAGCCTTTTTCGCGATCAAGGGTGACCGCTTCGATGGTCACGATTTCTGCACGAAGGCGATTGCGAATGGCGCGTCGCTCCTCGTCGTCTCGGAGGCGAAATTGCCTGCGATGGGACGTTTGCGGACGCCGATGATCGTTGTCCGCGATGTGCTGGAATCGTTGAGCCGCCTGGGCGAGGCCGCCCGAGCACGCAGCCGCGCGCGTATCATTGCGGTCACGGGATCTGTCGGCAAGACGACCACCAAGGAGATTCTGCGAACCGCGCTGGAGACCTCGGGCGCGGTGCATGCCTCGGACAAGAGTTTCAACAATCACTGGGGCGTGCCGCTGACACTGGCGCGAATGCCGGAAAATACGCAGTTCGGCATTTTCGAGATCGGCATGAACCATCCCGGCGAAATCCGCCCGCTGGTGAAGATCGTTCGGCCGCACATCGCCATTATCACCATCGTAGCGCCAGCTCATATCGGGCATTTCTCCTCGATCGAAGAAATTGCGCGTGCGAAGGCCGAGATTTTCGAGCGCGTGGTTCGGGGTGGGACTGCGGTTCTGAACCGCGATGACGACCATTTCGAGTTTCTTGAGGAATTGGCCCGAAAGGCGGGCGTCGACCATGTGCTTGGATTTGGCGAACATCCGCGCTCGGCCTTTCAGCTTCGCGATTACAAAGCGACACGCGAGGGTGCCTTACTGTCGATCAGCCTTTCGGATGACCTGATGGAACTAAAGATGGGCGTACGCGGTCGACATATGGCCCATAACGCGCTCGCGGCTCTCGGTGCCGCCAAGCTCACTGGCGCCGATGTCGGCAAGGCGGCGATTGCACTTGCCAGCCTGCAGGCTGGCGCGGGCCGCGGCGAAACGCACACCATTACGCTGACCGGTGGCGGAGGCGCGACGCTGATCGATGAGAGTTACAACGCCAATCCCGCTTCGATGGCGGCCACGCTCGACGAGCTGGGCCAGATGACGCCGGGCGAGGGCGGTCGACGTATCGCCATTCTCGGCGAAATGCGCGAGCTTGGCGAAAGGAGCGCTGACTATCATGCCGCCCTGGTCGGGCCGATCGAGGCGGCAGGCGTGGATGTGGTACTGACAATCGGCGACGACATGCAGGCGCTGCAGGAGGCTTTGCCCGAAGGGGTCGAGGGCCGCCATTGCGATGATCTGGATGAGCTTGCCCGACAGACCCGCGAAACCTTGCGCGAGGGCGATATCGCCCTTGTGAAGGGTTCCAACGGGCTTGGGCTGTCACGGCTGGTTGCCGTTCTTCGGGGTACCGAAGCGAAACGATAGAATGACGGCGCGGCGCAAGCCGCCACGACAACGTTGAAAGAGGGGATGATTCCCAGTGCTATATCTACTGGTTGATCTGAAAGAGACCGTCTCTTTCTTCAACGTTTTTCGCTACATCACGTTCCGGACGGGAGCGGCCATGGTGACGGGGGCAATGATCGTCTTCCTATTCGGACCGTGGATCATCAACACGATGCGCGTGCGTCAGGGTAAGGGGCAGCCAATCCGTGCCGATGGACCGCAAACCCATTTCAAGAAGGCCGGCACGCCCACCATGGGCGGCGTAATGATCCTTGTCGGCATTCTGGGGTCCTCGATTCTCTGGGCGAACCCTTACTCCACCTATGTCTGGTGTGTCCTGCTCGTGACAATCGCGTTCGGGATCATCGGATTCTATGATGACTATCTGAAGGTCACCAAGCAGAGCCATCTGGGCTTTTCCGGGAAGGCGCGGCTGGCTGCCGAATTCATCATTGCCGGCATAGCCGCGTGGACGATCATTCAGGCCGGGCAGAAACCGTTCTCCTCCTCGCTAACCTTCCCCTTCTTCAAGGATCTGATGATCAATATGGGGTGGTTTTTCGCGGTCTTTGCTGCCGTCGTGGTGGTCGGCGCCGCCAATGCGGTGAACCTGACCGATGGCTTGGATGGTCTGGCAACCGTGCCCGTCATGATCGCGGCGGCCAGTTTCGCCCTGATCGCCTATCTTTCCGGTAACGCGATTTTCGCCAATTATCTGCAGATTCATTTCGTGCCCGGCACCGGTGAGCTGGCGGTCATTCTTGGCGCGGTGGTCGGGGCCGGACTGGGATTTCTCTGGTTCAACGCGCCACCCGCCGCGATCTTCATGGGCGATACGGGAAGCCTCGCGCTCGGTGGCCTCATCGGCACCGTCGCGGTCGCCACCAAACACGAACTGGTCCTCGCGATCATTGGCGGCGTTTTCGTCATGGAGGCGCTCTCCGTCATCATTCAGGTCGCCGTCTTCAAACGGACGGGAAAGCGCGTTTTTCTGATGGCGCCGATCCATCACCACTTCGAAAAGAAGGGATGGACCGAAAGCCAGGTGGTCATTCGTTTCTGGATCATCGCTCTCATTTTAGCGGCCGTTGGCCTTTCCACCCTGAAGGTGCGTTAGCCTCATGATACCGGTCCACTCCCTCTCCGGCAGAAATGTCGCGCTGTTCGGCCTTGGTGGGTCCGGCATTGCGACGGCCCGCGCTCTTGCCGCTGGCGGCGCGACGGTCACCGCGTTCGACGACAGCCCGGACAGTGTCGAAAGCGCGGCGCAGCAGGGGGTGACGACATGCGATCTGAGAACGCTCGACTGGAGTGGCATCGATGCGCTGGTGCTGGCGCCCGGTGTGCCGTTGACCCATCCGAAACCGCACTGGACTGCGATACTCGCTCGAGAGGCGGACGTTCCGGTGATCGGCGACGTTGAGCTGTTCGCTCGCGAGAGGCGAGCCTTCGGGCCGACGGCCCCCTTCATCGCGATCACAGGCACGAACGGCAAATCCACAACGACGGCGCTGATTGCGCATGTCCTGCGCCATGCCGGCAAGGATGTGCAGATGGGCGGCAATATCGGCCGCGCGGTTCTGACGCTCGATCCGCCCGCCGAGGGCCGGCATTACGTGGTGGAGTGTTCGTCCTACCAGATCGACCTTGCGCCGAGTCTCGATCCGACGGTCGGCATTTTGCTGAATGTGACACCGGACCATCTCGACCGGCACGGCACCATAGAGAACTATGCTGCGATCAAGGCGAAGCTCGTTCGTGGAAGCCGGCATGCCATCGTCGGCGTTGATGATCGCTACGGCCGGGCTCTTGTGGATGGCATGCGCCAGGACGGGCAGGTGCCGCTTCAGATCTCGACGACACAGCATCTCGGGACAGGCCTTTTCTCCGAAGGGCCGAACGTCATTCTGGCCGCCGGAACGGAACGCCGGGTAATCGCCTCCCTGGAAGGGATCGGCGCGCTGCGCGGCCTTCACAATGCACAGAATGCCATGGCCGCCATCGGCACATGCCTCAAGTTGGGTCTCGATGAAGACGCCATCGTCTCCGGGTTGAAGAGCTTTCCCGGGCTTGCCCATCGGATGGAGCAGGTCGCCCATATCGGCGAGACGCTTTTCGTCAATGATTCGAAGGCCACCAATGCCGAAGCGGCTGCTCCGGCTCTGTCGTCGTTTGATCGCGTGCGATGGATCGCGGGCGGCCTTCCAAAACAGGGCGGCATAGAGGCCTTGGCGCCGCTCTTCGATCGCGTCGAGAAAGCGTATCTGATCGGTGAGGCCGCGCCCTCTTTCGCGGCCACGATCGGCGACCGCGTGCCTTACGAAATCAGCGACACGCTGGACATCGCGGTTTCTCACGCGGCGCGCGATGCCGAAGACGCAGGCGGCGGAGTCGTGCTGCTGTCGCCGGCCTGCGCCAGTTTCGATCAGTTCCGGAATTTCGAAGTTCGCGGCGATGCGTTCCGCGATGCCGTCCTCGCGCTACCGCGCGCCGAGCCTATTGCAGGGGGTGCCTCATGAGCCTCAAGAGAACCGAGCGTGGTCTGATATCCGACTGGTGGTGGACGATCGACCGCTGGCTGCTGGTCACGTTTCTCGCACTCATGCTCTTCGGCATCACGCTCTCCTTCGCGGCGAGTCCTGCTGTTGCCGAACGTATCGGGCTCGACACCTATCATTTCATCATCCGGCAGATCGTCTTCATGATCCCGGCCGTCGCCGTGATGGTGGCCGTCTCGTTTCTGACGCCAAGGCAGGTTCGCCGCTTTGCAGCATTGTTGCTCGCGGCCACCCTTCTTATGATGGTGCTGGTTCTTTTCGTCGGCATGGAAGTGAAGGGCTCGCGCCGCTGGCTCCACATTCTCGGCTTCTCGATTCAGCCATCGGAATATATGAAGCCGGCCTTCGTCGTGATGGCCGCTTGGCTGTTCTCCGAGCACATGAAAAAGCCCGAGATTCCAGGCAATATTTTTGCCATCGTGCTCTTCCTGCTGGTCGCGGCTCTTTTGGTCGGACAGCCGGATCTCGGCCAGACCATGCTGGTTGCGGCGACGTTCGGTGTATTGTTCTTCCTATCAGGGCTTGGTTGGCTTCTGATCGGCGGGCTCGGCCTCATGAGTGTCGGCGCCGCGGCTGCCGCCTATCTCTCCTTTGATCACGTCCAGAGCCGCATCAACCGCTTCCTGACAGGCGAGGGCGATAACTATCAGGTGATGCAAGGTATGCAGGCGATCCAGCACGGCGGCTGGTTCGGTACGGGTCCTGGGGAAGGCATCGTCAAACGCTCCTTGCCGGATAGCCATACCGACTTCGTGTTTTCGGTAGCTGCGGAAGAGTTCGGCGCGATCTTCTGCCTTCTTCTTCTCAGCCTCTTTATGGTCGTCGTGGTTCGGGGGCTCTGGCTGGCGTTTCGAGAGCGCGACGAGTTCACCCGCCTGGCGACCTGCGGGCTCGTCACCATTTTCGGGCTTCAGTCGATCATCAATATCGGCGTCAATCTGCAATTGCTGCCGGCAAAGGGCATGACGCTTCCCTTCGTTTCCTACGGCGGCTCGTCTCTCATCGCGACTGCCATCGCCATGGGTATGGTGCTGGCTCTGACGCGCCACAGGCCGGAAAAACGGGCTGGTTTCGAGCTCAACCTGTCGCCCGCGCCGACCGGCGCCCTGATGCCGGCGGAATAGCGATGAGCGAGCATAAGGGCGCCATTTTGCTGAGTGCCGGCGGCACGGGCGGGCACCTCTTTCCTGCCGAAGCGCTGGCACATGAACTGATCGGCCGTGGCTGGACGGTCCACCTTGCCACTGATGAGCGCGCGGAGCGCTATTCCGAGCGCTTTCCGGGAGAAGTGCATCTGGTGCGCTCGGCAACAATCGGCGGCCGCAATCCCATTGCTCTGTGGAAGACGCTGACGACGCTGTTTGCCGGCTATCGGCAATCCGTCGCGGTCCTGAACAGATTGAAGCCGAAGGCCGTGATCGGTTTTGGCGGCTATCCAACGTTGCCGCCTGTTTTCGCTGCAACCCGGCGCGGTGTGCCGAGCATGGTTCACGAGCAGAACGCGGTCATGGGCCGCGCCAACAAGGCCCTTGCGGCTCGCGTTGACCGTATCGCCGGAGGGTTCCTGACGCCGCAAGCGAGTGGTTTTGCGGGAAAGACGGTGCAGACCGGAAACCCCGTTCGTCCCGCCGTGCTCGACGTTCTGGACCAGCCATACGCTCCGCCTGGCCCGGACGAACAGTTTCGGCTTCTTGTTTTCGGCGGCAGTCAGGGCGCGCAATATTTCGGCGAGGCCTTGCCGCTTGCCATCGAGCTTCTGCCGGCTGACTTGCGTCAGCGCATGTCGATCACGCAGCAGGCGCGCGCCGATGATGAGGATGAGATACGGCAGGTTTACGCAAGGCTTGGTGTCCCGGCCGAGGTCTCGCCGTTCTTCTCCGACATGGCAGCTCGCATTGCTGGCGCACATCTCGTCATAAGTCGGGCCGGTGCTTCGACCGTTTCCGAACTGGCGGCGATCGGCCGCCCGGCAATTCTCGTCCCGTATCCTCACGCACTCGATCACGATCAGAGTGCGAATGCCGCAGCGCTGCAGGCGGCCGGTGGATGTCAGGTGCGTGAGCAGCGCAGCCTTTCGCCCGAAATGTTGGCCGGCCTGATCGCGGAACTCGGCCAAAGCCCGTCGCGGCTTGCCGATATGGCCGCTGCCGCCAAGGCGACCGGTCGTCCAAACGCGGCTGTCTTGCTTGCCGATGAGGCAGAGGCTATTGCCTCGCGCTAAATTTCGCGTCGCGAAACCATCAACCAGTACAAGAGAGGGCCATCATCCATGGCTATGCCGCAGACGATCGGGACCGTGCACTTTATCGGCATTGGCGGAATCGGGATGAGTGGCATAGCCGAGGTGCTGCATAACCTTGGCTATTCCGTTCAGGGGTCGGACCAGTCCGATAATGCCAATGTCCAACGGCTGCGTGACAAGGGTATTACGGTTCATGTCGGTCAGCGCGCCGAAAATCTCGGCGAAGCCGAAGTGGTCGTTGTTTCGACGGCAATCAAGCGGGATAACCCTGAGCTTCAGGCGGCTCGCGAACGGACCCTGCCGATCGTCCGCCGGGCCGAAATGCTGGCCGAGTTGATGCGCTTTCGCCAGGCCATCGCTGTTGGGGGCACGCACGGCAAGACCACGACCACTTCGATGATCGCAACCTTGCTGGATGCCGGCGGACTTGATCCGACCGTCATCAATGGCGGCATCATCAATGCCTATGGCACCAATGCGCGCATGGGCGAAGGCGAATGGATGGTCGTCGAGGCGGATGAGAGCGACGGTACCTTCCTGAAGCTGCCCTCCGAGATCGCCGTGGTCACCAATATAGACCCCGAGCATCTGGATCACTACGGCGATTTCGACGCGGTGCGGGCCGCCTTCCGGCGGTTCGTCGAAAACGTGCCGTTCTACGGCTTTGGCGTCATGTGCATCGATCACCCGGAAGTGCAGGCGCTGGTTTCCCGTATCGAGGATCGGCGGATCATCACCTATGGCGAAAACCCTCAGGCCGATGTTCGTTTTCTGAATGCCCGCTTCGAGGCAGGGCATAGCTGCTTTGATGTGATGATTCGTCCGCGAAAGGGCACGGAAGGCGTTCTGATCGAAAATCTGAAGCTGCCAATGCCGGGCCGGCATAATATTTCCAATGCAACGGCTGCTATCGCGGTGGCAAATGCGCTGGAGATGAGCGCCGACGATATCCGCGAGGGCCTTCTGTCCTTCGGTGGCGTCAAACGGCGGTTCACCCATACCGGGACGTGGAACGGTGTCGAAATCTTCGATGATTACGGCCACCATCCCGTTGAGATCAGAGCCGTGCTCGCTGCCGCCCGGGATGCGGCGCCCGGCAAGGTCATCGCAATCGCGCAGCCTCATCGTTACAGCCGGCTTCACGATCTCTTCGATGATTTCGCAGGCTGCTTCAACGATGCCGACTGCGTCGCGGTTCTCCCCGTTTACGAAGCGGGCGAAGATCCGATCGAGGGTATCAATTCCGAGGCGCTCGTCTCGGCCATCCGCGCTGGCGGTCACCGTGACGCGCGCGATCTGGCGGGCAAGGAGGCCATCGCCCCCTTCGTGCGTGAGGTTTCGAAACCGGGTGATTTCGTCCTGATGCTTGGCGCTGGCTCAATCAGCCTCTGGGCCAACGACTTGCCGAAACAGCTGGAAGCTGGCGGCGACGCCTGATTGGCCGAGCGCCGCGCGAGACGCGGCAAACTCTCTGCTTTTTCCTTCTCAAGCCTCTTCGAAACCATGGTTTTCGGAGAGGTTCAGCCTTGCTTGGCCGGCGCCTGGACCCTCGCGTAAAAGTTTCCGAAACCCTGACAAAATCTTTCCAGAAGCTAAAATGCTAACCACTGATTAACCATCCACCTCCTAGGGTGGCGGCTGAATCGTAGCGTAATCTTGCCATTTGCAAGGGGCACCATGAGCCGCCATATCGCAGTATTAATGGGTGGTTTCTCGTCGGAAAGGCCGGTGAGCCTGAATTCCGGCGAAGCCTGCGCGGCTGCGCTCGAAGAGGCCGGCTATCAGGTGACGCGTGTCGACGTGGAACGCAATCTGGCAGCGCGGCTCGCCGAACTGAAGCCGGATGTCGCTTTCAACGCGCTGCACGGCCCCTTCGGCGAAGACGGTACCGTTCAGGGTGTGCTGGAGTTTATGGGCATTCCCTATACGCATTCCGGTGTGCTTGCCTCGGCTCTTGCCATGGACAAGGAGCGCAGCAAGGTGCTGGCCCGAAACGCCGGCATTCCGATCGCAGAGTCCAAGGTGATGAACCGTTTCGAAATCGGTTCGGCTCATCCGATGCCAACACCTTACGTGATCAAGCCCGTCACTGAGGGCTCGTCCTTTGGCGTTCTCATCGTTGATGGAAACCAGCCTCATCCGCCGCAGTCTGTTTCCTCTGACTCTTGGAAGTATGGCGACATGGTTATGGTGGAGCGATACATTCATGGTCGCGAGCTGACCTGCGCTGTCATGGGCGATGTTGCGATCGGCGTGACCGAGATCATTCCCAATAGCGACAAGTTCTACGACTACGATGAAAAATATACCGCTGGCGGTGCCCGTCACGTCTGCCCGGCAGACCTTCCCCCGCATGTGAAGTCCCAGATTCAGGACTATTCTCTGCGCGCTCACAAAATCATGGGCTGCCGTGGCATTTCACGCTCTGACTTTCGCTATGATGACCGTCACTCCGAAGATGGCGAGATCATCTGGCTAGAGATCAACACTCAGCCGGGCATGACCGAACAGTCGCTTGCGCCTGAGCTCGCAGCCTATGCCGGCCACTCTATGGCGGAACTGGTAAGCTGGCTGGTGGAGGACGCATCATGCGGGCGTTGATCGGCCAGTCTCGGTTTGGGCACGGTCTGGGCGTGTTGCCTCGTCCGCTACGGCGTCCGGCCCGCTTTTGCCGGCGCTTCTTTCAGGGCGACGTGGCCGTCCCCAATGCGGCGACGCCGATCGTGATCGGCGGATTCTTCTCCGCCTGGATCGTCTCCGGCGTCGTGATCGGCGGGCATGTTTCGACCATTGCCGCGGCTACCGCGAATGCAACAGGTTTTGGCGTGGCGGAACTGGCTGTGGCCGGTAACCGGTTCACGGATGAGACGGAAATCGCACACGCAGTCGGTCTTGATGACGGCAAGGCGCTTCTCGGTTTCAGTGTCGCGGAGGCCCGGAATGCCGTGGTGGCTCTTCCATGGGTGAAGTCGGCGGAAGTGCGCAAGACCTATCCCTCGCGGCTGACGATCGACGTGACCGAGCACAAGCCGGCGGCGCTCTGGCAGATGGGCTCGCTCGTGCAGGTGATCGACCGTTCCGGAGCTGTTCTTGCGCCTTATGAGGGTGTGGTGCTTTCCGGGCTGCCGCTCGTCGTGGGCGAGGGCGCTGCCGAGAATGCCCGTCAGATCAGCGATCTTGTCGCTGCCTATCCGACCATTGCCGACCGCGTCCGGGCCTTTATTCGCGTCGGTCACCGTCGCTGGGACCTGCAGCTCGATAACGGCGTAACCGTCAAACTGCCGGAGCGCCGTCCGGCCGAGGCACTAGCACGGCTGGAGGAAGGCAATCTCTTCGGCGAACTGGTCGCCCGGGATATCAGCTCGATCGATATGCGGATCGAAGGTCAACTCGTCGTTGCAACATCGGATGATGTGATGAAAGCGCGTGAAAAGGCGTTCCAAACCATCGAAAAGAAAATCCGCCACTCTCTTTCGGAGGGCCGGACATGACGATCATTCCATTCCCGCGCCGTCGTAGCGTCAGGGGCGGTGTCCTGACCGTTCTGGATATCGGATCGACGAAGCTGACCTGCATCATCGCCCGGCTGAAGCCACGCGAAGAGCACGGTGAAGTCCTGAAAGGTCGCACGCATCAGATGCGGGTGATCGGCATCGGTCACTGCCGCAGCCAGGGCGTCAAGAGCGGCGTGATCGTCGATCTGGACGCGGCCGAGGAATCGATCCGCAAGGTGGTCGAGTCGGCCGAGCGCATGGCCGGGCTTACCGTTGATTCCATCATCGTCAATCTGGCGGCAGGACGGTTGAAGTCCGAGAGCTTCATGGCGCAGGTCGATCTGGCCGGACATGAGGTCGAATCCGGCGATATCTCTCGTGTGCTGGCCGCTGGAGCGCGCTTGTCGGAAGAAGCGGAGCGGACCGTCATTCACTCCCTGCCGACCGGCTTCTCGCTGGACGAGGAAAGCGGCATTTCAGACCCTCGTGGCATGGTGGCCGACCGGCTTGGCGTCACGATGCACGTCCTGACGGGCGATGCCGGACCGCTTCGCAACCTGGAACTTGCGATCAACCGTTGTCACCTTTCGGTAGAGCGGATCGTTGCCACGCCTTATGCCTCCGGCCTTTCCACGCTGGTTGACGACGAGGTTTCCATGGGCGCGGCCTGCATCGATGTGGGCGGCGGAACGACGACACTTTCGGTCTTCCAGAACGGCCGGTTCATTCACGCCGACTCCGTTCCGATCGGGGGCCATCACGTCACGCTCGATCTGGCGCGTGGCATGTCGACCGCCATCGACGAAGCTGAACGCCTTAAAGTGATGCACGGCTCGGCGCTTCCGAGTGCCGCTGACGATCGCGAACTGATCACGGTTCCGGCCGTGGCCGGCGAGGAACACGCCACCGTGCCGCGGTCCGTGGTGACTAAGATCATCCGCGCGCGGACGGAAGAGACGCTGGAGCTTATCCGTGACCGACTCAATGCGTCGGGCCATGCCGGTATCGTCGGCAAGCGCCTCGTCCTGACCGGCGGTGGCGCGCAGCTGAACGGATTGCCGGAAGTGGCGCGCCGCATTCTCGGCCGTAACGTTCGCGTCGGACGGCCGCTCGGTGTTTCCGGCCTTCCGGAAATGGCCAAAGGGCCTGCTTTTTCTACCGTGGTGGGCCTGCTGATCTATCCGCAGGTCGCCCATTTCGAGACACGCCAGCGGGGTGGCGTTCGTACAGGGTTCGCAATGCAGTCCGGCAGCCGCTTCGCGCGGGTCGGCGCCTGGTTGCGGGAGAGTTTTTAAGAACCGGCGAAGGCTGCCCCCGTGGCCATCGCCAGAATTAGTCGCAGGAGCCTCCCTAGAGGGTTAAAGGACGGGAAGACCATGAGTATCAATCTGCATAAGCCTGACATCACCGAACTGAAGCCTCGCATCACCGTTTTCGGCGTGGGTGGCGGCGGTGGCAACGCTGTCAACAACATGATCTCCGCCGGCCTGGAAGGTGTCGACTTCGTCGTCGCCAACACCGACGCCCAGGCGCTGGCGATGAGCAAGTCCGACCGGATCATCCAGCTTGGCGCGAACGTGACCGAAGGCCTCGGCGCCGGCAGCCAGCCGGAAGTCGGCCGCGCCGCTGCAGAGGAATGCATCGACGAGATCGTCGATCATCTTTCGTCGACACATATGTGCTTCGTGACGGCCGGCATGGGTGGCGGCACGGGAACAGGCGCGGCTCCCGTCGTGGCGCGCGCTGCCCGTGAAAAGGGAATTCTTACCGTCGGTGTCGTGACCAAGCCGTTCGATTTCGAGGGCAAGCGCCGCATGCGGATCGCCGACCAGGGCATCGAGGACCTGCACAAGGCCGTCGACACGCTGATCGTCATTCCGAACCAGAACCTCTTCCGTATCGCCAACGACAAGACGACCTTTGCCGATGCGTTCGGCATGGCGGACCAGGTTCTTTTCTCCGGTGTCGCCTGCATCACCGATCTGATGGTCAAGGAAGGCCTTATCAATCTCGACTTCGCCGACGTCCGCTCCGTGATGCGCGAGATGGGCAAGGCGATGATGGGCACCGGCGAAGCATCGGGCGAGGGCCGTGCAATGGCTGCCGCCGAAGCTGCTATCGCGAACCCGCTTCTGGACGAAAGCTCCATGAAGGGCGCGGAAGGGCTGCTGATCTCGATCACCGGCGGTCGCGACCTCACCCTCTACGAGGTGGACGAGGCGGCAACCCGCATCCGCGAGGAAGTCGATCCCGATGCCAACATCATTCTCGGCGCGACGTTCGATGAGAGCCTGGAAGGCATTATCCGGGTCAGCGTCGTCGCCACCGGTATCGATCGCAACGCCACGAGCATGGAGCAGCCTGTTCTGGAATCGCGCCCGGTGTCAGTCCGTCCCGCTGCTCCGGCGCAGCCGGCTCCCCGTCCGGCGCCAGCAGAGCGTCCGTCAGAAATGACGGCAGCCCCGCAGCAGCCGCGTCCGGCCGTGACCGAGCCAGCGGCTCGTCCGACGAGCCAGATCTTCGGCGCCATGCCGCAATCCGCGCCGGCTCCTGCTGCACCGAAACCGGCAGCCCCGGCTGTTCAGCAGCGTCGTGAGAGCGAAATGCCGGCTCAGCCTGCCGCTGCTCCGGCACCGCGTCAGGAAAGCCTGGCTTTCAACGAGGCCGTTGCACGTGAGAGCGTTGCGGCTCCCGCGCCCAAGCCCGTCGAGCGGAGCGAACCGGCCAGCGAAATGCCGCGTATGCCGAGCGTCGAGGATTTCCCGCCGCAGCTTCGCGCAGAGATCGCTCATCGTCACGACGTCCGTGCCGATGAAGCCGAGCGGGGTCCGCTCGGCCTGATCAAGAAGCTGACGACCGGCCTTAGCCGCCGCGAGGAAGAAGCCCGTCATGCAGACGCTGCGGCTCACGCCGAAGCACCGCGTGCGCCGGCGCTTCGCCAGAATGCTCCGGCTGCCGCCGATCGTCGCCCGACCGGTCAGGACTCGTCGGTCTATGCACCACGCCGTGGCCAGACGGACCATGTCGGACGCCTCAACCCGGCCGTCCGCAGCGAAGAGGAAGCGCTCGAAATTCCGGCATTCCTTCGTCGTCAGGCCAACTGATCGCCACAAAGTCATCACGTTTCAGGGCCGGTTCCGAAAGGAGCCGGCCCTTTGCTTTGCAAGGGATTGAGGCAAATACGGCAACGCCTTTGACGTGAACGTTACGAATTGTCGCACTCAGGTAAACAAGCGTGATTTCCCTCTTTCCGATCCGCCGGTTACCAACGTCCAATACCCGAATGCCTATGGGGATGGGGCGGGTTTTCAGAACCATTAAGAAGCATGAGTCATGCTTTACGACTTGGGGACCAAGTGAGTGTCAGACTGTCAGACGACTTTGCGTGAAAGCATTCAATTCGAGAGCGCGGGTGTGCATTCCGGCCGTCTCGTACGTATCGAATGTCATCCCGCTGACGCTGACACCGGCATCGTTTTCCATCGTACCCTGGATGATGGGCGTGTTGTCAGCCTGCCGGCCAAGTCCCAGTCCGTGATCGCAACCTCTTTCGCGACCGTGCTTGGCGCGCCTTGCGGAACTTCCATTGCCACGATCGAGCATCTGATGGCGGCCGCGATGGGCTGTGGCATCGACAATATGATCGTGGAAATCGATGAGGGCGAAGTTCCGATCATGGATGGCTCCGCCCGAGCCTTCGTGGACGGCTTTATGGAAGCGGGTATCCGCAGGCTTTCAGCTGCGCGGCGTTATCTTCGCGTTTTGAAGACTGTTCGCGTGCAGAGCGGACAGGCCTTTGCGGAATTCCTGCCGTCGGATGGTATGCGTTTCGATGTATCGATCGACTTCGCCAATCCTGTCATCGGTGCGCAGCATGCGACACTGGATATGGCAGCCGGCGATTTCCGCGACGAGATTGCCTTTGCTCGTACCTTCGGTTTCATGAAGGACGTTGAAGGCCTCTGGGCCGCTGGCTATGCCCTTGGCGCATCCCTCGAGAACACCGTTGTCGTCGGAGACGATGAACGTGTCGTCAATCCCGGTGGTCTTCGTGGAGCGGACGAGTTCGTTCGTCACAAGCTGCTGGATGCGGTCGGCGATCTGGCCTTGGCCGGCATGCCGTTCATCGGCACTTTCCACTCGTATCGCAGTGGCCATCGCATCAACGCGATGGCGCTGAAGGCCCTGCTCGATGACAAGAGCGCCTGGCGTGTCGAGAGCGCCAAAACGCGGACCGGGGCGCGAGCCGGTGCTATGGCCATGCCGGTTGCAGCCGCTCCGAATTTGTCTCCGCAGACCGACTGATTGACTGAGGCTCGCGCATCACACGGTCGGCATCAGTCGCGGGCATGCGACTCAAATGACCGTTTCGCCCCAGCGCTGCCACATTGACGGAACACCAGAGATGCGTGATTGCCGCCGGGCTTCGCTTCCTTTATGGCGTAGTCCGGAATTTGGGGTTGAGGGAATAGAAATGGTCGAGCAGATCGAGCGCTTTCCAATGGGACGCATCAAAATGATCGCGGGTCTTGTCGCATTGGCGGCATTACCGGCCCTCGGGGCATGTTCGTCGACGGACGACGCGGATCTGGCTCTGTACGTCGAAAACATCGAGCCCGCCGATACACTTTACAATCAGGGCCTTGCCAATCTTGAAGCTGGCCGGATGACTGAAGCCGGCCGCAAGTTCAAGGCCGTCGAGAATCAGCATCCCTACACCGACTTCGGGCGCAAGGCGCTCGTCATGCAGGCCTTCACGCAATATCGCCAAGGCCAGTACGATGACGCCATTCTGACCGCGAAGCGTTACACTACGCTCTATCCGGCGACCGATGACGCCGCCTATGCGACCTATATTGCCGGCCTGTCCTACTGGCGGCAGATCAAGGACGTCACGCGCGATCAGGACGCGGCGCAGAAGATGATCAGCACCATGAATCAGGTGGTGACGCGCTGGCCCGACAGTGAATATGTTCCGGATGCGCAGGCGAAAATCCGTTTCGGTCGCGATCAGCTCGCCGGCAAGGAAATGCAGGTCGGCCGCTATTATCTGGAGCGCCGCGAATATCTCGCAGCAATCCGCCGGTTTCGTTACGTGGTTGAAAATTATTCCAACACCCGCCACGTGGAAGAAGCGCTTGCTCGTCTGACCGAGTCCTATCTGGCTATGGGGCTCGTCGATGAAGCCCAGAACTCTGCCGCCATTCTCGGCTATAACTTCCCGGACAGTCAGTGGTATAAGGACAGTTATGCTCTGCTGAACAAGGGTGGCTATGAGCCGCAGAAGAGCTCCGGTGGGTGGTTGAGCCGCGTCGTCTTCGGCGAGACGTCGGGAAGCTGAGGCCGCGCCGGCAACCGACGAAACGGACCTATCGGCAAGCGATGCTGGCTTCTCTCTCGATTCGTGACATTGTGTTGATCGAGAGGCTCGATCTCGATTTGTCGGACGGTTTGTCCGTTCTGACGGGCGAGACCGGAGCCGGAAAGTCCATTCTTCTCGACGCCCTTTCTCTTGCGCTTGGTGCGCGTGGCGATGCCGGCCTGGTCCGCGCCGGACAATCTCAGGGACAGGTGACGGCTGTTTTCGACATTCCTGCCGGCCATCCGGCGAGGCAGGTCCTGCGCGATAACGAACTGGAGGATGATGGCGACATCATTCTCCGCCGTGTCCAGACTGCCGACGGGCGGACACGCGTTTTCGTCAATGATCGG
The DNA here is from genome assembly GCF_003668555.1 of Notoacmeibacter ruber. NCBI lineage: Bacteria > Pseudomonadati > Pseudomonadota > Alphaproteobacteria > Hyphomicrobiales > Notoacmeibacteraceae > Notoacmeibacter > Notoacmeibacter ruber. The sequence goes on along the minus strand of NZ_RCWN01000001.1, from coordinate 1,714,665 downwards.
CCGTCATCCGTCGCTCTCATGCGTCGGCTTGGGGCGGAACTCGTCGAAATTCACGGACAGCACGACGATCGAGCGCTGGTCGATCAGGCGGCGCATCTCTTGCTCCTCGACGCTTTCGGCGGTCTCGTCGGGGAGGTGCAGAGCCTTGGCCGTATCCATGCGGCCTGGCGGAAAGCCGAGCATGAGCTTTCGGCGCACCGGGCAAAGATCGAGGAGGCCGCGCGTGAGGCCGACTATCTGCGGGCTTCGTCGGAAGAATTGTCGGAACTCGACCCTCAGCCCGGCGAGGAAGAGGATCTCGCGATCCGCCGTACCAATATGCAGAAGGCCGAGAAGATTGCGGTCGAAATTGCAGACACGCAGGAGGTTTTGTCGGACCCGAATGCCCCGATGAGCCAACTTGCCGGTCTAATGCGGCGACTTGAGCGCAAGAGCCAGGACGAGCCCGAGCTGCTTTCCGGAATCGTCTCGGCGCTGGATGAGGCGATGATTGCGCTGGATGCTGTCCAGGCCGGGGTGGATGAGGCGCAGCGCGCCGCCGAGTTCGACCCCCACGATCTTGAGGCAACCGAGGAAAGGTTGTTCGCCCTTCGCGCAGCCAGCCGGAAGTTCGGGGTGTCGGTTGACGACCTGCCGGAACTTCGCGACCGAATGGTGAGCGATCTCGCCGATATCGACGCTGGTGAAGAGCGCTTGGCGGCAATGGAAAAAGCCGTGGCAGAGGCAGAGGCGGAATATGACGCTACGGCGTCTGTGCTGTCTGAAAAGCGCAAGGCGGCGGCGGATGCCCTGTCCAACGCCGTGATGGCTGAGTTGCCTGCTCTCAAGCTCGACCGCGCCCGGTTTTTCGTCCATTTCGAAAGCGATGGCTCCAACCGGGCGGCGGACGGTATCGATAGTGCCGAATTCTGGGTCCAGACCAATCCTGGCACCAATGGCGGACCGATGATGAAGGTCGCCTCGGGTGGTGAGTTGTCGCGCTTCCTCCTCGCTCTCAAGGTCGCATTGGCGGATCGCGGATCGGCGCCGACGCTGGTGTTCGACGAGATCGATACCGGAGTGGGGGGCGCGGTGGCCGACGCCATCGGAGCGCGCTTGGCCCGTTTGGCTGAAAACGTTCAGGTCCTGTCCGTTACGCATGCGCCGCAGGTTGCGGCGCAGGCCAAGCACCATTTCCTCATCGCAAAGAGCGGAGAGGACCGCATGGCGACATCCGTTTCGCTGATGGAGCGCCGGGAGCGCAGCGAGGAGATCGCTCGAATGCTGTCCGGTGCGTCGGTGACGGATGAAGCGCGCGCCGCAGCTGAAAAATTGCTTCACGCGACACAGGCCGGCTGACTTGTTGTCGTCGCGACAGGTTTACGCTTGATCGTCGTAGCGTCGGGCCGCTATCGCTGTCCGTCTGTCGGGCGTATGGGAGATCGAAGGTGGCCAGCAAGAAGACGGTCGAGGAACTGACCGAAACTGAGGCACGCGCCGAACTCGACCGGCTTGCAGCCGAGATCGCAGAACATGACCGCCACTATCATGGCGAAGACGATCCTACCATTTCCGATGCCGCCTATGATGAACTGCGCAAGCGCAATGCTGCGATCGAAACGCGCTTTCCGAAACTGGTGCTGCCGGATTCACCTTCGAAGCGTGTCGGAGCACCGGTGTCCGAGAAATTCGAGAAGGTCACGCATGCGCTGCCCATGCTGTCTCTCGACAACGCATTCTCGGATGAAGATGTGCGGGACTTTGCCACGCGGGTCCGCCGATTTCTAAAAATGAACCCCGACAGCGAATTGGCGCTGACGGCAGAGCCGAAGATAGACGGCCTGTCGCTTTCGCTTCGCTATGAGAAGGGGCGCCTGGTGACTGCCGCAACGCGCGGCGATGGCCGCGTGGGCGAGAACGTAACGATCAATGCAAAGACCATTGATACGATCCCCGTCGAATTGACAGGGAACGTGCCGGAAATCGTGGAAGTGCGCGGCGAAGTCTATATGCGCCACGATGATTTCGCAGAGCTGAACAAGCGTCAGGAAGAAGCGGGCAAGAGTGTCTTCGCCAATCCCCGTAATGCGGCCGCCGGTTCGCTACGGCAGCTTGACTCGTCGATTACCGCCTCCCGTCCGCTCGCCTTTTTTGCTTATGCCTGGGGCGAATTGTCCAAACGTCCG